>NZ_JBJXVK010000034.1:0-40383 GCF_046159765.1 Pectobacterium artocarpous
GCGCCCGATGTGGAACCGGACACTAGTGCCCCGGTGTATAACGACAGCGCCGGGCTGAATCTGGGTCAGCTACAAGCGGGTACCGAGTATCGCTACACACTGCCGGAAAACCTGTTTACCGACGCGGATAACGACAGTCTGAGCTGGCGCGTCAGCGGCCTGCCGGATGGGCTGAGTTTTGATGCTGCGACCCGCACAATATCTGGCACACCGAGCGCTTCCGGCGAATTCACGGTAACCATCTCCGCCAGCGATGGTACAGCGGAAGCGACCCATTCAGTCAAGGTGACGGTGGCACAAGCGCCCGATGTGGAACCGGACACTAGTGCCCCGGTGTATAACGACAGCGCCGGGCTGAATCTGGGTCAGCTACAAGCGGGTACCGAGTATCGCTACACACTGCCGGAAAACCTGTTTACCGACGCGGATAACGACAGTCTGAGCTGGCGCGTCAGCGGCCTGCCGGATGGGCTGAGTTTTGATGCTGCGACCCGCACAATATCTGGCACACCGAGCGCTTCCGGCGAATTCACGGTAACCATCTCCGCCAGCGATGGTACAGCGGAAGCGACCCATTCAGTCAAGGTGACGGTGGCACAAGCGCCCGATGTGGAACCGGACACTAGTGCCCCGGTGTATAACGACAGCGCCGGGCTGAATCTGGGTCAGCTACAAGCGGGTACCGAGTATCGCTACACACTGCCGGAAAACCTGTTTACCGACGCGGATAACGACAGTCTGAGCTGGCGCGTCAGCGGCCTGCCGGATGGGCTGAGTTTTGATGCTGCGACCCGCACAATATCTGGCACACCGAGCGCTTCCGGCGAATTCACGGTAACCATCTCCGCCAGCGATGGCACAGCGGAAGCGACCCATTCAGTTAACGTGACGGTGGCACAAGCGCCCGATGTGGAACCACAGCCAGAAACCCCTGATAACACCGCAACTGCGGCACCGGTGATTCTGGTACCGCAGGGCGTGAGCCTGCCCGCGGATTCTGGCGAAAGAGAACGTGAACAGCCGTTAGGCGCGATTGTCGCCGATTTGTCTCGCCCAGACGCGCAACCACAACCGCTATCCACCAACATCAACGCCGAACCTGTACGCCAGCGCACTGCCGATACGGCACGTCCGTCGGCGGCGCCCTGGATGCTCGATCCTGTGATGTTACAGCTGATGCCGACGTTGGAACAGGTCAACTTCTCTTCGCGTGCTGAGGCGGCGATACGCGATAACGCCTCAGTACGTTCGACGGATTCGGCTTTGTTCCTGAACGCACGCGGTCAGGCAACGGCGCTGGAGTCGGCGTTCAGCAGCGTGCAAGGCGCGTTACAGCCAGATGCTTCCGGTGCACTCACCTTTAGCCTACCGCAGCGCATGTTCAGCGTGCGTGAAGGTAATGCCACGCTGACGCTGCAACTGGCGAACGGGCGTCCACTGCCTGCGTGGGTGCAGTTCGATACCCGCAGCGGCGTGGTGCGCATTACCGATGCTAGTGCAGTGCAGGTCAACCAGATCCAACTGGCATTGAAAGCCCAGACCGCAGACGGCACCAGCCGGATCGTGCCGATTACGCTGCAAACCGGACAGGGCGCCAGTGCAGAGATGGAGGCTGACCGTGGCGCGATGCAACGGCCTTCATTCCCGACGGAAAAACGGGATGGTGAACCGTCAGCGCCAGCGGGAAAAACCGCCTTTACCGAACAACTACGTCAGCATCAGCCTGAACAGGGTGTGCTGCTGGCGGCGCTCAGTGAACTGAGCAATCTGCGCGTGTAAACGCGCTGCAGATCGAGACGAGATTTTATTACTTAACCACTAACCCAGACGCTTGCAGGCGGTAACCACTCCACCGCCAGCAAGAGGAAGGGAACAGACAAATAGAAGATGGGGAGAACCCGGGTGAATCAGCACATAGCGCATTTCTGGGATAGCCAGCAACACGACAGTCAGCAGCAGCACGTTCAACACGAGGCTACACCACGCACCGCGGGTTCCCGAGCGTTACGGATCGCGGTGACCCTTGCCTGCCTGGGATTGGCTGGCTGTGCCGTCAAGCCTGAGCCCGTGACGATCGAGCAGCAGGTTGCTCAGGCGCTGAGCGACAGAACGCAGATGTTCGCCAATCAGGAACCGGTACGTGGCACGATCACGCTGGATGAGGCGATTGCCCGTGCGCTGAAATATAACCTGCAACAGCGGGTCGCGCTGATGGAACAAGCGATGGAAGACGACCTGTTGGGCGTACAAAATCTGGACATGCTATTACCTAAGCTGACCGCGCGCGCCGGATTGCAAACCCGCGATAACGTGGCCGGTTCCAGCAGCCAGTCGGTCAGCACGGGACGGCAATCGCTGGAAGCCTCTACCAGTCAGGATCAGACCCAGCGCACTGCCGATCTGACGATGAGCTGGAACGTACTGGACTTCGGTATCAGCTATTTCAACGCCAAAGTACAGGCGAACAAATCGCTGGCGGCGGAAGAACGCCGTCGTCGCGTCGTGGCGGATATTACCCGTCAGGTGCGGACGGCCTATTGGGAAGCGGCCACGGCACAGCGTTTGCAGCCGGAAGTGACCACGGCGCTGAGTCAGGCGCGTCAGGCGCTGGAATACACGCGTCAGACCGAGCAACAGCGTTTGCTGGCACCGGTTGAAGCACTGCGCTTCCAGAAGAACATGCTGGAGATGGTGCGCCAGTTGGAAATCGTCGACAGCGATCTGGTGGTGGCGAAATCCCGTCTGGCCGCGCTGATGAACTTGCCGCCGTCCAGCAAGTACGATGTCGTCGTGCCGAGTGAAAGCAGTCTGATCGCACCGAAGATGGCCTACTCGCTCGACGATCTGGAAAACTTCTCGATGGTGAAGCGTCCGGAAGTGCGTGAAGAGACCTATCTGGCGCGTAACAGCGTACTGGAGACCCGTAAGTCGCTGCTGCGATTGCTGCCGGGCGTGTCGCTGTTTGCCGGTGTCAACGGTGATAGCAACAGCTATCTGGTTAATCATCAGTGGGCGAACGCGGGCGTTCAGGTTAGCGGAAACCTGCTGAATGTGCTGTCGTGGTCATCAGTGAAACGTGCCGGACAGGCAAATGAAGATCTGGCCGAGGTTCGTCGTCAGGCGCTGCGTATGGCGGTGCTGACGCAGGTGAACGTTGCCTGGCAGGAATATCAGCAGAGTACACGGATGTTTGGCCGCTATCAGGAGCTGGCACGAATCCAGCGCGGTATCCTTAATCAAACCACGCTTAGCGTACAGCATCGTGCTGAAACGCAAATGGAGCAGGTGCGCGTCAGCACGGAAACCATTCTGACGACCCGTGCGCGTGACCGCAGCTTTGCCGATGTGCAGAACGCGTTGGGTGCGGTGTATCAGGCGGCCGGGTTGGATGTACTGCCGGATAACGTGAACGATGTCAGTCTGGCGGCGTTGAGCAATTCGATTGCTCGCACCACGAATAACCTTGAGAAAGGCGGCGTTGCGGTACCACGTTTGTCTCTGTCTACCCCTGCTACGCCTGCCACGACAACGGCTTCTGTTAAACCGTTCGCGACCCCATCTGCATTGAAAACGGCGACTTCTGTGGTGAAACCTATCGCACCATCGGTCAACGCGGACAAGCCTTACCGCGTGGTGAACACGGATATGTGGGATAACCTGCAATCTTTACAGGCGGGAGGTTCGCGTTAATGGCTTTTGGCATGATGCGTCCGCTGTTACTGGTGAGTGTGCTAAGTCTGCCCCTGTGGGGGCAGGCTGCGACGACAGGAGACATTCGTGTACAGCTTAGCGCACAGCGCTATACCGTATTATCCAGCGAAATTGCCGGGAAAGTGACAGATATTGCGGTGAAAGAGGGCGAACACTTCAAACAGGGCGATACGCTGGTGACGTTTGACTGCACTGTGCTGCGTGAAAAGCTGAATTACTCGAACGCCGCAGAGAATGCCGCGCGTAAGAAGCTGGCGATTGCCGATCGGCTGGATAAGCTCAATTCGATCAGCCTGTCGGATGTCGATCAGGCGCGATCGTCGGTGTCGATGGCGCAGGCCGAAAGCGGCGTCAATCGCGCCATGCTGCAACGTTGCGCTATCAAAGCCCCGTTCTCCGGTCGCGTCACGGAAACCAAGGTGAAGCGTTGGGAATCGGTGCCGGAAGGCAAAGAACTGTTAGCGATTTATGATGACAGCGCGTTCGAGCTGGAAATGATTGTGCCGTCGCGCTGGCTGGTGTGGCTAAAGCAGGGCAGCGCTTTTCAGATTACGTTGGATGAAACCGGCCTGAGCTATCCGGCGGAAATTAGCCGACTCTCGTCGGCTATCGATCCGGTCAGCCAGTCGGTGAAGGTTTTTGGCCGGATTACTCAATCTACCGCCGGATTGCTGCCGGGCATGAGCGGTGTGGCGCAAATCGTGCCGCCTGATATCGGCAGCGTGTCGCCATGACCGAACGGAACACGACAGCAGCGCAAACTGAACAGGATACCCGGCTGGCATTGCTGGCCGAACTGCTGCAATTGCAAAGCCGTGCCAGAGCACGGGAAACCTTGGACGAGCTGGCGTTTTTCATCGTCAATGAAACGCACAATCTGGTGAAGTATCGACAGGCGCTGCTGTGGGACTGCGATAAACAGCGTTTGCAGGCGGCTTCCGGGCTGGCCTCGCTCGATCACAACGCACCGTTTTGTACCGAATTTAGCCGCCTGTGCCGCCAGTGGCAGAAAGAAGGGCGCCAAACGCAGGCGTTGCAATGCCGCGAGTTGCCCGCCGATGACCAGATTTTGTGGCAGGAACATCTGCCGGAATTTTTACTCTGGCTGCCGCTGCGTTTACCGCAGGGCGATACGCCGCTGGTGCTGGTGTTGGCACGCGACAGCGCGTGGCTGCCTGCCGAGATTATCCTGCTGGAAAAACTGGCGGATGCCTATGCACATGCGTGGTTGAGCCTGTGTAAAGTACGCCGTCGTTCGTCGAAAACGCCACCTGCCAGACGCCGTTTGATCGTCGCGTCAGTCGTGGCGCTGGTGCTGATCTTATTGATCCCGGTTCGCCAGTCGGTGCTGGCACCGGCGGAGATCGTCGCACACCGTCCGGTGATGGTGCGTGCGCCTGTAGCAGGTGTGGTGGATGACATTTTGGTTCGCCCCAATCAAACCGTTAACGCTAGCCAACCGCTGGTGCGGCTGGATGTGCGCGAACTGGAAAACCGGCTGGAATCGGCCCGACAGGCGTTCGCTACCGCCGATGCTCAGTATCGTCAGGCACAGCAGCAGGCGCTGTTCGATGCCAATAGCAAAGCCAGTTTGGCTGTGCTGCAAAGCCGCCGTGAGCAGGCGCAGAGCGACATGGATTTTCTGCAACGTCAGCAGGAACGTATGCAACTGGTTTCCCCGCGTAGCGGCGTGGCGATTTTTGACGATAGCAGCGACTGGATTGGGCGCTCGGTGGCGGTGGGGGAGCGTATTATGATGATCGCCGATCCGCACGATGTTGAGCTGGAGATCCAGTTGCCTGCGGCGGATGCGATTGCGCTGGAAAAGGGCGCGGATGTGCGCCTTTTCCTCAATGTTGCGCCGAATTCGGCACAGGATGCGCGGCTTGAACAGATTGGCTATCGTGCCGCACCGACGCCGGATAATGTGATGGCCTATCGGCTGCGGGCCCGCTTTACACAGGATGACCCGCAGCTGCGCGTAGGCCTGAAAGGCACCGCCAAGCTGTACGGAAAACGCACGGTGTTGTTCGTTTACCTGCTGCGTAAGCCGTTGGCCTCCCTGCGCGTCTGGCTGGGTGTGTAATGCCGTCACCTGCCGCACTCAGCCCGCTACGGGATGAACTGATCCTGCACACTGGGCCCGCTAACCGCGACGGATCGCCCAGTTGGACGCTGGAAGATCCGCTGCGTGGCCTCTATTTTCGTATCGGCTGGGCAGAAATGGCGATGCTCTCGCGCTGGTCGATGGGGAACGCGGCACAGATCGTGGCTGAGGTTAACCAGACTTCTGCATTGACGCTGGATGACAGCGACGTGCAGTACTTCAACCACTTTTTGCAGGCCAACAGCCTGACGCGCGTCTCTGGCGATGACGCGCTGGCGCAGTTTTCTCGTCAAGTGGAGCAATCTCGTGTCTCAATTTGGCGCAAATTGCTGAAGAACTATCTGTTTTTTCGCATCCCCTTATGGCACCCCGATCGTTTTCTGGGCGCGACGCAGCGCTGGGTCGAACCGTTTTTCAGCCGTACCTTTCTCAAATTGACGCTGTTGGTGGCCGTGCTGGGGCTATTCCTCGCCGGACGCCAGTGGGAAACGTTCAAGCATACGTTTCTGCATTTCTTCACGCTGGAAGGTGCCGCGCTGGCGGTGTTGACGCTGTGCTTTACCAAGATTCTGCATGAGTTCGGCCACGCCTACACCTGCAAGCGTTTTGGGGCGCGGGTCGCCACGATGGGCGTCGCGTTTCTGGTGATGATGCCGGTGTTGTATACCGATACGTCCGGTTCGTGGAAGCTCACCCGTCGGCGGCAGCGTATGGCGATTGGCGCGGCAGGCATGGTGACCGAGCTGGTACTGGCGGCATGGGCGACGCTGGCGTGGAGCTTTTTGCCAGACGGTATGCTGCGCAGCGCCGCATTTATGCTGGCGACGACCACCTGGATTATGACGCTGGCGATTAACCTCAGTCCGCTGATGCGTTTTGACGGTTATTTTCTGCTTTCTGATGGGCTCCAGGTGCCAAACCTGCAAAACCGGGGCTTTGCTATCGGCCGCTGGCAGATGCGGGAATGGCTGTTCGGCTTGGGGGATGCCCCGCCGGAGCATTTTCCACGCTGGCTGCAACGTACGCTGGTGGGCTATGCCTTCGCGGTGTGGATATACCGCTTCTTCCTGTTTACCGGTATCGCCATTCTGGTTTACCACATGGCGTTCAAGCTGTTGGGGATGCTGCTTTTCGCCATTGAAATCGGCTACTTCGTCGTAATGCCCGTGGTGAATGAAGTACGTGAATGGAGTAAACGCCGTAAGGATTACCGTATGAACCGTAATATGACGACCACGCTAACGGTGAGCGCTGTACTTCTGCTCGTGTTGCTGATTCCCTGGCAGAGCAGCGTGTATGCACCAGCGCTTTTGCGCGCGGAACAGCAAAGCAGCCTGTATATGCCCGTACCCGCGATGATTCAGCGTATTGAGGTGCAGGTCGGTCAGCCGGTGCGCGCCGGGCAAACGCTATTTACACTGTCGTCTGACGCGCTGTCACATGAGCGGCAGCAATTGGAGCGACAAATCGCGACGCTGAACTGGCAAAGTACCTTTCAGGTATTCAACAAGGAAGCGGTTGGCGATCACCAGCGGGTGAAGCAGGAGCATGAAGCGGCGTTGCAAAAGTTGCAGGTCTTGCGGCGTCAGTCTGAACAACTGACGGTGCGTGCGCCGATAGACGGTGTGGTGGCTGACATGGCAACGCCGCTGGAAACTGGCGAGTGGCTGGGACAGGGCGAATGGCTGGCCGTTGTCACTAAGCCAACCGGCGGGCTGGTGGAGGCGTTCGTGTCGGAAAAGGACTGGCAGCGGCTCCGCACGGGCGGAAAGGGGACGTTTTATTTACAGGATGTCAGCCGCTCATCGCTGCCGCTCAGGATTGTGGAGATTGCCAGCACGGCGACTCGCGATCTGAATGCTACGCCGGAACTCGCCTCGGTTTATGGCGGCGACATTGCCACGCTGAGTGATGCGCAGCGCAAACTGCATCCTGAACAGGCGGTTTATCGCGTGTTGCTCCGTCTGCCCGACGATTATCGTGCTCAGCCACAGGTACTGCGTGGCACGGTAGTGATGGATGGTGAGGCGCAAAGCCTGTTCATTCGCGGCTGGAAAGTGGTGTCCGCCGTACTGATTCGTGAACTGTCATTCTGATCAGTTTTGATTTCTGCGATGTCGATCCTGACTTTCTTCCTGTCACTGCCAGCTTCCTGTTTCTGCTGGCAGTGACAGGAAGGAGGGCGCTTATCCCCTCGATTATGTTGTCCCCACCACTGCTATATATTTCAAATAGCGGGAATTTTTTGATATCTCAGGCTACACCCAATGTTGGATATTAGGGGAAACACGGTGATGAGGTTCCCGTAGGGATACCTCGCACCGTGGTAGCCCCGTGTATCTCGATATTGCAGCGGCAGTGGCCTGAACGGATGCGATAAAAATTCTGTCTAACCAATTGAACACAAGAGGGCTGACTGTGAAGCGATCTATCTTGTTGTTGGTGGGGGCTATGTTGGCACCCTATAGCTATAGCGCGCAGGATAATGCGGTGTCGCTATCCGTTTCTGGTTTGCGTACCGTACTGGATAATGGCCAGCTGAAAGTCGCGTTCGGGGAAGATGGCAGCGCGGTGAGCATGGTGGTGGGAGGCAAGAATATCGTCACTAACCTGTCCGGTGCGGCGCGCGATCCGAGCAAAACGCGTAGTGCTTATCTCGATTACTATATTAACGATGCTCATGTTAAAGGCGTGAAAGATTTTGTCCCCGAACGAGTCGAGGTACTGCACAACGATCGTGATATGGCGCATGTCGCCTATATCGATGATCGGAACGGACTGTTGCGGCTCGAATATCACCTGATTATGCGTCGCGGCGTTAGCGGGCTTTACAGCTATGTGGTGGCCGAAAATAGCGGAAATCAGGATGTTAAAGTCAGTGAACTGCGTAACGTCTATCGCTTCGATCCTACTCGGTTAGATCATCTCTACAACGGCGATCGTCAGGGCAAACCGCTGCTCTACAGCCAGCTTGAAGCGTTACCGAAAGTACAGGATGAAACCTGGCGACTGCCGGATGGTAGCATCTATTCCAAATATGATTTTGCTGGCTATATGCGTGCCGCGACTTTCTGGGGCGTTTTCGGTAATGGCGTGGGAGCGTGGTTGATTCACAGCAACCGGGAGTATTTTTCCGGCGATGCGCTCAAGCAGGAGCTGCTGGTACATCAGGATGCGATCATTCTGAATTATATGACGGGCTCGCACTTTGGTACGCCGGATATGGTGGCACCGCCGGGCTGGAAAAAATTCTACGGCCCGTGGCTGCTGTATATCAATCAGGGCGATACCGAACAGATGCTGACGGATGCCCGACGTCAGGCGCTGACGGAAACGGTCAGTTTACCGTATAGGTGGATGAATGACTCCCGCTATGTGCGCGAACGTACGCAGGTCAGCGGGCGCATTGCCAGTCAGCAATCCGTCACTGTCGTGCTTTCGTCGTCATTGGATGAACCGTTTGATGTGCAAACCCGTGGTTATGCGTATCAAGCGACGACAGATGTACAGGGAAATTTTACATTTTCCCATGTCCGTCCGGGCAATTACCATCTGGCGGTCTATGCCAACAGCGGTACGCAGCCGGGGGTATTGGCGGAGCAAACGCTATCCGTTTCTGGTGATAAGCAAGCGCTGCCTGTGATTGCTTTGCCCAAAGTCGAGCCGGTTGTCTGGGCAATTGGACAGGCCAATCGGCAGGCGAGTGAATTCCGCTTTGGCGACGAAGCACGTAATACACGCTGGCAGCATGAGATTCCAGCAAATTTGACGTTCGATATTGGCCATAGCGACTATCAGCGCGACTGGTATTACGCGCAGACCAAACCGGGAAAATGGGATATCCGTTTTGCTCTGCAACCAGAGAAGAAAACCTATTTCCTGAATATCGCACTGGCGGCAGCCAGCAACAGCGGCATGAGTGAACCGACCCTGCCGCAGCTAGCGGTAGCGGTGAACGGGAGCACGCTGGAAACGCTGACTTACGAAAATGATAAGGCTATTTATCGTGGTGCGCTACAAAGCGGTCGCTATCACATCGCCCGCATCCCCGTGTCTTCCCGCTTTTTGAAAAACGGCACTAACTCGATCACGCTGCAATTAAAAGGCGGCAGCGTGATGTACGACGTGGTGACGTTAAGTGAGGAGTAAAACCAGTTTTAACAATATTACAGGTTAGCTTGAAGAAACATGGGCAGGATGGACCACGATAAAAAATCGCAGGAGCGATTTTCAACAACGTAAAGCATTGGATTGCAGAGAAGAACTGACCCGCTAATGCGGGCCAGTGAGAGGGAGGATTAGTGGGTACTGCCTTTTGAAGCGCCGACGCCGGTTTGTGAACGGACAAACTGCGCATGGAAGCGAGCGCGTTCCTGTTGTCCGGCTTCGGAGCGATCGGTGATGGAGAAGAACCAGATGCCGATAAACGCGACCAGCATGGAGAAGAGCGCTGGATAATCGTAAGGGTAAATGGGGGTGGCGTGACCGAGGATTTTCACCCAGATCGTCGGCCCCAATATCATCAAAATGACGGCGGTCAGCAGCCCTGCCCAGCCGCCAACCATGGCACCACGCGTAGTCAGCTTTGACCAGTACATCGAAATGATGATGATCGGGAAGTTACAGCTGGCAGCGATGGAGAAGGCTAGCCCGACCATGAAGGCGATATTCTGGTTCTCAAACAGGATACCGAGCGAAATCGCCACGACACCCAGCACCAACACGGTGATTTTTGAGACTTTTAGCTCATCACGTTCTGTCGCTTTCCCTTTTTTGATCACGTTGGAGTAGAGATCGTGGGACACGGCAGACGCGCCTGCCAGCGTCAGACCGGCAACGACCGCCAGGATGGTGGCAAAGGCCACGGCAGAGATAAAGCCGAGGAAGAAGTCGCCGCCAACGGCATCTGCCAAATGCACCGCCGCCATGTTATTCCCGCCGATGAGGGCGCCTGTCGCATCCTTAAACGCAGGGTTCGCACTGACCAGCAGGATGGCACCGAACCCGATGATAAAGGTCAGGAAGTAGAAATAGCCCATGAAACCCGTGGCGTAGAACACGCTCTTGCGGGCTTCTTTCGCATCGCTGACGGTGAAAAAACGCATCAGAATGTGCGGTAGGCCAGCGGTACCGAACATCAGGCCTAACCCGAGGGACAGCGCGGAGATGGGATCAGAAACCAGTCCGCCAGGGCTCATGATCGAGGCCCCTTTTGGGTGAACCACCATGGCCTGCTTGAACAGCGCGTCAAAGCTGAATCCCACGGATTTCATCACCATGACAGCCATGAAGGTAGCACCGAAGAGCAGCAGGACAGCTTTAATAATCTGTACCCATGTGGTGGCAAGCATGCCGCCAAACATCACGTACATCACCATCAGAATACCGACCAGTATCACGGCCACATGGTAGTTGAGGCCAAACAGCAATTCGATGAGTTTTCCCGCGCCGACCATCTGTGCGATAAGGTACAGGGCCACAACCACCAGCGAGCCACAGGCGGAGAGGCTGCGGATCGGGCGCTGTTGCAAACGGTAGGAGGCGACGTCAGCGAACGTATAACGCCCGAGGTTACGCAGTCGTTCAGCGATCAGAAACAGAATAATGGGCCAGCCGACCAAAAAGCCGAGTGAGTAGATCAGGCCGTCGTAGCCGGAGGTATAGACCAGCGCAGAAATACCGAGGAAGGACGCGGCGGACATGTAGTCGCCCGCAATCGCCAGCCCGTTCTGGAAACCGGTAATGTTACCGCCAGCCGTATAATAATCGCTACGTGAACGGGTTTTCTTCGACGCCCAGTAGGTGATATACAGCGTACCGCCGACGAACAACAGAAACATCACGATGGCTTGAATATTCAACGGCTGGCGCTGGACATCCCCCGTGAGGGCATCGGCCGCCCACGTCAGCACTGGCAGCGCCAAAAGTCCGAACAGTATCATAAAGCGTATTTTCATTGCTTTACCTCATCCAGTAACTGTTTGGTCAGACGATCAAATTCACCGTTAGCGCGGTACACATAAATGCCTGTTAGAATGAAGGAGATCGCAATCAATCCCACGCCAATCGGAATGCCGCGGGTAATGCTAGAACCTGGGCTGATAGGCGTTCCCAGCCAGCCTGGCGCAAAGGCGATGAGCAGAATAAAACCCACATAAAGCACCAGCATGATTATCGAGAGAAAAACAGCGAAACGCTGCCGCTTATTGACCAGTTCTCTGAATAAGGGGTTACTTTCAATCCGTTGATAAATGGCATCATTCATCGTAAGTCTCCAGTAATCTGTAGGGGTGAGTATTGCCGCGACGATGCCGCCTGATTTATCGCCAGCCACATCCCCGTAAGCCACGTCATGGCTTACGGGAATGAAGAGAATGGTGGGGCCAGCGGGTTATTGAGAGGCGGTACTCATAGCCTGCTTTTCTTCGAGCAGTTTTTCGACGACGGCAGGATCGGCCAGCGTTGAGGTATCCCCCAAATTGCTGGTGTCACCGGCGGCGATCTTACGCAAAATGCGACGCATGATTTTGCCGGATCGCGTTTTGGGTAAAGAGTCAGTCCAGTGCAGGATGTCCGGGGTCGCAATTGGGCCGATTTCCTTACGCACCCAGTTGCGGACCTCCGTATACAGCTCGCTGGACGGCTCTTCGCCGTGGTTCAGCGTGATGTAGGCGTAAATGGCCTGTCCTTTCATATGGTGCGGAATGCCGACCACGGCCGCTTCGGCAATCTTGGGATGGGCAACGAGCGCCGATTCGATTTCCGCCGTCCCCAGACGATGCCCGGAAACGTTTAGCACGTCGTCAACGCGACCCGTGATCCAGTAATAGCCATCTTCGTCACGGCGCGCGCCGTCACCGCTGAAGTACATGCCTTTAAAGGTGGAAAAGTAGGTTTGTTCGAAACGATCGTGATCGCCGAACAGGGTTCGTGCCTGACCCGGCCACGAATCCACGATGACCAGATTGCCTTCCGCAGTGCCTTCCTGTGGGTTGCCAAGGTTATCGACGAGCGCAGGCTGTACGCCGAAGAACGGACGCGTCGCGGAGCCGGCTTTTGCTTCAATCGCGCCGGGCAGAGGGGTAATCATGAAGCCACCCGTCTCCGTTTGCCACCAGGTATCGACGATAGGGCACTTGCCATTGCCGATCTTGTTGAAATACCACTCCCAGGCTTCCGGGTTGATCGGCTCACCGACGGAACCCATGATCCGGAGCGATTCACGCGATGTCCCTTCGATTGCTTTATCACCTTCAGCCATCAGCGCGCGGATGGCGGTGGGGGCGGTATAGAGAATGTTGACCTGATGCTTATCGACCACTTGCGCCATACGTCTGGCGTCCGGCCAGGTCGGCACACCTTCAAACATGAGCGTAATCGCACCGCACGCTAGCGGGCCATACAGCAGGTAGCTGTGTCCTGTGACCCAGCCAACATCTGCCGTACACCAGTAAATGTCGCCAGGGTGGTAGTCGAAGACATACTTGAAAGTCAGTGCAGCATAAACCAGATAGCCGCCCGTGGTGTGAAGCACGCCTTTTGGTTTACCGGTCGAGCCGGAGGTATAAAGAATGAATAGCGGATCTTCCGCATTCATCTCCTCTGGCGGGCAATAATCGTCTGCTTTTTCAACCAGATCGTGCCACCACAGATCGCGCCCGTCCTTCCATTCACTGGTTTTACCCGTGCGACGGAAAACGATGACGCTGGAAATCGTGGTGACGTTCGGGTTCTTTAATGCTTCATCAATATTCTTCTTCAGCGGAATCACACGTCCGGCGCGTACGCCTTCATCGGCGGTAATAACCAGCTTGGCGCTGGAATCGATGATGCGCCCGGAAATCGCTTCAGGAGAGAAACCGCCGAAGATTACCGAGTGAATGGCACCGATTCTGGCGCAGGCCAGCATTGCCACGGCCGCTTCCGGCACCATCGGCATATAAATAGCAACGACATCACCTTTTTTGACGCCCTGTGACTTCAACACATTGGCAAAGCGGCATACGGACTGATGCAGCTCTCGATAGGTGACTTTTTCACTTTCTGCCGCGTCATCCCCTTCCCAAATGATGGCGGTTTGATCGCCACGCTCGGCCAGATGGCGATCCAGGCAGTTTGCTGCCACGTTTAGTGTACCGTCTTCAAACCAGCGGATACTGATATGGCCGGGGTCGAATGAGGTGTTCTTGATCGTTTCATAGGGTTTGATCCAATCAACGATCTTTCCCTGCTCACCCCAAAAGGCAGCGGGATCGTCAACGGACAGCCGATACATATTTTCGTATTGCTGGGCATTTATCAGTGCATTTTCCGCAATTGCGGCGGGAATGGTGTGTTTATTATGTTGTGTCATAGCGCTTCTCCTTAAACATGTTAATGCTATGTCAAATAATGGTTAATTGTAGTTAACCAGTTATCTTTGTTTCTTTTTTGCGCGATTGATCACGCAATGCAGGAAAAGCAGCGAGGCGTTACTTAAATAGAGAGTCTTTTGGTTCAGAAAACAGGCAGCTTTTTCGTGGTAGCCAAAACGCGATAAGTGATGCGTGTCACAATATGACAGTCAGCAGAATTATCAATGCTGTTATAATGCCATTAACGATCAATTTATTGTTTTTAATAGATTATATCTATTGTTATTGAGTTTTTGATCGCCCTTTACGATCAAAAGGCATAAAGATCCCGCTTATTCAGCCGATAGTAAAAACCCCGATCGGAGTATATTTCTACGTGGGCCAGCTATTTAGCGTGTTCATCTATTGAAGTTTTGTTGCAGTTATTGATTATATGTAGACTATTAATGAAATAGATTTATCTGATTATCAACGGGTAGACAAGTGTGAATAATCTACACTCTAGCTGGGTTCCACGGCACAGATGTGGGCTTCTTAAAAAGGGTAAAGATGCTGTGTGCTAGCCGCTGACAAAAGAAAAATGCAGTGCTATTTTTTGTGTCTTATTCAGAAAAATTCGGTTTCCAAAAATAAATAACATAGATATACCTAACATCACTGACGCTAACTAAGGCGGCAGGTGTTTGAGCCTCGGTAGCCTGAGAACATGTAAGCCGTTCCGGTTAGCGAAATTCACTATTCTCATTAGGTGATTTTCTTGAGGTGCGGAAGGACACAATTAATCCGGAAACCCTTTAAATTCCGGTAGGTTGATTGCTTATCAATGGTGCGCCGTGAGGTCATGGTGTGCTGTGAGATATCTTTTTACATAGCATGATGCAGAGGAAACAATGAGTCTGATATTTGGCCGGAATGAAATTTTAGGCATGCTTTCTCAACCAGTTCAGAACGATCGACGTGCTGTGGCGGTGGTTGACGAAAAGTGTAAGGTCGTCTGTGCGAATTCTGCCTTCAACGCCCATTTTGGATTGCGTGCAGAAATGAATACGCCTGTCTCAATTGATGATGTACTACCTATCAACGTGAAGTTCGCCTATCATGATTTTATTACGAATTCCAACGTGTTAAGTACGCGAGTGGTTTCGGATTTGTTGTCTGATGGCTTTACTAAAAAGCAGTTAAGTACGCTGTCTTTTTCTAAGCTGAATGTTGAAAACCGTGTGCTTTCTTTGCTGATCCTGAACCAGGATACAGTTGAGCCTTCGGCAAATTTGGCGTCATAAGTTTGCATAATCGTCGATTATGTGGCAGGAAGACGAGAGGCGTGTATTTTCCAGTGGAAAATGACGACAAAAGAAAATTGTTGCTATTAATAACGTTGTTATCACTAGTTTAGCATCGCTTTTTCAACAGCAACCGATTGTGTAGGTTATTCTCTGATAACCCCTCGCGGTCAGCAGGACGATAAAGTTGCACCGATTTTTCGTGAATGAAGAGTGAAAGCCGCTCTTTGTTAACTGTGATAATCTTAAAATCTAATAAAAATAGAGAGTTATATGTTTTACTGCATATACTTGCTTATTAAAAATGAACAGCGAAACGTTTCGATGCCATATTGCTCTCCCTATCGCCTATTCCTTCTTCATTTCACCTTCTCGAAATTATTCTCTTAAACTGTAGAGTTTATTAAACCTTGATAAGAAACTCTTAAAATTTTCTTTATTTTTAACGTGTTGAATCTCAAAGGGTGACAAACGAATAAGTAGACTCTCGTCTAGTTATTGATGAGATTAGGTCTATATCGCCTTCGTCGGTGTATAGCACTTTTTGATAAAACTGATGTCAGCTTTTATTGGTAGTTGCATGGGGTGATCCATATCGACAACACGTTTTCCGCAATAATTCTGATTCAGGGCGCATTATTTCAATTATTTCCCGATTTTCGGTTCCCCTTTTTCTTCCTTCAATTGGCATCCCTCCTGAAAACAGCGTTTCTTATGCGATAGGGGATAAATAATGGTTACATTCCGTACCCACCTGTTGGCGCGTGCTTTACGTGCTGGGGTACTTGGGGCTGCATTTGCCTCAGCGCTGCCAATGGCGGTGGTCTATGCGGCGTCTGCGGTGCCAGTCCAACAATACGCGGTGTCGTCAGGCCCGCTCAATCAGGTGCTCAATCACTTTGCCCAACAGGCTGGCGTATTACTTTCTTATGATCCGGAATTAGTTGCGGGTAAACGCGGTGCGGGGCTGCAAGGGAACTACAGCGTAGAGCAGGGCTTCCAGCAGATTCTCAGCAGCAGTGGACTCAGTGCACAGTACAGTGCTGATGGTAGCGTGACGCTGGTACAGCGCACGGCGAGTGAGCCTGTGCCCGTTGCTGCGCCTGTTAAAAACGATCAGATTGTTGTCACCGCTCCACCGAATACCGCGATGAAGCTGGATGTGCCAATTTCAGAAACGCCACGTGCGGTTGCAGTTGTCACAGAGAAACAGATCGAAGAGCGCGGGGCGCAAAAGATCGATCAGGCGCTGCGCTATAGCAGCGGGATTCTGGCGACGCCATACGGACCGGATAATAAAGCCGAATGCGTGACTATCCGTGGATTTAGCGATCAATCCCGGTTCCAGAATGGTCTGGCGACGCTGAATGAAGATGGGTTCTATGGTCAGCAGATTGAATCGTTCGGTGTTGAACGTATTGAAGTTCTGAAAGGCCCTGCCTCGGTGCTGTACGGGCAAAACCCGCCGGGCGGCTTGGTTAACGTTATCACCAAACGGCCTACGCGTTTGCCACAGGGGAAAGTTGAGCTGGAATACGGTTCTAACGACTACCGCCATCTGGCCGTCGACAGTGCGGGTCCGTTAAACGATGACGGCTCGGTGCTGTATCGGGTTGTGGCGCTAGTGCGGGATACCTCGGGTGAGGTGGATTTCTCGAAGAGTAAACGTTTCTATCTGGCACCGAGCGTCACGTTCCTTGGAGAAGACACGGAACTGACCGTGTTAGCCAGCTATATGGATACGCAGTCTGACATGACCAATGGTTTTAAGCTGCCGTATGGTACGTTGCATAACACGCCATTTGGCAAAGTGGGCTATAAAACGTCGCTGGGCGAACCGGGGATTAACAACCACGACACCCGACAGTTCAATCTGGGCTATGAGTTTACACATCATCTGAACGATACCTGGACGTTCCACCAGAACCTGAATTACGCCTATCTGAATATGGATCTGCGTGGTGCCTACGTGCTGGGAAGGTATACCGATTCGGTCACGAATGTTGTCAGCGATCGTCTGGCCACGCGTGGACTGACCTACCGCGACGGTTTTGCGCAAAACTGGGCCACGGACAACCGGCTTAGTGGGTGAATGGCAGGGGGAAAATATTGAAAATACCCTGCTGCTCGGGTTCGACTATCGCCGTGCCAATACGCAGAGCCGGGATGGAAACCTGTACGCCTTTGGCGACCCTATTGATATGTTTAATCCGGTTTACGGCAACTACTCGTCGCCGGACAGCCAGCTATTTGATCACCGTTCTGGCCGCCATCAGACGGGGTATTTACCGTAATCGGCACGATAGACGTGAATAGTCGTTGACTTTGCCGTTAATGATAATAAAAATCATTTAATTGCTGTCACATTGAGCGAATACCGTGAAGAGTCCCGCCGTTGTCTGCCCCAGTCAGCCTGAAATCTTAAACGTTCAGCAGATTTATCATGACCATCATGCCTGGTTACAGGCGTGGTTGCGTCGGCGTTTGGGGTGTTCACAGCAGGCAGCGGATCTGGCACAGGATACGTTTCTACGTTTGATTTGCCAGCATCAGACCGATCGCATTCGTGAACCGCGCGCCTGGCTGACGACCGTGGCTCATGGGCTGATGGTAAATCACTGGCGGCGTAAAGAAATCGAGAATGCCTATCTTCAGGTGCTGGCAGAGCAGGAGTTTTATTTTTCTCCCTCGCTGGAACAGCAGACTATGGTGGTTGATGCGCTGTTGGTCATCGATCAGATGCTCGCGACACTGCCCGGCAAAGTACGTCAGGCATTCTTGCTGGTGCATCTTGACGGTTTAACCTATCGACAGGTCGCTGAACAATTAGCCGTTTCCGAGCGGATGGTAAAAAAATATATGGCACAGGCGATAATGCATTGTCTATTGTGTCAGGACTTATGATTTCTTCTATCACCTCTTCTATTCCCAAAGATGTTCTTTATGCTGCCGCTGAGTGGTATGCCACGCTGTATGACGAAGACTGCTCCGAGCACGATCGTCAGGCCTGGCAGTGCTGGTTACATCAGAATGAAATCCATCAGCTTGCCTGGCAGCAGGTTGAACAGATTCATGCCCGTTTCCATGCGGTAGACAGCCAGTTGGTCTCTTCGGTGCTGAGTAAGCGCGGTGAGGAACGTCGGCGTATACTCAAACTATTGGCGATTGCCAGCCTGACCGGAGGCGTGGGCTTTAGTCTGCCGTGGGAAAGCTATGCTGCCGATTACCGTACGGGCACGGGGGAAACGCGTGAGCTCAGCATCGAAACGGGGATGACCGTTTGGCTCAATACCGATTCGGCATTGAATCAGCAGGGCAATCCTGCGTTGTCTCAGCCGCTGACGTTTCAATTGATCAAGGGTGAATTGATGCTGGACAACCAAACGGCGCATGCCGCCCGGTTGACCACGCCCCATGGCGATCTCGCCGCTTCTGCGCATTCCTGCCAATTAGCGCTGCGCTATACGTCCGCCCATAGTGTGCTCTCCGTTTTTAGCGGTGAGGTTTTGCTACAAACGGCAATCCCTGCCGCAAGGCGGGTAACGGCAGGGCAACAGGTTATCTTTACCCGCGATAAGAGCAGTGAACCGACATCCGTTGAGAATTTCCGCCAGAGCTGGCGTAAGGGACAGCTGGTCGCGGATAATATGCCGTTAGGGCAGTTCATTAATGAGGTTTCCCGCTATCACAATGGTTACTTTCATGTGGATTCCGCAGTGACGACGTTACGGATTTCGGGCGTTTTTCCGTTGCATGAAACCGATCGTCTGCTCGATGCCGTTGCGCGAACGCTGCCGGTGAAGGTAACCCGGCGTTTTTCCTGGTGGGTGGATATCCAGCCGAGTTAAAACACCGCTGGTATTTTGTCGGTAAAACACCAAAAATATTCTTCGTTTGTTATCTGGTTGGTTATCACTCGCAGACGAAACGCAAATCTGGCGCATATATATCAATCTGTTGATACCGAAAAAGGCGTAGCATATTCCACAACGAGTATTCTCGACGTTGCCTCTTCATACGGGAAGTCATCATGCAGTTACTGAACCTGAAACAAGCTCGCCTGTTGAGCTTTTTCTTTATTATGGGTGGCCTGCTTATATTGCTGCCTTTACGCCTGCTGGCCTGTTTTATTGCCGGTTTTTTGGTGTATGAAATCGTGAATTTACTAACGCCCTATTTTCAACGGGTCATCAGCGGTAAGCGCGCCCGCTGGATTGTGGTCGCGGTGATCAGCACATTGGTGGTCAGCCTGTTGAGTTTACTGTTTGGTAGTCTGGTCGGGCTGTTGATGCAGGAAATGAAGGATACGACGGCCTTCAACGTGCGTATTGGCTACATCCTCAATGACATCCAACAGCAGGTCGCCCACTATCTACCGGGGTATCTGCCGGTCAGTGTTGAAGAGCTTCAGCGTGAGCTGCTGCAATGGGTTCAGGCACATATTGTGATGTTGCAGAACATGGGGAAAAGTTTCCTGCATGGATTTGTGACGATGCTAATCGGTATGGTACTGGGGGCGATTGTGTCGCTTTATAACGTCGATCAGGACACCGAGAAGCCATTACTCAAAGCGGAGTTGCTACGTCGGGTGACATTATTATCGGCATCGTTCCGCAACATTGTTTTCGCTCAGGTGAAAATCTCTACGGTTAACACCGTGCTGTCTGCCATTTTTATTCTGGGCGCTCTGCCGCTGTGTGGTATCCATCTGCCATTTGCCAAAACGCTGGTGGTTCTCACCTTCATTTTCGGTCTGCTGCCGGTGATCGGTAACCTGATTTCTAATTCGATTGTTTTTCTGTCGGGTTTATCGCTTTCGCTGCCCATCGCACTGGTTGCGCTGGTGTATTTGATGCTGATTCATAAGCTTGAATACTTTTTGAATGCACAAATTGTTGGGACGAGGATCAAAGCGCACGCATGGGAAATCCTGCTGGCGATGTTGGTGTTTGAAGCGGCATTTGGGTTGTCCGGTGTGATCGCGGCTCCGATATACTACGCCTACCTGAAAAGTGAATTGAAAGAAGCGTCGTTAATTTAATCCTACTATTTGGCAGATGATCGATGCGATCATCTGCCATATCCTTCTATTGCCATATAGAACGCTATTCCGGCGCACCAATGGCCCAATCTCCTCCTTTACGAAATGCTATGATTAGCAACATTATTATTTTGCTGTACGGATTATTGAAGTATGAGTAAAGACGTTGCCGTTATTGTTCGCCGTTTGGGGGGGGCCTTGCTGCTGGCGGTCATTGTGGGTCTGGTGTTGCTTGCGTTATTTGTTGATGTCGTGGTGTTAGGTGACGCCGTGGGGGAGATTTCCGTTACTGAGTTTACTCAGGAAGCGTTCTTATTACTAACCGGGCTGCTGTTTTTGCGCCTCGCGATAACGTGGCGCGCGCATCGGGGCGGTTATTTGCTTATCGCTGGGTTCTTTTTCTGTTTGTTGATTAGAGAGATGGATTTCCTTTTGGATGCGATCGCACATGGCAGTTGGTTCTATTTCGCCCTACTGTGTGCGGCGGTTTGCATAGGTTACGCGGCATCTTCACTCAATAGTACGCTCGCCGGACTGGCGCATTTTCTCCGTCACGCTAGCTACAGCTATATGGTGTGTGGGTTGCTGGCCGTTCTGGTCTTCTCTCGTCTGTTTGGTATGAACCAACTGTGGGGAACGCTGATGGATGAGGGATATATCCGAACCGTGAAGAATGTGGCTGAGGAGGGGGCCGAACTGTTCGGCTATACGCTGTGTCTGATCGCTGGCGTGTTATACACCCGTTCACTTAGTCAACAAACAAAGGCCTGAATGAATCAGCCCAATACAAGATTGGGCTGATGTTTTTAATGGATAGTTGTCGTCAATCACCGTCTGAATAAACGATTATTTTCGATTAATGCTGCGTAGTAGCAACCTGCGGTTTCGTCTCTTCAGACTGAACGCCTAACGGGTTGTTGCCCCAGCACTTCTCATATTCCCAGCCTGTCAGTTCTTCTGCGACAGCACGTGCGTGAGGTGGGACGTTGGCAATCGCGCCGCCCGCTTTGATACGTGCAATTTCTTCCAGCAGGATGGCATGGTTCTTACGATCCAGCTTCATCTGCGTGGTGTAGTAAATGGCAACCAACGCAAGACCGATAACGCCCAGTGAGAACACGCCAATAATCGCCTGAACCGCTGATTCCGGCTGTGCTGACTGCCCGGAGACAAAGCCGAACTGGCTCAGCGTCCAGCCCATTGCGAAGACAATCACCGAGCGCACCATTTTACCGGCAAACGTCATGGCGCCTGCGTAGATCCCTTCACGGCGGCGACCGGTCAGGACTTCATCCACGTCGGCCAGGAAGGTATAAACCGTCCAGGGAATATAGTAGATGCCGCCCGTGCTCAGGCCAAATACAGCGGTAATGGCAAACAGAACAAAGATGGTCATGTCTTCTGACCAGTTAGCGAAATAGAGCGCGGCATAGGCCAGAACGCTGACAATCACCACCATCAACGCCAGACGGAACGGTCGCGCAAAGCCCATTTTGACACAGATACCGATGAAGGCTGCGGTAGAAATGAGCTGCATGACGGAACTGAAGCTATTGAGGTGTGACACCAGCGCCGTGTTCTGCTTCAGACCAAAAACGATGAAGTAGGTGAATGCGGAAGCAAACAGCCACTCTGCACCGAAACCAAACAGGTACATTCCCAGATGCTTGCGGAAAATACGCAGGCGGAAGGTGGAGGCCATATCCACGCTCAACTTTTTCATCGCCTGCCATAGGCCAGAGGTGCTCTCGCGGACGATTTCGTTGACCGGGCGCTCCCAGGATGTCATATACAGCGCGATCATCGCCGCACACATAATGGCGCCGTAGACCAGACCGGTGTAGAAGAATGGCGTTGAGGAATCTTTACCGTAGATGGCAATAAACTGCCCAGGAATGAATGCCGCCAGGAAGTTGGCGATTTTGCCGAAAATGGCTTTAGAGCCTGTCAGCTTGGAACGCAGTTTGAAATCGGAGGTCATTTCGGTAGCCAGCGTTTCATACGGCACCATGATCGAGGTGTAAATCAGCTCGAACAGCACGTATGTCGCCAGATAGTACCAGAAACCAAATCCATCAACCCACAGCATGGGGTAGACCAGAACCAGCGGGACACCCAGCAAAATAAAGAAGCGACGGCGGCCAAATCGGCGACCAACACGAGTGTTGTAGAAGTTATCACTGATGTACCCCATGATGGGGTTACTGATAGCATCAATGATGCTGGCAACGGAGAAAATGGCAGCGGCCTGAACCAATGTTAATCCACAAAATGTGGTGTAAAAGTACATCAGCCATGCGCCGCTGATAGCAAGTGCGCCACTGCCGAGCAGGTTTGCGCTGCCGTAGCAGAACGTATGTTTAAAAGAGATGGGTTTATTCATGATCAGCCTAATTTAAAATATGAAATAATATTTCATTTGTATTGAACTGTTATTTCTTTATGATTTGCTCTATTGAAAGGAAAGTAAACTGGCGATCACGCTTTCGCGCGCTTTTAATGACGATCTGTCAGGTAGATCATGAAATAAGATATTTTAATTTGCTTTTTATAATTTTCTGATCCTGACTTTATGTGCTTAAGTTACATAATATGTATATTTATTACATTTTGACGGTATGCATGCAGATTGGCGACGAGCCGACATTGAGCGCTGCCCCACAAATCGATAGCGTGATATGAAATAACGCATTGACCTCAGAGAGGAAAACTCGTCATCATCCCGCCCAGTTCAATCTGCCGTCTTTTCTTATCAGGAGTCGTAACGTGAGTCATTTGATGATCTACGCGGTCATTTATGTGGTTTTTATTGCCGTGGTTGGGCTGTTTGCTTTTCAGGCCTGGTTACCGACTTCTGCGCCGCGCGGGCTGAGAGATCGTGCGGGTATTCTGGTTGGGGTATTACGTTGCGTCACCCTGTTTCTCGTCGTCTCTGCAATGCAAATTTTGTTTCCCAATTCGCTGCTGGATAAGCTCGTCTGGCTGATCGCTGCTGGACTGTTGCTGATCGCCGTGATTGGTGGGGGAATGAGTTGGTCATTGCTGCCGTGGCTGGATGAAACAAAAGGGAAAAGTCGCACTTTGGCTCTGGGTGTCCAAAGTGCGTTTTACCTGGGTTTGCTTGGATTTATCGTTATGTAAAGTCCTGTACCAGTGCGGCCACGGTGTTCTTTGCGCCGTGATCGCGCAGCTTCAGGTAGGCTTGCGCGATAGCGTTAAAGACATCGTGATTGACTGGTAGATCCTCGCCGAAAATAGAACGAATGTTAAGAAACGCACTGACCCGCTCGGCGCTGTCTGATGTTTCCTCCACGATGTTCCTGAGCTTGTCAGCCAGCGGATCGCGGATTTCAATCGGGTTGCCTGCGTCATCTTTTCCGCTGACATAACGCATCCAGCCAGCGATGCCCAATGCCAGACAGCGATAGTCTCCTCCATTGCTCACGTGCCACCGTAGCGATTCCAGCATGCGCTGAGGTAGCTTCTGTGAACCGTCCATGGCAATCTGCCATGTCCGATGCTTGAGTGCCGGGTTGGAAAAACGGGTCAGTAGCTGGACGGCATAATCTTTCAGATCGATATCCACGACGATAAGCGTCGGTGCCTGTTCCAGCAGCATGAGATGAGACACGGCCCGGCGATAGTTCTCGTCATTCATACAGTCGCTGACGTGATCGTAACCGGCGAGATAGCCCAGGTAGGCTAAAAATGAATGGCTACCGTTCAGCATGCGCAGTTTCATTTCTTCGAACGGCAGTACGTCATGTACCAGTTGTACGCCTGTTTTTTCCCATTCGGGGCGTCCGGCAGTGAAATGATCTTCGATTACCCATTGAATAAAGGGCTCACAGGCTATCGCACAAGGATCGGCAACGCCAAGGTGATCGGCAATTTCCTGCAATGTTTCCGGCGTTGCCGCAGGGACAATCCGATCTACCATCGTATTCGGAAAAGAAACCTGAGCGTTGATCCAATCGATCAGGCTCCGATCGTTGATCTCCGCAGATTCCAGCACGGCGGCTTTGGCCGTTTTACCATTTTCCGGCACGTTATCGCAGGAGAGTACAGTGAACGGCGCAATTCCACGTTCGTGACGCAGGCGCAACGCTTCCGCCAGCAAACCTGGTACCGATACGGGGTGACGGGGATCGATGAGATCCTGTTGAACCAGCTTATTGGTACGATCCAGCTTGCCGCTTGTACCGTCCATGCAATAGCCTTTTTCGGTAATCGTCAGGGAAACGATAGCGGTTTCTGGCGCGGCGAGTTTCTCAATAATGGCGTTAATGCCTTCTATTTTGGCATGTAACGATTCACACACGGCACCAACGACAATCGGCTGGTTGCTCGTCGCGGCTTTTTCCAGCACGGTAAACAGATGATCCTGCTGGCGCAGTGCATTGATCATTGTATCGTCGCTGAATAGCACGACTTCACAAATTCCCCAGTCTCCTCCCACCCTATTCAGCACGCGATCGGTGAGCAGTGCCTGATGAGCACGATGAAAAGCGCCAAAACCGATATGGACGATGCGCGGCTTCAGCGCCCGGCGATCGTAGCGGGGAAACTGGACGCTTGCAGGTAAGTCACAGGTGAAAATGTTTTTGATTTTATCAGTCATGTATCGCTGTCCATTAGGGCTATCTCACTTGCAAATAACGCCTACTGGAATAGGCACTTATTGCGCTGTCGGATGGGGGATCCAGATGTTAAAAGTAGCTGTGATTTAGAGGTGGTGCAATACACGGCGAGCAGATAGGTTACAGCGCGCACGTTTTTTTCTCTGTGCACATTTTATCGTAAAGCGGCGCAGAAAAATGAAGCGATAGGGGCGTTTGAGAAACACGTTGGAAACCTGAACGGGTTTCCAACGTGTCATCGTGATTACGAACGGTTAGCGTCGGTCACGGTAGTTGTCGGCTGTAATTCTACCGGTGCGGCATTTTTATCCGCACTCAGGCTATCTTGCGGCTGTGCTTCTGGGGAAACAGGTGCCGTAGCAGACTCAACAGGAATTTCCGGGGTGTCTTGCTCGATCAGACCATTGATTTTGGTCGGCATACCAGAACGTCTCTGGATTGCCTGAGCAACTTCTCTGGTGTTCACGCTGGCATCGGCCAGAACCTTGCTCACTTTTGGCGTCATGCTGATCGGTGCCGGAGAATCAGAATGGAATTCTTCTATCGTGCGTGACAGCGGATTGTGAACCTCAACATAGCGCGAACCATCTGGCTCAACGGTAGCTTTCACTGGCTCATTGATAAACTGAACGCGAGTACCGACTGGAACGTGGTCGAATAGATACTTGATATCATCGGCACGCAGACGAACACAGCCGTGGCTGACGCGCAGGCCAATACCGAAGTTGGCGTTAGTGCCGTGGATCGCGTACAGGTTACCGATATACAACGCGTACAGTCCCATCGGGTTATCCGGGCCTGCTGGGAAAACTTTTTGCAGCGTCTCACCGCGTGCCGCATATTCTGCATGCATCTTGGCGGTTGGCGTCCAGGTTGGACCTGCTTTCTTGCGTTGAACGGAAGTCGTCCAGTTGATCGGCGTATCTTTACCTAATTCACCAATCCCGATTGGCAGTACGACTACGGTCTTGGATCCTTTCGGGTAGTAGTACAGACGCATTTCTGCGCTGTTGATGACAATACCTTCACGCGGTGCATCTGGCAGAATTAACTGATGAGGAATCACCATTTTGCTGCCGGGAATAGGCAGGTAAACGTCCGCATCCGGGTTAGCTTCCAGCATATTGCTCAGACCCATTTGGAACTGCGCTGCAAAATGCTCCAACGGCTGCGTGCTATCTTCTGGTACGGTGATTTCGATATTCTCGCCTATCAGTCGGCTATTCGCCGCAGGCAGAGGATAAACAACGGCAAAAGCGGCTTGGCTGAATGCGGCGGCTGCAAGAACTAACGTAAAGATCGCGCGAATACTCATTTTCGTTTCTTTATTTGAGTGGTAAATGCACCCCCCGAATCAGGAGGCTGGTCTGCTAAGGTCGCGATGACGACCGGATGCGCATTATATGTGCAGAATGGCCTTCGAGGGAAACAACATGTGTAACTAATCACACTTTTTAGTGCACGAATGAGAAAGAAAACCTTTGAGAGTGAACCGCGACTCAATTTTCCCCGTCTAGCGTGGGTTTGTTAAAGCGTCGATTAGCGAGTACCGGGAGAGCCTGACGGGCGTATGCCAGTCGTTTCGGCTCAATGTCGGCATAGAGGAGAGCCGGTGTTTCCGGTGCCTGAACCACGACAACGCCTAAAGGATCCACCACCATGCTGTTGCCGATATTCTTGACGCCACATTCGCCAACAGCGACGAGATAAGTGGTGTTTTCCAATGCTCTTGCGCGCACCAGTAGTTCCCAGTGTGCCTCTTTCAGCGGCCCTTTAATCCACGCGGAGGGGAGAACAAGGACATCTGCGCCATCCAGCACCAGACGGCGTGCAAGCTCAGGGAAGCGAATGTCATAGCAGGTCATCAGTCCGACCTTTAATCCGGCGATGGTCAACAGCGCTGGAATCGCTTCGCCTGCCAGTACGTTTTCCGATTCCTGTACGGAAAACGCATCATACAGGTGCAGTTTTCGGTATTGAGCAACGATCCCACCGTTGCGCAGTGCCAGCAGCGTATTCCAGACTTTCCCTTCGCCGTTTGGGATATGCACACACAGCATGGTCGTCAGGTTATTGCCTTTACTGGCGTCCAGCAGATGTGAAATAAACGGGCCATCAAGCGGCTGAGCGGCGGTCAGTACCATGTTGGGATTGGTGATATCGCGAGCCAGCACGCCTTCAGGCAGCACCAGCAGATCGGCGCCGTTTTGCTGTGCTGCTGACATGAATTCAGCGATGGTTGTGGCGTTTTGTTGCCACTCGCGGTCAACGGCGAATTGCCCCAGTGCGACTTTCATTCTTGCTCCTTCGTTGCCTGATTAATCGCGCTTGGCTGGCATCATGCGCAGTAGCGTATTGTCTTTCATGACATAGTGGTGGAACAGGGCGGCTGCGGTATGGGCGGCAATGAGCCAGTAGCCTAACGGTGCCAGCGTTTCATGCCAGCCAATCAGCGTTTCGGCGAGGTCGAAATTCGGCGTCGCGGCGGTTGGCATACTGATGCCAAACAACATCCAGTCCCGACCGTTGTAGTAGCGTGAGGCAACGCCCAGTATCGGTAGCGTGATAAACAGCAGGTAAATAACGGCGTGGGTGAGTGAACCCAGCGCACTTTGCCAGCGAGGGGGCTGTGGCGTAATGGAGGGTGAGGTATGCCGATGACGCAAGAACAGGCGAGCCAGCATGAACACCAGTACGGCTACGCCACAGCTAAAATGCGTTACGATCATCATGGTGCGCAGTAGCGAACCTCGTTCAGCAAATCCGCGTAGTTCGATGGTGGCATAGGTCACAACGAGCAACAGAAAAACCAGCCAGTGCAATGCAATCTGTGAGGGGGCGAACTTTCCTTTCATGTTTCTTCCTCTGCGTCTGTGAGAGCGGCTTGACACAATAACGAGCGAATAATCTCATAAAGTATAAGGTAACTTGCGTCTTGTCAGCCCCTCTTTACCGTGCCTGACAAACCGGAGTATCAACGCTGGGTTCTTCGATATTCAACCTCGTTTGGATTGGGGAGAATCGCCAATAAAAAATTTCCGGGAAAAATTTTTAACGTTGCGTCAGCAACGGCCCATAAGGGTAGAGGTCAGGGATGGCACGCCATAAAAAAACCGGCCGAAGCCGGTTTAAGGGGAAAGGTTATTCCTGCGGGTTTTTCTCTGCCTTGCCTGCCATCATGGTCAGGAAGTCAAAGCGGCGACGCAGATCCAACTCAGCCTCTTCATAGAGCTGCGCGGTTTCTTCCGGCATCATGCTATTCAGGCGGCGGAAGCGTTGCTCTTTCAGCAGCGTTTCACTCAGGCTGCTTGATGGCGGACGAGAATCGGTGACCAGTGCGGCTTTCCCTTCTTCGGCGCGACGTGGGTCGAAGCGGTAGAGCGGCCAGAAGCCCGTAGCCGTTAATTGACGCATCTGATCGTGGCTGAATGCCAGATCGTAGCCGTGCTCTTCACACGGACTGTACGCGATAATCAGCGACGGACCCGGCCAGGCTTCGGCTTCCTGAATCGCTTTCACCGTCTGGTTCAACTGTGCGCCCAGCGAGATCTGCGCGACATACACGTGACCGTACATCATGACGTTGATGCCAAGGTCTTTGCGCGCTTTGCGTTTACCTTTCTCACCAAACTTGGTCACCGCACCTAGCGGTGTTGCCTTGGACTGCTGACCACCGGTGTTGGAGTAACACTGGGTATCCAGTACCAGCACGTTGACGTTTTCGCTCAGGCTCATGACGTGATCCAACCCGCCATAGCCGATGTCGTACGCCCAGCCGTCACCGCCGATGAGCCAGATGGATTTATCGACAAAGTGGTCGGCTTCACTTGCCAGCACGCTGGCGTTGGTATCATTGATGGCTGCCAGCAATCCACGCAGCTGTTCAATCTGCTGACGGCGCAGATCGGGCGCGATGGACTCTTCTTGTAATGCGCTTACCAGATCTGGCGGTAGCTGCGGTGCCAGCTTGTTGAGCAGGCGCACGGCACGCTGACGGTGCTGATCGACACTCAGACGGAAGCCCAGACCGAATTCGGCGTTATCTTCGAACAGCGAGTTAGCCCAGGCCGGGCCGCGACCGTTGGCGTCGGTGGTCCACGGGGTGGTGGGCAGGTTACCGCCATAAATAGACGAGCAGCCCGTCGCATTCGCCACCAGAAGACGATCGCCATAGAGCTGGGTCAACAGCTTGATGTAAGGCGTTTCGCCGCATCCTGAGCAGGCGCCGGAGTACTCGAACAGGGGGGAAATCAACTGAGAGGTACGGATATCGATGCGTTCCAACGCAGATTTGTCGATTTCCGGCAGTTGCAGAAAGAAATCGAAGTTCTCTTTTTCCGCCGCCAGATTATCCAGACGGGATGCCATATTGATGGCTTTAATTTCTGGATTCTGGCGGTCTTTGGCCGGGCAGACTTCCACGCACAGGTTACAGCCGGTGCAGTCTTCCGGCGCGACCTGCAACACATATTTCTGACCGCGCATGTCGCGTGCTTTCACATCCAGCGATTGCAGTGACGCGGGCGCATTTTCCATCGCGTAGGGTTGGACGACTTTGGCGCGGATGGCCGAGTGCGGGCAGGCGGCAACGCAGTGGTTACACTGCGTACAAAGCTGCGGTTGCCACAGCGGAATTTCTTCCGCGATGTTACGTTTTTCCCACTTGGTGGTGCCAGTCGGCCAGGTGCCATCCGGCGGCAGGGCGGAGACGGGCAGTGTATCCCCCAGTCCTGCTAACATAGCGGCCGTGACAGTTTTAACGAAGTCGGGTGCGGCGTCGGACACGACTGGCGGGCGCTGCGGACTGTCTGGGTTGACGGCGTCCAGCGGCACGTCGGCCAGCGCTTCCAATGTGGCGCTCAGCGCCTGCCAGTTGCGTTCAACCAACTCCTGACCTTTACTGCCGTAGCTCTTGGCGATGGCGGTACGCAGTTTTTCCACCGCCACATCGGCTGGCAGAATCTGTGACAGATGGAAGAATGCCATCTGCATGACGGTATTGATGCGCGCGCCCAAATGGCATTCGCGAGCAATCTTGGCCGCGTTGATGCAGTACACGCGGGCATTGCGCTGGTTAAGCCCTGCCTGCACTTCCTGTGGCAAACGGTGCCACAGGTCGTCACTGCTATACGGCGAGTTGATCAGGAAAACCCCGCCGGGCTTCAGCCGTTCGACCATGTTGTACTTGTCGATAAACTGCCACTGATGGCAGGCGACGAAATCCGCCTGATCGATCAGGTAGGCTGAGTTGATCGGGTGTGGGCCAACACGCATGTGGGAAACGGTCAGGCTACCGGCTTTCTTCGAGTCATAGACAAAGTAGCCTTGCACAAACATCGGGGTGGTTTCACCGACGATTTTGATCGCATTCTTGGTTGCGGAAACGGTGCCGTCACTGCCCAGGCCGTAAAACAGCGCTTCGAGTGATGCGCTGCCCGGAAAATGCTGTTCCGGTAGTGGCAGGGACAGATTGGTGACATCGTCATAAATCCCTACCGTGAAGCGCGGTCGTGGGTTGGCAAGTGCTAACTCATTAAAGATCGCCTGTACGCACTGCGGGGTAAACTCTTTGGAGGACAGCCCGTAACGACCACCAATGACACGTGGCATAAGTGAACGCTCACCTGCGGAGAACGCCTCGGCCAGCGCGGTCATCACATCGAGATACAGCGGTTCTGCCAGCGCACCCGGCTCTTTGGTGCGATCCAGTACCGCGATGCTTTTTGCTGTTTGCGGAATCACAGTCAGCAGATGTTTGGCGGAGAACGGGCGGTACAGACGGATTTTCACCACGCCGACTTTCTTACCGAGCATCAACAGCGTATCGACTACCTCTTCGCAGGTGCCGACGCCGGACCCCATCAGAACGACGATTTTGGTCGCTTCTGGGTGGCCGTAGTATTCAAACGGCTGGTACTGGCGTCCTGTCGCTGCGGCAAAATCGTTCATCGCCTGCTCAACGTGCTCATAAGCTGCGTCATACCAGCGGTTAGTGGCTTCGCGCGCCTGGAAGAAGGTGTCAGGGTTAGAGGCAGTCCCACGAATCACCGGATGTTCTGGTGTGAGCGCTCGCTCACGGTGTGCATCAATGGCCTGCTGTGGCAGAAGCTGGCGAATCGTCTCATCGTTCAGCGGCTCAATCTTATTGATTTCGTGTGAGGTGCGGAAACCGTCGAAGAAATGGATAAACGGCAGGCGACTGTTCAGGCTGGCGATTTGTGAAATCAGCGCAAAGTCTTGCGCTTCCTGTACATTGTTGGCGCACAGCATGGCGCAGCCCGTCTGGCGCACGGCCATGACATCGGAATGATCGCAGAAGATGGAAAGCGCATGCGTCGCAACCGTACGGGCAGCGACGTGCAGGACAAACGGGGTCAGTTCGCCGGCCAGCTTATACAACGTGGGGATCATCAGCAGCAGACCCTGCGATGAGGTAAATGTGGTCGCGAGTGTGCCCGTCTGCAATGCGCCGTGGACGGTAGCGATCGCGCCGCCTTCCGATTGCATTTCAACAACGCGGGGCGTATCTCCCCATATATTCAACCCGCCGTTGCTCGACCAGACTGCGGCCTGTTCAGCCATGCTGGAACTGGGCGTGATAGGGTAGATGGCGATGACTTCATTGGTTCGCCAGGCCACGGAGGCGACTGCGTTATTAGCGTCGGTGGTGATCATGACTTATAGCCTTTTTGCTCACTAATCCTTTCATTTTGCATGGCCTTTTCGGTCGATGAAAATGACAAGGCAGAAACGAAAATACGATTTTTATCGGGGGATTATCGCATTTCAGGAAAAAAGAGGGTGAAACGATGTAAACGGAGTTGTATCAAACTGTGTTTTATTTCCGTCACTCTGGTCTACATTCATCAATCTTAGTGCGTTTGTGTTTCCTGATAAGGAAATCTATTCTGGATTTTAGAACTGTTTGTCGATTTTTTGTTCGATATTCACACGAAATCGCATGATTTTATTTGCTCATTACCGCCATGACGGGTAGCGTGCTTATACTAAAATTACATCTGTAATGAATGTATTAAGGAACCGAACGATGGCAAATGATGAAATAAAAAATAAACTGGTTTCTGTACTGGCTGCACAACAGGCGCAGGGAAAAACGCCAGAACAAGCTGTCGATCATATCCTTCAGGCATTGGGTGGGCGAGCTGGTGACGTGTCCCGTATTTCGGTTTTGACGTCGACACTGATTGCCGATGTGCTTTATACCGTGTACCAGGATGCGATAACACCTCAGCAGGTTGCGGTGATTTTACGGAAGCTGGGTTATAGCGCTCGTGATATTGCCGTGGCTTCACACGCCATCTATCTCCAGCTTAGCATTCACGACATCGGCCAACTTTTACAAGGCCCTGAGGTTTATCCGACGATCGATCGCGCAGCGCTACTCGATGCACTGACCTACGCAAATTTTTCCAAAGTGGAAAGCGAACAGGTTGCTGACGCTCTCGGTGTGTAATTCTGGGGCACTGTGATACCAGAACCGTACCCAAGATCAGACAGCCAGACGCGTGATTTTCACATCTTTAATCCAGGTGTGACTCCCGCTGTTTCCTGATGTTGTCGTCAGCGCGTACAGCCCCACTTTATCGCTAACCCATTTGCCCGACCCTGCGGCGAAGCTATCCTCCCACACCGTATATTCCCCATCCTCGCTTCGTCAGGCGAACTGGCAAATCGCGTTCTGCCGTACCGTGACACGCAGGGTGAGGCTCTGTTTTTCAGGCAACACCGCCAGACGCCTCTGGTGTTGCTCCAACTGCTGTGCATCGCTCATCCAGCCGAATCCGGTGACCCATTCAAGACCTGCCGCACTTTTCTCAATGGCGAGGAATGCGGAACGCTCGCCGACTTGCTCCAGAACGGGCGTCAGCTGCGTGGTGAACTCGAATTCCTCAGCCGGAAATTTTTGTATCTGCAAATTAGGCACGTCATACCATGAAGGCGCATTTGTACGGGTCGGCATGGGCTGACAGAATAGCGTAATCCTCAGGTGAGGATGCGCCAGCCAGCGTTCGTCAGGATTGGCTTGCCACAGCCACAGCCACAGCCACAGCCACAGCCACAGCCACTGTCGCGCCAGCATAGCCGAAGAGAAATCGTCGGAAGTCGCTGGCTGCTGCATGCTAACAGGGAGAGGGCGGTGAATCAGGCTAGCTAATGGGTCGTGCCACCAGGCTGTGTAATAGGTTTTTAATCCACTGGCTCGCTTCCGAACGGCTATTGCGGTGGCTGTAAATTTTCACGCGATAGGGCGGCACAGTGAAAGGCAGAGGGTGAATCCGTAACGGTAGGAGTTGTGCAAAAATTGTCGCAATATTACGCGGTAATGCCATGATCAGCGTTGAATCGGCGATAATAAACGGAGCACTCATCATGGACGGCGTTTTTAGCGCGATATGACGCTGCTTATTGAGCTGATCCAGTGCGTAATCAATGACCCCGCGTGACTCATTCCACGGTGTAACCACAAGGTGCCGGGCGGCAAGGTAATCATCCAGCGTAAGCGACTCGCCTGAGGGATAATCAGCGGCGGTGATGATGACATAACTATCTTCAATCCAGTCTATCTCTTCGATGTCCCGGTTCTCAGATTGCGTCATGTCAGTGAACCCTAAAGCAAAATCGATTTTCCCTGCCAGCAAATCCGTAATCGCAACTTTCTGTGGCGAATAGACCAGATTGAATTTGATATGGGGTGCCAGTTTCTCCATGTGTGCCATCAGGGTTGGAAAGACGGAAAACGCGGTGTAATCGGTGATGGAAAAGGTGAAACTTTCCGTACTGTGGGCGGGATTAAAACGTGGACGTGGCGTCAGGCCTCGCGTTAGCAGTGCCAGACTTTCCGCGATCGGCTCCGCGATACCGTCTGCCAAAACAGTCGGGTGCATGGTGTTGCCCACGCGAAAAAATAGCTCATCGGAAAACGTATTGCGCAAGCGCGTTAGCGCATGGCTAACCGCCGATGCGCTCATCGCCAGCTCTTTTGCCGCTGCGGCGACGGATCGATGCTGGTACACGCTGTTAAACACCACCAGCAAATTTAGATCGATACGTCGTAAGTCCAGATGCATGATGTTCATCAGTCGCTGTAGAAAATGCAGTTCATACAGTATTTTTGATCCGGTAGCATGGCAAGCTTTGGTTATGGTTAGCATTGGAAAAATTAGCACAGGAGAAGAAAGACGTTATGAACCCAGCTGTTATAGACCGAGCTTGTATTGACATCGTTATCCGCCCCGCTCAGAAATCAGATGCGAGCGTGATTCTGGATTTAATCATCGAGCTTGCCGTGTATGAGAAGGCGCGCCACGAAGTCCTGGCTTCGCTTGAGGATATTGAGCACTCACTATTTGGTGAAGGGGCGACGGCGGAAACGCTGATTTGCGAGATTGACGGTAAGCCTGTCGGCTATGCGATTTTCTTCATGAGCTATTCAACCTGGCTGGGGAAATACGGCATTTATCTGGAAGATCTCTACATCGCGCAGGCATATCGTAATGCGGGAGCAGGCAAAGCGCTGCTGAAACAGGTGGCGCGTCTTGCGCGGGAAAGACAGTGCGGACGGTTGGAGTGGAGTGTGCTGGACTGGAACCAACCCGCGATCAACTTCTATAAAAGCATTGGCGCGAAGCCGCAGGATGAGTGGATTCGCTATCGGATGGACGAGAAAGGCATTGCTGATTTTGTTACGGCATCGTAACGGGGTGGCGCCTGCCAGCTTGAAAGCAGCAGGATCCAGCCAATTAACGCGTTGACGCTGCCAGCGTGGTACCTGCCAGAATAAAGATCCCGCCCGTTGAACGGTTAAACAGCTTAATGCGGCGTGGATTGGAAAACAGACCTGATAAACGGCGGCCGGTGCAGGCATAGATAAACATGATGTTGAAATCGAAGAAGGCCCAAGTCAATGCAAGAATGATGAGCTGCAAGGCGTGTGGGGCGCTGGTATCGATAAAATTGGGAAAGAGCGCGGCGAAAAACAGCAAATCTTTTGGATTGCTGATCCCGACCAGAAAGCCTTTGCGGAATAACGGAAACCAGCCCGGTGCAGCGGTTTCCTGTGTGTCCTGTTCCCCGGTGCTCATATCTTTAGAACGCCATGACGCGATGCCTAACCAGATGAGGTAAACCGCCCCCACTATTTTTAATACCATGAAGGCGGTGGTTGACGCCGCGAGGATGGCACCTAGCCCCAATGCTGAACAGGACATCAAAATCATTGCCGCGCTGACGCCGCCGAGTACGGTCGCTGTTGCACGTGAAGCGCCGTAGCGTAAACCATGCGACATGCTGATTAAGGCGGATGGGCCCGGAATGGCAATCAGGGCGATGATGATTCCTGTATAAGCCAGCCAGAGGTGAAGGCTCATGATTTCTCCTGCATGTCGCTCACTGTGAAAGCGTGATTGAAAGCGGTGATGTGAAGCGGAATATATTCACATATATATCGATATTTTCCAACGCGTGATAGTAACAGAAAAAGGGACGATGGCGTTTTCCCTCTTTATCAAGATTCTGTTGCAGACGCTGGTGCGGAGGGAAAGGCAGTAAATTCTTGCTTTGGCAAAATCTCCCCAGCCTTTTGGTGGACCGGGGAGAGCGGTTGGACATGAAAAGCACCCATTAACCGCGCCTGATATTATTCCTTCACGCTTAAATCGATGTCACCAAAATAGCGTTTCTGTATTTTTGCATATATGCCTTTTTGGACGATATCTTTCAGCCCCTGATTGACTAGCTGTTTTGTTTCCGTATCGTCTTTGCGGATACCGTATGCTGCACCAATACTGAATAAATCCGCATCAGTGACTTCCGGGCCTTTTAGCTCAAAATCTTTACCCTGTGGGGTTTTTAAAAATCCAAACGCGACGGCAACCGACGGACACAGTGCACCTTCAACTCTTCCTGAATATAAATCCTCATAAATGGCTTCCTGATCGGGATAGCTTTTAACAATCACCCCGGCGGGTAGCCAATATTTATTGGCGTAGGCTTCTTGAATGGAGCCTTTCTGTACTGCGATATTTTTCCCGCGCAGAAGCTCAGCTTGGGGAAGAAGATTGGACGCTTTCCTTGCGACAAGTTTGGTGGGGACGTGAGAAACATAGTTGCTGAAATCTATCGATTCTTTTCTCTTACGTGTCACCCCAAGCGGCAAAATGATATCTATTTTTTTTGCGAGAAGGGCGGGGATCTGAGCGTCGAATGTATTGACGATATAATCGCATTTTGCATTGATTGATTGGCAGATGGCATCGGTGACTTCTATATAAAAGCCCGATGGATTACCGTTTTTATCCATTTTTTGAAAGGGCGGGTAAGTTAAATCGACGCCGATACGCAATATGTCCGATTTGGCAAATGCAAAGGGAGAAATAGCAAAAATGACAACGAACTTCAGGAAAGATAATTTTCTGAACATAGCAGTAACACCTCTTTTTAGTCGTATAAAATGAATGTCAATATTTCTGTATTTGTATTATCACCAGTGATAGGGCGTGAATTTGATCACGTATCGTCATCTAACTCACATTTGAAAAATTGGCGTTAATTTACACTTTAATTTATAACAAATTGTTATTATCTGCTTTCGTAATGTAAAATTTCGCTATCGTTGATGTCCAAACGTATAAGCAGGAAATATATCGCTGGGGGGAGCTGAATTTATTGCCTATTATTTTGATTAGATGGCTTATTCCTGATTCAATTTTTTATGGGCCTAAGAGTGGGACTAAAGATTTTTTTTGCTTGATTAAAGTGGAAACTGTGGGACTTATTTGTGACATGAGTAGCAAAAATATCTTTAGCCGAGGAATCGAATTGTGTGTTTTATAGCCATAGTGACCTGCTCCGCATTGATTAATACACCGGTATATTAGCAATTTCTGCTATTGGCACGGAACGGACAAGTTGAAGAGTATGACATCTGCTTTGAGCTGTGAGTTCAACAGGTCGATGCAACGCTATCCTTAATCAAGGGGGACGTTGCCATGAAACGAAGAACGCGTATTAACTACACGTCGGAACAGAAAGCGATTATCTGGGACAGGTATAAGCAAGGTGATTCCCTGCATGATATCGCCAGAATGTTCGACAGATATCATTCTTCTATCATGCCCACTTTCCACCAGACTGGTGGATACCGTCCCCTTGTCCGAAAGCGACACCGGTTAGTAGCGCCGCTGGGGAATCTGAATATCAATCGTAACATTATGATATTTATGTTTTAAGTGTGAATTCAGACTTTGTTTGTATACCTAAACGTATACCAATGCTGAAAAGTGATAGGGATTTTGTCCAACGATCTCACCCTGTGAAACCTACCTTTTGTCACCTCAGTCTATGGTCATTCTTTGACAAGTACACGCGAATGTCACTTATTAGTGTTATTTGCGTGTACTTGACGGGTGGTTTTTATTCAAGTATACGTGAATGACACAATTATGTGGTTTTCATGTGGACTTATAAATGGACAGGATCACTGCTATTGAACGTTTAAACGCATTCGATAAGCAAGGGCGTTATGTCTTCACCTCCCGCGATTTAGCCAAGATTTTCCATGAGGATACGCCCAGAGCGTTTAATGCCGGGCTAAATCGTTTGGTAAAAGATGGCATCCTAACCCGTGCTATTCGCGGCGTGTATGTTTATAACCATGCCAAAAGCAAAGATGCCTATACGCTTGAGCGTATCGTGTTAGCACTGCGGCGTGGTGAATATAATTATCTTAGCCTCGAATCCGCCTTGTCTGAATATGGCGTGATTTCTCAAATCCCGATTGACCGGATCACGGTGATGACCACCGGACGTTCCGAAGAACATAAAACGCCTTTTGGGGTGATTGAATTTACCCATACCAAGCGGCCACCTGAGAAGATTTTACAGGATACCTATTTTGGCAATTCTCCGTTACGGCACGCGACGAAGAAAACCGCTGTGAGGGATTTACGCCGCGTTGGCCGCAATATCCATCTGATTGACGAATCGGAGCTACATCATGAATCAGAAAGTTAACTTTGCCAAACTGGTCAGCAAAGCGGTGGAATCAGCCGAGCTTGAAGGCTTGCGCAATGTGGTGGAAAAGGAGCTTTTGCACTATGACATTCTCTACTGTCTGGATATCGCGGGCTTGTTAGAACAACTTACTTTTCAGGGCGGGACATCGTTAAGGTTGTGTCATGGCGCAAACCGCTTCAGTGAAGATTTGGATTTTGCCGGCGGTGTTGCGTTTTCTGGCGCAGACCTAAAAAACATGAAAGCCTGTATTGAAGATTATCTGGGGAATCGCTACGGCCTTGAGGTCAACGTGAAAGAGCCAAATGAGTTACGGAATGAACCCGGCTATGAGGAAGTCCGTATCGACAAATGGCAGGTATCCGTGACCACCGCACCGGAAAAACGTGATATGCCGAGACAGCGGATCAAGATTGAGATCGCCAATATTCCGGCTTATACCCGAGCGCCGATGACGCTAAAACGTAACTATGAAGTTCTGCCCGATGGTTATTCCGATACGCTGGTCATGTGTGAAACGCTAAATGAAGTGATGTGTGACAAACTGGTTTCGCTCGTCGCGACCACCAAATATATCCGCTACCGTGACGTTTGGGACTTACCGTGGCTGATCCAGCAGAGCGCGACTTATGATATCGATCTGATTCGTAAGAAAATACAGGATTACCGCATCCCGAATTATGATGAGCTACTGGCACAGCGCATAGAAAGCATTGATCAGGTTGTGGGGGATGGCCGCTTTAGCGCTGAAATGCGGCGATTCCTGCCACAAGCGGTATTTAATAGAACGTTAGGGCGGGAGGCATTCAGCCAGTATTTGAGCGGTGAACTAAAAGCACTCTTAGGCTCGTTACAGCAAGCGTTAAAAGGAGAGGACGGAAAAGCGCTGTTCGTCATGTAACCGTCAGTAGCCAAAATAAAAAGATTTTGCACAAAACTGTTCACCCTCTTCACCAGAGTTTTTTATTTTTAATAATCAATAGATTAATAGATGATGAGTTGGTGAACAGGTGATGAGTCACTCGTCACCCTATAGTGATATTTAACCTGTGTGTAGCTATTTGCTACACAATTGATTATGATTTCTGTATAACGATTAGCTATACAGGAGGCCTTTATGAGAACAGAGGCAAAAGAGGCACCGATCAACATTCGGGCGAAATCATCACAACGGGAACTGATAGACGTTGCCGCGAAACTGCTTTCAAAGTCACGTACTGATTTTATCCTTGAGGCTGCATGTCGTGAGGCGGAAGAGGTGCTATTGGATCAACGCCTGTTTCTGGTTGATGAATCACAATTTGATGCCTTTATTACCGCGTTAGAAAAACCTGTCGCCACCAATGAGCGGTTACAGGCGTTATTAGACAGGAAATCACCGTGGGAATAACGGCACCTGAATTATTATTACCTCAGCATGCCGTGGTTGATTTCCGAAGTTCAGAACCGTCGCTGGATGACTGGTTGAAGCGTAAGGCTCTCAAGAATCAAACCATTGGCGCATCACGCACTTTTATCGTGTGTGAATCGGGTGCCAATCAGGTTATTGGCTTTTACGCGCTGGCAACCGGCAGCGTACAGCGTCAATCCGTATCGGGCGCGTTACGGCGTAATATGCCTGATCCGCTGCCCGTATTAGTCTTGGGTCGTCTGGCGGTAGATGAACGTTACCAGCGCCGTGGAATTGGTGCGGGACTATTAAAAGATGCGGTCTTGCGTTCCCGGCAGGTTACTGAACAGGTGGGGACGAAAGCGTTATTAGTTCATGCGCTGTCTGAGGAAGCAAAAGATTTCTATCTGCATTGGGGCTTTACGTCCTCGGAAATCCAGTCGAGCACATTGCTTCTACCACTCTGGTAACTTTCTCTATCTATTAAAAAACCGGCCGGATGTGTGGGAGTGATCATTTTTACATAGCTAATGGGAGAGTCTGAAATAGCGCGACGCCTTTAATGACGTGGCTTTCGGGGGATTTCGGGGATTTTGCATAGCTCAGAAGAAAATGAGCAAAAATAGTAATTTTTGTATTTAATTCTGCACAAAAATGATCACCGTTTAAGTGTTTTTAAGCAGATTTTAAACACTTCTGATCTAGCTTCAATAAAATGATCAATATCATATAGTTACGGCAAGGTTTATTTTTTAGGTGTGTAGTTAAATGAGGCTTTGTTGAATAAATCGAACTTTTGCTCAATCTCAGGATCAGATCACGCAT
>NZ_JBJXVK010000035.1:0-34538 GCF_046159765.1 Pectobacterium artocarpous
ATGGTGCTGGTTTATTAGCACTGGGTTTGTGGGGATCCCTCAGCCCGTAAGGGTGACGGCCAGGGATGGCATGTCATAAAAAACGCGGAGAGACGTACCTCGCGGAGGGGGGCTCTTGCGTAACCTCTCACCCACGGTGTGTTTTTTCCCGTATAATCCCCTACTTTGTGTTAGGTCTCCGGGGTGACGGTGAAACAACTTTCCGATTTGCTGCGGCATTTGCAGCAGGATTTGCGCGAGCCACAGCCTGAACGCGCAGGTTTCAGACAAATAACGCGTTCATTAACCCTCAACGATGCGCCTGAGCTATTGCCGTGGCTGGCGACTCAGCCGGTATACCCACAGTTCTATTGGCAGCATCGCCAGGATCGTGAAGAGGTCGCCGTTTGCGGCAACGTGTGCGGGTTTCATCATATTCAGGATGCCGAGGCATTTCTCGCTCAGCAGCAGTGCGAGCCCAACGTGCGTATCTGGGGGCTGAATGCGTTTAACCAGATAAAAGAAAGCGGTACCTCGTCATCCGGCTACCTGTTTTTGCCCCGTGCTGAATTGCGGCGTCTGGATGATACGCTCAGCCTGAGCATTAATCTGTTCAGCGACACCTCATTGCAGCAGGATGCCGCCGAAGCCTCGGCGTTTCTTAACCTGCTTCTGCCGCCTGCGTCGTTGCCTCCTTTGCATGCGGAAATTCAGTCCGTCGGGCATCAGCCAGAGCGCCAGAGGTGGATTGATTTGCTTCAGCGGGCGCTGCATGACATCAACACTGGACTGATGGAAAAGGTTGTTCTGGCGCGGGCGACCACGCTAACGTTGACGCAACCGCTACAGGCAACCACTTTTATGGCCGCCAGCCGGGCGGCAAATCACCACTGTTTCCATTTCATGCTGGCGCACGACGCGTGTCATGCGTTTCTCGGTTCCAGCCCGGAGCGGCTCTATCGCCGTCGCGGGAGCGAACTGGAAACGGAAGCGCTGGCGGGAACGGTGGAAAGCGATCGCGATGCGAATAAAGCTGCTGAACTGGCAGACTGGCTGATGAATGACACCAAAAATCAATGCGAGAATATGCTGGTGGTGGATGATATCTGTCAGCGGTTACAGCAGTCGGCGCTGTTGCTGGATGTGATGCCGCCGGAAATTGTGCGCCTGCGTAAAGTACAACATCTGCGCCGTACCATTCATGCGACATTACGAACCGCGTCCGATAGCGCGTGCCTGAATGCATTACAGCCTACGGCGGCGGTCGCGGGTTTGCCACGGCAAGACGCTCGCCGTTTTATTGCCGAACATGAAACGTTTGAACGCGGTTGGTACGCGGGGTCGGCGGGCTACCTTTCTCGTCAGCAGTCTGAATTCAGCGTGGCACTGCGTTCGGCCGAAGTGCGGGATCATATTTTAACGCTCTATGCCGGTGCCGGAATTGTGGCGGGTTCTGATCCAGAACAAGAATGGCAGGAGTTGGAAAACAAAGCAGCAGGGCTGAGATCCCTGTTAGACGGTGATATGTCATAGTTTTGTTTTATGGTTGTTGTGTCAGTTAATGGTTTATATCAAAGTCGGCGTGATAAAAAAAAATATAATAGGATCGAACTTGATGTTTGTTGACGGGCAATCAGGCCGCCAACAGTTTGATCATTAATCTTTTGCCTATATCCATCATTTTCTGTGAGCGGTACAGCCAGTACACTGGAAGATGGCGGGAATAATCTGCAACCTGAGTTGTTGAGTACATCATGTCAACAAGTGTATTTAATCGCCGCTGGGCTACATTACTGCTGGAATCGCTGACCCGTCACGGCGTCCGGCATGTCTGCATCGCACCCGGTTCTCGCTCCACCCCGCTGACATTGTCCGCGGCGGACAACCATGCGCTGATTTGCCACACGCATTTTGACGAACGCGGGCTTGGGCATCTGGCGCTGGGGTTGGCAAAAGCCTCGCGTGAACCGGTTGCGATTATCGTGACGTCAGGCACAGCCGCTGCGAACCTTTATCCGGCCATCATTGAAGCCGGTCTTACCGGCGAACGGCTGGTCGTTCTGACCGCGGATCGCCCGCCGGAGCTGATCGACTGCGGCGCGAATCAAGCGATTCGTCAACATGCGCTGTATGCTTCACACCCCACGTTGGCGCTGGATTTACCGCGCCCCACGCCCGACATTCCAGCTAGCTGGCTGGTTTCCTCTGTAGATAGCGCCATGGCGCGACTGCTGCACGGCGTGCTGCACATTAACTGCCCGTTTGCTGAACCGTTGTATGGTGTCGATGACGGCACGGCTTACCAGGATTGGTTGATGACGCTGGGCGACTGGTGGAATAGCCGTGAACCCTGGCTGCGTGAAATGCGTCAGAGTGCGGTGGCGGTGCAGCCGGACTGGCCGCAGTGGCGACAGAAGCGCGGTGTTGTTCTCGCCGGTCGCGTGAGCCCCGAACAGGGAGCGCGTCTCGCCGCGTGGGCGAATGAACTGGGCTGGCCGCTGATTGGTGATGTCCTGTCTCAAAGCGGGCAGCCGTTACCCTGTGCGGATATCTGGCTGGCGCATCCTGACGCGGCGGATCGCTTACGACAGGCGGACATTGTCTTGCAGTTCGGCGGTAGCCTGACCGGTAAGCGGCTGCTGCAATGGCAGGAGCAGTGCCAGCCGCAAGAATTCTGGCTAATTGACGATCTGCCGGGACGGCTGGATCCGGCTCATCATCGCGGGCGTCGTCTTGTGGCGGACGTGGACGAGTGGCTGTCTGCGCACCCGGCGCACAAGCAGGCGCCGTGGGCGGATTTGCTGGTGGATATTGCCGACAGAACGCAGCGGCAGATCGACATGCATCTGGCTTCCCGCTTTGGGGAAGCACAACTGGCGCAGCGTATACCAGCGCTGTTGCCGCCGGACGGACAGCTGTTTGTCGGTAACAGCCTGGTGGTACGTCTGATCGACGCGCTGGCGCAGCTCCCGCAGAGGTATCCGGTGTACGGTAATCGCGGCGCCAGCGGCATTGATGGCCTGATCTCCACGCTGGCAGGCGTGCAGCGTGCCACGGCGAAAGCGACGCTGGGCATCGTCGGCGATCTCTCCGCTTTATACGATTTGAATGCGCTGGCGCTGCTGCGTCAGGCTCCCGCACCGCTGGTGTTGATTGTGGTGAACAATAACGGCGGCCAGATATTTTCCCTGTTGCCGACGCCAGTTGCACAACGCGAAACGTTTTACTGCATGCCGCAAAATGTGGCGTTCAGCCATGCTGCCGCGATGTTTGGCCTGAATTACGTACGCGCCGAGAGCTGGGAACAGTTGGCGAATACGGTGACGGATTGCTGGGCGCAGGGGGGCGTCACGCTGCTGGAAGTCGTGGTTGAACCGAAGGACGGCGCAGAAACGCTCAATGAACTGGTCGCGCAGGTGGCGACGTGGGCGCACTAAATTCTCAGGAGCCAGATTTTCAGGGGCTAGGCTGCCGGAAAGTGACGCATGGCGCGGTTGCTCCCAGGCAGCCGTGGCTGGTGTGTCTGCATGGTTTATTAGGTAGTGGTGAGGATTGGTTGCCTGTCCTGCCGTTTTGTCGTGACTGGCCCGTGCTGCTGGTGGATTTACCCGGGCACGGCGCGTCACGAACGATTTCCACAACAGATTTTGCCGATGTCAGTCGGCAGCTTAGCGCGACACTTTTAGAGCAGGGCATCGAGCGCTATTGGCTGCTGGGCTATTCGCTCGGTGGGCGTATCTCGATGTATCATGCCTGCAACGGGCAGCATGACGGCATGCTCGGGCTGCTGGTCGAAGGCGGCCACCCCGGTCTGGTGACGCCGGAGCGGCGTACGGAACGTATCCACCATGATGATCGTTGGGCGAAGCGCTTTCGTCACGAGCCGCTGCCCGCGGTCTTGCAGGATTGGTATCAGCAGGCAGTCTTTGCCGATGTGGATTCAATACAGCGTGAAGAGCTGATTGCGCGCCGGAGTGCGAATCACGGCGCATCCGTTGCGGCCATGCTGGAAGCCACGTCGCTGGGGCGGCAACCTTTTTTAGCAGACCGTCTACGACACCTGTCGATACCTTTTATTTACTTATGCGGTGCCAGCGACATGAAATTTCAAACGCTGGCGGCGCAATATGACCTACCACTACTGAGCGTAGCGCAAGCAGGCCATAATGCTCATCAGGCGAATCCAACGGCCTATGCCGAGCGGGTTCGCGCTTTTCTTTTGCATCACGTTAAGGATTGATAACTATGCTTTATCCGAGTGAAGAACTGCTTTACGCACCGATTGAATGGCACGATTGCAGCGGCGATTTCGCCGATATCCTCTACCATAAATCCACCGATGGCATTGCCAAAATCACCATTAACCGCCCTCAGGTACGCAATGCATTTCGTCCGCAAACGGTAAAAGAGATGATTCAGGCGCTTGATAATGCGCGTCATGACGACGGTATCGGAACGATTATCCTGACTGGTGCGGGCGATAAAGCATTCTGCTCCGGTGGCGATCAGAAAGTTCGTGGCGACTACGGCGGTTATCAAGACGACAGCGGTGTGCATCACCTGAACGTGCTGGATTTCCAGCGCCAGATCCGTACCTGTCCAAAGCCGGTTGTTGCGATGGTGGCGGGATATTCCATCGGTGGTGGACACGTTCTGCACATGATGTGTGATCTGACCATTGCGGCAGAGAACGCCATCTTCGGTCAAACCGGCCCGCGTGTCGGCTCCTTCGACGGCGGCTGGGGCGCCTCTTACATGGCGCGCATTGTGGGTCAAAAGAAAGCGCGTGAAATCTGGTTCATGTGCCGTCAGTACGATGCGGCGCAAGCGCTGGATATGGGGCTGGTGAACACCGTGGTTCCTCTGGCCGATCTGGAAAAAGAGACAGTGCGCTGGTGCCGTGAAATGCTGCAAAACAGCCCAATGGCGCTGCGCTGCCTGAAAGCGGCGCTGAACGCGGACTGCGACGGTCAGGCGGGCTTGCAGGAACTGGCAGGTAACGCCACCATGCTGTTCTACATGACGGACGAAGGGCAGGAAGGGCGTAACGCGTTCAACGAAAAACGTCAGCCTGACTTCAGCAAATTTAAACGGAATCCATAATGCGTCAGGTCACACTCTATCGTTACAGCGTGCCGATGGAAGCGGGTGTGGTGCTACGCAATCAGCGCCTGAAAACCCGCGATGGGCTTATCGTTCGTCTGCAACAAGGCGAGCGGTTAGGCTGGGGCGAAATTGCGCCGCTGCCGGAATTCAGTGTGGAAACGTTGGCAGAGGCGGAATCAGCCGCGCTTGAACAGCTAAAATCATGGGCGGCAGGGGCGGCATTTTCTGACGATATTCCGCCGTCGGTTGCTTTTGGCTTGAGCTGTGCGCAGGCCGAGTTGGATCGGCATCTGCCGCAGGTGGCGGACTATCGCAAAGCGCCGTTGTGCAGCGGCGATCCTGACGAGCTGTTTGAGATGCTACAGGCGATGCCGGGCGAGAAAGTGGCAAAGATCAAGGTCGGTCTGTACGAAGCGGTGCGTGACGGCATGATCGTTAACGTGCTGTTGGAGGCCTTGCCGGACCTGAAACTCCGTCTGGATGCCAACCGCAGTTGGACGCGCGCCAAAGCGGACGGCTTTGCCCGTTATGTCGCGCCGTCATTACGTTCGCGTATTGCCTTTCTCGAAGAACCTTGCAAAACCCGTGACGAATCTCGCGAGTTTGCGCGGGAAACCGGCATCAACATCGCCTGGGATGAAAGCGTGCGCGAGGCTGATTTTCGGGTGGAAGCCGAGCCGGGCGTGAGCGCGATTGTCATTAAGCCCACGCTGGTCGGCAGTCTCGCACGTTGTCAGCAACTGGTGCAGGAAACGCAGCAGGCTGGGTTAACCGCGGTGATCAGCTCCAGTATCGAATCCAGTCTGGGTTTAACGCAACTGGCGCGTCTGGCGCACTGGCTGACGCCGGACATGATCCCAGGGCTGGACACGCTGGATCTGATGCAGTCGCAGGTCATTCAAGCCTGGCCGGAGAGCACGTTGCCGCTATTGGCTGCTGAGCAACTGGACGTGGTATGGCAATCCTGACTGACTGGCCGTGGCGGCACTGGGCTAACCAGATGCCCCCATCTGTCGCATTGATTGAAGATGAAACCCGCTGGAGCTGGCAGGCGCTTGCCCAGCAGGTGGATCGTCTGACGCAGCATTTTACACAGCAGGGCGTTGCTGCCGACAGCACGGTTGCGCTACGCGGGAAAAATAGCGTACAGATGCTGTTCAGCTATCTGGCGTTATTGCAGTGCGGTGCACGTGTGCTGCCGCTGAATCCACAACTGCCCGATGCGTTAACGGAGGCGCTGTTGCCCGCACTGCATGTGGCGTATGGTCTTTGCCTGAATGATAAACCCTGGCCGAATGCCGTACGCACGCTTTCTTTGTCATCTACTTCTACTTCTTTTTCTTTACCATCCGACGATAGTGAAGAAAGCCACCGTGCTGTTCGATTGTGCTGGCAGGCCGAACGACTGGCGACGCTGACGCTGACATCCGGTTCCAGTGGGATGCTAAAAGCGGTGGCGCACACGTTCTCAGCTCATCTTTCCAGCGCGGAAGGCGTGGTTCAGATGATGGCGTTTTCCTCCCGCGACAGCTGGCTTCTGTCACTTCCGATCTTTCACGTGTCTGGGCAGGGTATTGTCTGGCGCTGGCTTACCACGGGAGCCACGATAGTGGTTCGTGCACATCAACCTCTGGATAGTGCGCTGCGCGATTGTACCCACGCTTCTCTGGTGCCGACGCAACTGTGGCGGCTGTTGTCGGAGGAGACTTTCCCTACGGTATTGAAGGCTGTATTACTCGGCGGTGCGATGATTCCGCAGACGCTGACGCAGCAGGCGGAAGCCCGAGGCGTGAGCTGCTGGTGTGGCTATGGGCTGACGGAATTGGCATCCACGGTCTGCGCGAAACGTGCCGATGGACGTTCGGGGGTTGGTCTGCCGTTACACGGACGGGAGATCCGGCTGGTTGATGATGAAATTCTGCTGCGTGGCCGCACGCTGGCCTCCGGCTATTGGCGTGACGGAAAACTGATTCCACTGGTTGATGATGATGGCTGGTTCCACACGCGGGATCGCGGGTGCTTTGCCGAGGGCGAGTGGCACATTCTGGGACGGCTGGATAATCAATTTTTCAGCGGCGGAGAAGGGATTCAGCCGGAGAATATCGAAGCCGTGTTATTGATGCATCCCGATGTGCAACAGGCTTGCATTGTGCCCGTTGAAGACGCGGAGTTTGGTCACCGACCTGTGGCGGTGTTGGAAGTGGCACAAACCACGACGCTGGATGCGGTGCGCGATTGGCTACAGCCGCAGCTTGCTGGGTTCCAGCGTCCGGTCGCGTATTATGCGCTGCCGACTGAACTGAAAAATGGCGGGATTAAGCTTTCGCGCCAGCAGGTGAAAAACTGGGTCAATGCAACGTACCCTTCGTCCAGCAGGTCGCGCGGCTCGGCTGGCGGCTAATTGTCCGGCGTGTGTCTGTCGGAGTGCACTGCATGAGGGGTATCCATCGGCGCGATGCGCTTTCCTGTGGCTAATTTTCCTTCTCCCTGTTTTGTCGTCATCCATGATGCGTACTATTGTTTACTTTGTCTTTTCTGAGCAAATAGGTGAGGCTTATTGTTGTTATTGTCAGCAGCGCTGAATGAAAACATTCATGATTATTAAAAGAATAAATCGCTGCTCAGGATAATTTCATGCTGGAGTGAGGGGGCGTTTCGGGTAAAATCGGCAGCGATAACACCTTTACACGCGCGTTTAACGACGGTTTTAAGGATATTGAAAATGAAAAAATTTGTGGTTGCCTGTGCGGGAAGCCTGTTGCTTGCAAGTGCTTCTGTACATGCTATTAGTCTTTCCGGGGAAGCAGGTCGCGATTACGTAGGCGCCAATGCGGGCTTCGGTCTGGGCATTCCTGGGCTTGCGGGTAATGTGAGCTATGCCCACGGCGACAACAACAATGACGTCTACGGCTTCGGCCTGGGATACACCATTCCTGTCGGCCCACTCAAGCTGACTTTGGGCGGTAAAGCGCTGTACCTGAATCAGGATCACGGCGATGATGGCTATGGTGTTGCTCTGGGCGGTGGCGTGCAGTGGCCGCTGAGCCGTCAGTTCTCGCTGTATAGCGAAGGTTACTATTCACCGGATGCCTTCTCCAGCCATGTTGATTACTATGTTGAAGGGAAAGCAGGCGTACGCTGGCAGGTCTTTGCACCGCTGAGCGTTGATGTCGGCTACCGCTACATCAATATGGCGCGCGAAAATGGGCCAGATAACAAACTGGCGGATTCAGCCTATATCGGTGTTGGTCTGAATTTCTAATCGCTGGTTTGAAAGAAAAAAGCGCGTGAACTCAGCATTCACGCGCTTTTTTTATGACGGACATCCTTGTCCGTCACCCTGCGGGCCGTCGCAAGCGACGTTGAAAAACGCTCCTGGCGTTTTTTTATGTCTAGGGGAGCCGAAAAAGATTAGCTGATTGACGGCAGCCAGCCTGCTACCATCGCCAATTGAATCAGGATGATGCCTACGCCGCAGGTAAAGACCAGCGCTAAAAACGGAGCACCACCACGCGTCGCGCGTATTTCAGGGCGCTGTTTGCGCACCTGCCAGCTCAGCAGGACGGGAATAAGCAGCGCCAGCACGGCTAGTGCGATTGCCGCATAACCCAACGCCATCACGAACCCTTGCGGATAAAAGAGTGCAAATACCAGCGGCGGGATAAAGGTCAGCAAGCCGGTTTGCGCACGCCCTGTAGCGCTATTTTTGCGTTTAAACAGATCGGCTAAATAATCGAATAGTCCAAGCGCCACGCCGAGGAAAGAGGTCGCTAGTGCCAGGTCGGCGAACAGATGGACGGCCAGTTCAACGTGCGGTGAAGTCACCAGCGTGCGAATAGCCTGCATCAATCCATTCAATCCAGCCTGATTAGCCAAAATCGCGTTGAATGTTGAAGAACTCAGACTGCCCAGTATCACCAGTTGCCAGAAAATATAGGCAATCAGCGGTATCACGCTACCGATCAGGAATATCCGGCGCAGCTTACGGCTGTCGCCACCCATGTAGTGCACGATGCTGGGGATACTGCCGTGAAAGCCGAACGAGGTCAGAATCACCGGTAGCGACGAGAGCGTCAGACCCTGTTGTAGCGGCAGCGTTAAGAGATTAACGCGCTGAATATGGGGAACCATGACGGCCAACATGATGACGAGCATTAGCACTTTGCCGCTAAACAGGATACGGTTAAACAAATCGACTGAGGATGTCCCGATACAGACGACGCCGCCAGCAACCAGCGTGAAGATCAGAATACCTGCGGATAGCGGAAGTGAGTAGCCGCTCCACTGGCTGATGCTGGTGGCGAGCAGTTCACCTGCGCCGCTGATATAGGCCGCCGTAAGCGCGTACATCAGAAATAGCATACTGAAACCAGTAATCCATTGTCCCCAGCGGCCGAGGTAGATTTTTGCCAGCGTGCCCATCCCGGTGTGCGATGGCTGATGTTGATACACTTCAACCAGCAGCAGGGCGCTGTAACACATCAGTGCCCATAAGCCGATTAATATCATTAACGTAGTACCAAATCCAACGCCGGCGGTTGCCAGCGGCATCGCCAACATTCCTGCTCCAATGGTGGTGCCTGCAACGATAAAAATACTGCCAAGAGTGCGATTTTTCACCTATTCCTCTATATATAGCGCGGCTGTCCAGATATTTTTGGCAGCAGGGTAGAGTATTGAGTGATTTCTGTCAAAACGCCGTTACGAGCGGTGTAATTTTATATTTACACTGAAGCACAGCTCGTCGGCTGCGTGTGTTCTCGGGCTGGCTGAAAGAAATATTGTGTTTGTTCATGCGACTTTTTAAAGTGGTTTCAGGATCGTCACGAGGAATAAAAAAATGCTTAGGGTTGAGATGTTATGTACCGGCGATGAAGTGCTGCATGGTCAGATTATTGATACCAATGCGGCCTGGCTGGCAGATTATCTGTTTCAACAGGGATTACCGATGACCAGCCGGATGACGGTGGGAGATGATCTCAATGCGCTGGTGACGGTGATAACGCAGCGTAGCCAGATCGCCGATATCCTGATCGTGAACGGCGGACTGGGGCCGACCAGCGACGATCTCAGTGCATTGGCGGCGGCCACCGCAGCAGGCGAAGGGCTGGTTGAACATGCGGAATGGCTGGCACGTATGGAGGCATTCTTTGCCGAGCGCGGCAGAGTGATGGCACCAAGCAACCGTAAACAGGCGCAAATCCCTGCCAGCGCGGAAATGGTGGATAACCCAGTAGGCACTGCCTGTGGTTTCGCGCTGCACTTGAACAAGTGCCTGATGTTTTTTACACCGGGCGTGCCGTCTGAGTTTAAGGTCATGGTCGATCAGCAAATTATGCCGCGCCTGCGCGAGCGGTTTGTTATTGCCGATGCGCCGCTGTGTCTGCGTCTGACCACCTTTGGCCGTTCCGAGAGCGATCTGGCAAGCCAGTTGGACGGCATGATGTTACCGCCGGGCGTGGTGCTGGGCTACCGTTCTTCTATGCCAATCATCGAGCTGAAACTCACTGGCCCGGCCGCACAGAGGGAAAAAATGGCGCAGCTGTGGGAAACGGTACGCACTGTGGCCGGGGAAAATGTCATTTTTGAAGGAACCGAAGGGTTACCGGCACAGCTGGCACGGCGTCTGGCTGAGCGTGATATGACGCTGGCAGTGAGTGAACACTTCACGGCGGGATTGCTTAACTGGCAGCTTCAGTCGGAGAATGTTCCGCTGGCAGGCGGGGAACTGCTGGCAAACGTTAGAGATGTTAGTCTGTCTGGGCTAGCGGACTATGCTCGCCATCTGGCGGAGCGTCAGGGTGCGTCGTTAGCGTTGGTCGTGGGGAGCCGGAACGACGCAGAACTGTCATTAGCGCTGCATACGCCGGAAGGATCTTTTGCCCAAACGATACAGTTCAACGTACAGCGCTACAGCCTGAAAACCCATCAGGAAGTCGTTGCGATGCTGGCGATGAACATGCTGCGCCGCTGGCTAAACGGCTGGTCAGTTTACGGTGGCCACGGTTGGATCAAGGTGTTGGAGACGTTGTAGTTAGCGGGGAGATCCAAGACTGCCTCTGAGTTGCATTTTTATGTCGCTATCGAGGCCGTTTCGTGCGCGATAATACCGTCATTTTCATGCTACTTCGTAGCACGCGCCCGACACGGGACGGCTCAAACGCCGCTCGCCCCGTGACCCCTAGGCTTTTGGGCGTGAATTGCGCCGCTGTGCGGTGCCTTCGGCGTTCGTTCCCGCTTGTCGAGCCGCCAGTGACGCGTTTACTCGCCCCATAAACGGGGCTCGCCCTTCGGGCCAGCACAAGTGCTGTTCAAAAACGTCTCTGACGTTTTTGTCCGACGCGGCACTGGCTTTCGCGGCATCCATGCCGCTCACTCGGCGGTAACGATCGCCTCAGCGCAATTTTTACGCCGGATTAGCACGCCCGAAACCATCACATCAATTTAGCATAAGACGATAAGTTTATAAGACGATAAGTTTATAAGACGAGATAAGACGGGTGTTTGCCTGTAAATAAAAAGGCCAGAATCAGTGTTCTGGCCTTTTTCACAAAAGAATCAATATAATAACGAATAGAGCTGTCGGCGGTAGCGGGCGGCGAGGGCGTCGCTGGTGCCGAGGGCGGCCATGATGTCCATCAGCGTCTTACGTGCGTTGCCGTTAGCAACGGCTAGATCTTTCTTCAGGAATCCCATCAGCAGCTCAAGCGCTTCTTCATTACGACCGACCTGATGCAGTTGCAGCGCCAGTTGTACCGCGAGATCCGCATTTTGCGGATCGGCGTTTAATTGCTGCTGTAGATGCTGAATTTCTGGTGTATCTGCCGCCTGTTTCAGCAACTCAATCTGCGCAATGAGACTGTGATAGCGTGTGTCCTGATCTTGCAACGGAATAGTGGCTAACACGGCTTCAGCATCTTCACTGCGTTTAATTTGAATCTGCACTTCCGCCAGCATCAGACCGATGTCGCTGCGCTGCTGGCTGAGTTGCCAGGCGTCTTTCAGCACCAGCATTGCTTCCGGTAGTTTGTCTTCCTGAATCAGTTGCTGCGCCTCAGCGACTTTCAGCTCTTCCTCTTTCGGCAGCGCGCGTTTCAGCAACTCGCGAATGGCTTCTTCCGGCTGTGGTCCCTGAAAACCGTCCAGCGGCTGGCCATCTTTAAAAAGATAAACGGTTGGAATGGAACGTAAGCCAAACTGAGCGGCGACACGTTGTTCGGCATCACAGTCAACCTTCGCCAGAACGAACTGCCCGGCGTATTCCTGCGCCAGTTTGTCCAGCACCGGCTCCAACTCCAGACAGTGCTGGCTGCGCGCCGACCAGAAGTAAAACAGGACTGGTAGTGTCATGGAGTGTTCCAACACCTGATGCAGGTTGGATTCGTTGACGTCAACGATAGTCGCTTGTTGTTCTAACATGAGTAGTCTCTCTTACTTCCTGAATGCGTTTGATCCTTAGATGGGGCCTGTCGGTGTCACTTGCAAGCCTTGTACAGAGGCAAGTGTGCAATACCTCACCTTCTGAGGTTTTATCCTCGTAATACCTTATCCAGAAGATATCCCGGTAACAGGCGGCGTAGCCAGGTTAAGGCGTGGGCCACCAGCGTGACGGGATAGCGTAATTTTGGCCGTGAACTTTCCAGCGCATGATGGAGCTTCGGCAATATCGCTTCCGGTGGCAGCGTGAAACGCTTAGCGATGCCGGGGTTGGTTACCGGTTTGTCTGTCTGCGTCTGTGCGACGTTGCTGGTAAAGCGAGTACTGATCGGGCCGGGCTCGATCAGGCTAACATGCAGGCCGCTGCCATGAAGCTCCATACGCAACGCATCTGACCAGGCTTCCAGCGCATATTTACTGGCGGCATACGCACCACGACCCGGTGTAGAAACGAGCCCCAGCACGGAACTGGTCTGGATGATGCGGCCTTCACCATGCGGCAGCATCGCGGGCAATAACAGCTGCGTGAGCTGATGCGTGCCGAACAGGTTGCTGGAAAACTGCTGTTCAAGCTGCTGGCGCGAAATGGTATTCAACGGACCATACAGGCCATATCCAGCGTTGTTAAACAAACCGTACAGGCGATTATCGGTCAGTCTGATCACCTCCGCAGCGGCCTGTTCGACGCTGGCGCTGTCATCCAGATCGAGCGTGATCGCTTCCAGACCCAGTTCAGTCAGACGAGCGACATCCTCTGCGCGGCGGCAGGACGCAATCACACGGTAGCCGCGTTTTTGCAGATCCTGAGCGGCAATCAGGCCAATACCGCTGGAGCAACCCGTAATGAAGACCGTTTTTTGCATAACTTTACCTAATTCAAAAGCCTATTTATTAAGACTCATGGTTAACTAAGGGTTCCAACTGCTTCGCCATCCATTCTGCGATAAACGGTTGGGCATCTCGGGTTGGATGGATGCCATCTTCCATCATCCACTCCGGTTTAAGATACACCTGCTCCATAAAGAAAGGCAGCAGCGGAAGCGCAAACTGCTCCGCCAATTTGGGGTAGATAGCGCTGAAGGATTCGGTGTAGCGACGGCCATAGTTGGTCGGCAAACGGATCTGCATGAGCAGCGGCTGGGCGTTAGCCTGTTTGACCAGCGTGATGATTTTCGTCAGATCTTGCTCAATGTTGGGGGCTGGAAATCCCCGAAGCCCGTCATTGCCGCCCAGTTCAATCAACACCCAACGCGGCTGATGCTGTTTCAGCAGAGCAGGAAGACGCGCTAGCGCTTGTGCGGTGGTGTCTCCGCTAATGCTGGCGTTAACCACCGCGACGCCTTTTTTCTGCGTCTGCCACTGCGTGTTCAAGAGCGTTGGCCACGCGTTAGCGATCGGCATCTGATAGCCCGCACTGAGGCTATCGCCCAGAATTAATAATGTGTCAGCGGCGAAAGCGCGTACGCTGCATAATCCCAGAAGCAAAAGGACGAAAACATGTTTGCGAAGACCAGCCCAGCGAGTGCTACGCCAAGCAAAACTACGCACGTAGAAAACATTCTTGAAGTTCATCATCTTAGTAAGCACGTTGGTCAGGGAGAAAATCGGCTTTCCATCCTTACCGGAGTTGAGCTTATTGTCAAACCTGCGCAGACAATTGCGTTGATTGGGGAATCCGGCTCGGGTAAATCCACCTTACTGGGGATTCTGGCCGGTCTGGATGATGGTACCGAAGGCGAGGTGAGCCTGATGGGCAAATCGCTGAACGCGCTGGATGAAGAAGGCCGTGCGGCGCTGCGTGCTCAGCATGTGGGTTTTGTTTTCCAGTCTTTCATGCTGGTGCCGACGCTGAATGCGTTGGAGAACGTGCAATTACCCGCGTTGCTGCGTGGTGAAAGCGACAGCCACAGCCGTGGGCAGGCTGAACAGCTTTTACAACAGCTCGGGCTGGGTGAGCGCTTGCATCATCTTCCCGCTCAGCTTTCCGGCGGGGAACAGCAGCGTGTGGCATTGGCGCGGGCGTTCAGCGGTCGCCCTAACGTGTTGTTTGCCGATGAACCCACCGGCAATCTGGATCGTAAAACGGGTGAACGCATCGTTGATCTGCTATTTTCTCTCAATCGCGACTATGCCACCACGCTGATTCTGGTGACGCACGATGAACAACTGGCGGCACGCTGCGAGCGGCGTCTGCGGTTAGTCGATGGCAAGCTGCGGGAGGACGCATGAGCTGGCGGTGGTTCTGGCGCGAATGGCGCTCTCCTTCCTTACTGATTGTCTGGCTGGCGTTAACGTTGGCGGTGGCCTGTGTGCTGGCGCTGGGCACCATCAGCGACCGCATGGAAAAAGGGCTCAGCCAGCAGAGTCGTGATTTTCTGGCGGGCGACCGCGTGCTACGTGCCTCGCGGCCGGTGGCGGAAGCCTGGCTTCAGGACGCTCAGCAGCGCGGGCTGACGCTCAGCCGACAAATTTCCTTCATGACCATGACGTTCGCGGGTGATACGCCGCAGTTGGCACAGGTTAAAGCCACTGACCAGCGCTACCCGCTGTATGGCAATTTGCAGACGCGGCCTGAGGGGCTACATGCTGAAGCGGGAACGGTGCTGGTGGCCCCACGCCTGCTGGCACTGCTTGGGCTGAAAGTCGGCGACATGCTGGACGTTGGCGATACTTCGCTGCGCATCAGTGGAGAACTGATCCAGGAACCGGATGCCGGCTTCAATCCGTTTGAGACCGCACCGCGTATTCTGATGAATCTGGATGATGTCGAGAAAACCGGGGCGATTCAGCCGGGTGGTCGCATTACCTGGCGCTACATGTTTTCCGGCAATGAAAAGCAGATTAGTGAATTCGGCAACGCCATCAAGCCCCAGCTCAAGCCCGATCAGCGCTGGTATGGTATGGAAGATTCCGAAGGTGCGCTGAGTCAGTCGTTAAAGCGGTCGCAGCAGTTCCTGTTGCTGTCGGCGCTGCTGACGTTGCTGTTGTCTATCGCCGCGGTGGCGGTGGCAATGGGGCACTATTGTCGCAGCCGCTATGACTTGGTCGCCATATTGAAAACGCTGGGAGCTGGCAAGCAGGCGCTGAGGCGATTAATCATCGGCCAGTGGCTTTCTGTACTCGGGCTAGCGGCGGTTTGCGGCAGCGTGCTTGGCTTAGGGTTTGAAGCACTGTTGATGAAAATGCTGGCACCGGTGCTGCCTGCCACGCTGCCTGCCTCCGGGCTGTGGCCGTGGGCATGGGCGCTGGGATCGTTGGTGCTGATTTCGATGCTGGTTGGGTTGCGTCCGTATCGATTGCTGTTGGCGACACAGCCACTGCGTGTATTGCGTCAGGATGTGGTGGCGAACGTGTGGCCGCTGCGTTATTACCTGCCGATCGTCCTGATTATTGTCGTTGGGCTGCTGGCCGTGTTGTCCGGTGGCGGTGTACTGCTCTGGGCGCTACTCGGCGGTATGGCTGTGCTGTCGCTGTTGCTGGGTGTCATCGGTTGGGGCGGTTTGCTGCTGTTACGGCGCCTGACGGTTAAACGGCTGGCACTGCGTCTGGCCATTAACCGTTTGCTACGCCAGCCGTGGTCGACGCTTAGTCAGTTGGCCGCGTTTTCGCTGTCGTTCATGCTGTTGGCATTGCTGCTGGTGATGCGCGGTGATTTGCTGGAGCGCTGGCAGCAGCAATTGCCGCCGGGCAGCCCGAACTATTTCCTGCTGAATATCACGAAGGAACAGGTGCCACAGGTAGAAGATTTCCTCTCTCAACATAATGTGACGCCGGAGCAATTCTTCCCAATCATTCGTGCTCGCCTGACGGAAATTAATCAGCAAATTGCGACGGAAGTGATCCACGAGGACGATCCGGGCGGCAACACGGTGAACCGTGAACTGAACCTGACCTGGATGAACGGGATTCCACTGCACAACGTACTGGTGGAAGGCGACGCGCCGAAGGCGGGCGAAGTCTCGATGGAAGCAAAAGAAGCCAAAGAGATGGGTATTAAGATTGGCGATACGCTGACCTTTACCGGCGACACACAGCCATTTAGCGCGACGGTGACCAGCTTCCGTCAGGTAGATTGGGAAAGCCTGCGTCCGAATTTCTTCTTTATTTTCCCAGCAGGCGCATTGGATAACCAGCCGCAGTCCTGGCTGACCAGCTTCCGCTACGATGGCGATGAGAAGATGATCACACAGCTGAATCGCCAGTTCCCGACGGTGAGCGTGCTGGATATCGGCAGTATTCTGCGTCAGGTTGGGCAGGTCTTGCAGCAGGTAAGTCGCGCGCTGGAGATTATGGTCATTCTGGTACTGTTCTGCGGCGTACTGCTGTTGCTGGCACAAATTCAGGTTGGGATGCGTCAGCGACGTCAGGAATTGATGGTATACCGGACGCTGGGAGCCGGGTTGCGCCTACTGCGTACCACGCTGTGGTGTGAGTTTGCGGTGCTGGGCTTGGTGGCGGGAACGGCGGCGGCGATTGGCGCAGAATCGGCGCTGTGGCTGTTGCAGCGTAAGGTCTTCAACTTCGCCTGGGAACCGAATGTCACGATGTGGATAACGCTTCCGTTAATCGCGGCGTTCCTCCTGTCGCTCTGCGGCGGCTGGCTGGGGCTACGACTCTTGCGCGGTAAAGCATTGTTCCGGCAATTCGCGGGGTAAAATTTATTTACCGTGCGTTAATCTCTTATACATAAACGCGATGACACGATGGTTTTTAGCATCATCCGGCGTAAAAAATTATGCTGAGGAGATAGCAGGATTAGGATGAGCCGCATGGACGCGGCGAAAGCTTGCGCCACGCTGGGAGCGTGTCGCAAGCGGTCCGTTAAGCCTGATAACGACGAAGGCATCGCGCAGCGACATAATTTAGCCGGAAAGCCTGGGTTCGCAGGGCGGCGGCGACTGAGCGCCCTGCGTCGGGCGCGTGCTACGCGGTAGCATAAGAATAGCGGTATTGTTGCGCACGAAACCGTCTCCAAGCCTACATAAAACGAGCTTAAGAGACGAGTGAAAGAGGACGTAAATCGCTTGAGGCCAGCGATGCTGGCCTTTCTAGCTTATTGGCTGATAGAACTTCCCGGTGCTTCGCCGCCGGTTCCCGTCACGGTTTTGTGCTTCGCCAGATATTGATGCTGGAAAATACACATGCGGATGGTATTGCGGTATTCACCGTTGATGAAAAACTCGTGGATCAACTCGCCTTCTACCTCAAACCCCAGCTTGCTGTAGATGTGGATCGCTTTCTTGTTTTCCTTATCCACAATCAAATACAGCTTGTACAGGTTTAATACCGAGAAGCCGTAATCCATCGCCAGCTTGGCCGCCGCGCTGGCGTAGCCTTTGCCTTGATAGGCGGGATCGATGATGATCTGAAATTCCGCGCGACGGTGGATATGGTTAATTTCCACCAGCTCAACCAGACCAACCTTGGTTTGCTCATGTTCAATAATGAAGCGCCGCTCGCTTTGGTCATGAATATGCTTGTCGTACAGATCGCTGAGTTCGACAAAGGCCTCGTAAGGTTCTTCAAACCAATAACGCATCACGCTGGCATTGTTATCCAACTGATGAACAAAAGTGAGATCGTCCCGCTCCAGCGGTCGTAGCCGAACGGAATTGCTCGTACCGGACATAGTGAATCCTTAATAGATAAGAGATACGTGAAACGGCATTGCCGGCGTCACGCTGGCATGAATATGCCACCGCTAGTATAGCGGTGGGGAGGCGGGTGCTGAACTCCCAATATGGAATGGCGAATAGCAAGATGCCCCGTATCGATGCGATACGGGGCGAAAGTTCATCAGAAATCGACGCTGGCGCGCAGCACCACTTGACGCGGTTCGCCGATGGCAACACGTAGGTTGTTACCGCTGGATGGGTAATAGGTTTGATCAAACAGATTCTTCACGTTGAGCTGCCATTTCACCTTGTAGCCGTTGAGCGGCAGGCTATAGGCGACAAAGGCATCGGCGACAGTGTAGTCATCCAAATAGAAGGTGTTTGCTGCATCACCCGCGCGGCGGCTGACGTAGCGAGCACCTGCACCCGCGCGCAGATCGTCACCGGCTGCCAGTCCAATATTGCCAAAGTCCTGCGTCAGGAACAGCGAAGCAGTATGACGCGCGGCGTTAGGCATACGCTTACCGGTGTTTTCAGGATCGGCTGTGACGCGAGCATCGGTATAGGCATAAGAACCGATTAGGCTTAGTGAATCTGTGAGGTTGCCCGCCAAATCCAATTCCACGCCTTGTGAACGTACGGAGCCTGCCGTGCGCGTTACCGTCTGGCCATTTATGAGTTCATCGACCATCACGTTTTGTTTTTCAATATCGAACAAGGCTATGTTACCCGTAATACGGTTGGGCAGATCCCATTTGGCACCGAGTTCGTAAGAACGCCCTAGTTCTGGCGGTAGCGAGCCGATTTGCGTTGCGATAGAGGAGTTCGGTTTAAATGATTCACTGTAGCTGACATAGAGCGACGAGTAGGACGTCAGGCTGTAGATGATACCTGCACGCGGTACGGCGCGGCTGTAGGTGCTATCCGTTCGCGTGACAAACGGACGCCCTTTACCCGCCATCACATCGAAGGTGTCATAACGTAGACCACCCAGCAATTGCCAACGATCGTTAAGACGAATGCTGTCCTGCATAAAGAATGCGGTACTGTCGATATTTTCGTGCTGGTCGCTGTCTGAGGCGATGACGCGTGTGGAGGCGGCTAACTGACCATAAACAGGGTTATAGATATTGAAGGTCGTATTTGTCCCACGGATCATATCACCACGGAATGTTCTATCCGCTTCGTAATCAAAGCCAAACAATAACTGATGATTGATACGTCCCCAGTCTACATCGCCATTGGCGGTCAATTGCACGATCTGCGACTGAGAATGCGCGTAAGCGGTAGCGTCGGCTCGACGGGTGAGTATTCCGCTATCGGCGTCATAGCTCATGGCCCGCGCCTGATTATCGCTATAGCGGTTGCGGTTGTACGAGTAGGTCAGGCTGCTTTTCCAACGGTCATTCAGGTTACGGTCAACCTGCATGGTGATGCTGTCCTGATCGCCGCGTGTCGCATTGTAACTTTCATCAAAGCGACGATCGCGCGGCGTATTAACCGGTTTGCCCGTCTTCGTATCGATAATGGTGCCGCGATCGAAAGGCGTCAGGTATTCCATATGTTCGTAGGCCACGCGCACCGTGGTGTCTTCGCCGTACCACATGAGTGAGGGCGCGATGGTCGTCTGGCGGTTGCGCCCGAAGTTGCGCCAGTAGTCGGTTTCATCATGATCGACCACCATGCGATAAGCCAAGCCAGACGTGCCTAGCGGGCCAGTGACATCCAGCTGTCCGCCGCCGCCCTTGAAGCTGCTTCCCCAGCCTTCAATGTGCGTTTTCTGTACAAGTTCAGGTTTTTTACTGACGATGTTGATCACGCCGCCGGGTTCGCCCATGCCGTAGAGCATAGAGGCTGGGCCTTTCAGCACTTCGACGCGCTCGCTGCTGGGCGTAAAGTTACGTGCCTGAATGGAGCGCACGCCGTCACGAAAGATCGAACCGTCACGGTTATCACCGAAACCGCGTTTGATGATGGCATCTTGTGTGCCTCCCAGCGTATTTGACTGTGTAATACCGCTGACGTTATACAGCGCCTCATCAATGTTGCGTACCGCACGATCTTCAAGCACCTGCGTGGGGACAACGTTAACCGCCTGTGGGACATCCAGCAGGCGGCTTTCAGTGCGGGTGCCAGTCACGGTTTTATGCGGCTGATAGCCGGTCTCTTTTCCTGCCTGAGCACCCGTGGTGGCATTCACCACCATGGTGTCTTCTTTGCTATCAACAGTTTTGTTATCAACAATAGCTGCCTGAATGCTAAACGGCAGCAGCGCCAGCAGCGGCCAGCCGTGACGGAACGTATTCTTTCTTATAACAAGCTTACTCATTCGAAATTTGACTCCAATAAATCCCTGAAAATTCAATAGGTAAAAACTGTTGATAGAGCTGTTGTAGCGTTAGTTGCGGATCGATATCGGCAAACCGATCGGGGTAAAGCGCCTTGGCAAACATCTCAACCATCACGACGTGGTACGGGCTGAGATAGAAGTTGTGCCACATGCTCCAGGCACGACCGGTTTGTACGGCTCGCAGGTGAGACAAAATAGGTTCCTGACGAATGAGCGTGTCGAAGCTCTCTTGCGCCTGTGCCGCGCTAACCCGCGGTCCGAGCATCAGACTGGAGAAGCGCTTGCCCTCAGGCCCAGCCATTCCGGTGGCGATGTAAACATCGGGGTTGGCGGCCAGCACGCGCTCCGGGCTCAGTTCGCCGTAGACGCTGTTGATAGTGCCGCTAGCAATATTCTCGCCGCCAGCGAAAGTCAGCAGATCGCCAAGGCTGCCGCCGACTGCCGTAGTACAGCAGGTGTCACGTCTGCCCAGATGCAGATGCAACATAACCGTCGGTTTCTTGCCGTGGTATTGCGCGATGCGTTGGCGAATCACATCCATATGTTGCTGATAGAAATCGCTGAAAGCGTTTGCGCGCTGGGGTTGGTTCAGCACCTCACCGAGCAGACGAATGCTGGGCAACGTGTTGTTAAGCAGGTCGATACGCAGATCGATATAAATAAAAGGGATCCCTGCACGTGTCAGCGTCTGTTGCAGGAGATCTTCATTGGTCGGGTTTTTTGCCAGTCTGGGAAGAATGACCAGATCGGGTTTTAGCGGCAGCAGCATCTCTACGTTCATCGCTTGCAGGCTGCCGTTACCTAACTGTGGGATCTGGTTAAGCTGTGGGAATTTTTCGATATAGCGTGACCAGCTTTGCGCATCATAGCGTGCCATATCGCCCGGCCAGCCGACGACACGCTTTGCTGGGTTATCAGGCTGAAGTAGCGCCAGCGTATACAGCATGCGGCTCTCGCCCAGAATGATGCGCTGTGGGCTGTCTGGGATCTCCACCTGTCGGCCCAAAATATCAGTGACGGTTTTTGCCTGCAAAAGTGGGCTGAGAAAAAGCAGGCAAAGCAGTAAGGCAGTACGCATGATGGAGTTCACAAAATTTAGGATGGGGAAAGATAGTCATTGTCATTTTCGTTTTCAACCGATGAAAAGTGCGTCTAATCCCAGTTGATAGAAATGTTCTTTTTTATCTGAATGTTAGTGATATTTTTCGTCAAGATTAGTAAATATTTAAAGCGTAGCGAAAGTGTCTGAAGAGGCGCGTTGGAAAGGCCGCGCAGAACGACGGAGAAAGTAAGGCTCCAAAGAAGAGCCTTACTAAGATGAGGCGCAGGCTGAATTACTCGGCAGCGTAGCCTTGTGGTGGAATACGCACGCTGTCCAGCCAGGCTTCATTATCCCGCATCACCAGTCTGCCATTCAGGAACCAGTTAATGACCATCGGATAAATCGTGTGCTCGTGCGTTTTCACGCGCTCGCTCAGGCTTTCTTCAGTGTCGTCACTAAATACCGGCACTTTCGCTTGCAGAATCAGTGGGCCGCCATCCAGTTCATCGGTGACAAAATGTACGGAAGTCCCGTGTTCTCGATCGCCATTTTCCAGCGCCTTGCGGTGTGTGTGCAGGCCAGGATATTTAGGCAGCAGAGAAGGGTGAATGTTCAGCATTTTACCCGCAAACTGAGCAACAAATTCTGGGCTAAGAATCCGCATGTAGCCTGCCAGAACTACCAGCGCCGGTTCATATTGCTCAATGTCGTTTGCCAGTGCGGCATCAAACGCAGCGCGGTCGGCAAAATCTTCAGGGTTTAGAACACACGTAGGAATAGCAGCATTTTGCGCGCGTTCCAGCCCGTATGCCTCCGCATTATTACTGAATACGGCGGCGATCTTTCCCTTAAGGCGTCCATTCTTACAGGCGTCAATTAACGCCTGCAAGTTGCTTCCATGACCTGAAAACAGCACAACGATGTTTTTCATCAGTTAATAACCACTGCGTCTCCGGCATCGGTTTGAGTAATGACGCCGATTTTCCATGCGTTTTCGCCGCTGCTGTTGAGTAATGCAACGGCCTCGTCTGCCTGTTCGGCTGGCAGTGCGATGATCATACCAACACCGCAGTTAAAAGTACGATACATTTCATGGCGGCTGACATTCCCAGCCTGTTGCAGCCAGTTGAAAACCGCAGGCCATTGCCAGCTGGATTCGTCGATAGTTGCCTGCATACCTTCTGGCAGAACGCGTGGGATATTTTCCCAGAAGCCGCCGCCGGTCAGGTGAGAAATCGCATGAACGTCTACTTTCTCAATCAGAGAAAGGATGGATTTCACGTAGATTTTGGTCGGTGCCAGCAGGTGGTCGGCCAGCGGTTTACCTTCCAGCTCGAACTGCTCTGGATTGGTTTTGCTGACTTCAAGCACTTTGCGTACCAGAGAATAGCCGTTTGAGTGCGGGCCGCTGGACGCGAGAGCGACCAGAACATCGCCGTTCTGAACTTTGCTGCCGTCAATGATTTCTGATTTTTCGACAACACCGACGCAGAAGCCAGCCACGTCGTAGTCTTCACCGTGGTACATGCCCGGCATTTCGGCGGTTTCGCCACCGACAAGCGCACAACCTGACTGCTTACAGCCATCCGCGATACCAGTAATGACGCTGGCAGCAGTATCGACATCCAGTTTGCCTGTGGCGTAATAGTCGAGGAAGAACAGCGGCTCTGCGCCCTGAACCACCAGATCGTTCACGCACATCGCAACCAGATCGATGCCGATGGTATCGTGGCGCTTCAGGTCCATCGCCAGGCGCAGTTTGGTGCCGACTCCGTCAGTGCCGGAAACCAGAATCGGTTCGCGGTATTTTTGCGGTAAGGCGCACAAGGCACCGAAACCACCCAATCCACCCATAACTTCCGGGCGACGAGTCTGTTTCACTACACCTTTGATACGGTCCACCAATGCATTACCTGCATCGATATCCACGCCTGCGTCTTTATAGCTGAGAGAGGTTTTGTCGGTCACTGCTGAGTCCCCACGAAGGTTACGGGTCGTATTCAGAAAACACGGTATTATTTGGAAAACATACTGTGGTAAAAATAGTGCGCGCTAATTCTAACAGTGTAGGCAATCGTTTGCGAGTGATGAGTCATCGGCTGGCGATTTTTCATTAACGGCGACAATTTCTTTTCTCGGTTGATCTGGATCAGGCTTAATCGTATGGCGCTAAGCAAAAAAGGCGGTATAATCCCGCGATTTTTTTACGACGGGCTCTCGTGCCCGCCGCCCTGCGGGCCGCCGCAAGCGGTGTTTAAAAACGCGCATGGCGTTTTTGTCCGTCCACTAGCCGATGGGGAGATAAAGATGAAGATCGTCGAGGTGAAACACCCACTCGTCAAACACAAACTGGGTTTGATGCGTGAGAACGATATTAGCACGAAGCGTTTTCGTGAGCTGGCTTCCGAAGTGGGAAGTTTGCTGACTTATGAAGCAACTGCCGATCTGGTCACTGAGAAGGTCACCATTGATGGTTGGTGCGGTCCGGTTGAAGTCGATCAGATCAAAGGCAAAAAAATTACCGTCGTACCGATTCTGCGTGCAGGGTTGGGAATGATGGAAGGCGTGCTGGAAAATGTCCCTAGCGCACGTATCAGCGTTGTCGGCATCTACCGTGATGAAGAAACGCTGGAGCCTGTTCCTTATTTCCAGAAGCTGGTGTCCAATATTGAAGAGCGCATGGCGCTGGTGGTTGACCCCATGCTGGCGACCGGCGGTTCAATGATCGCGACGATCGATCTGCTGAAAAAAGCGGGCTGTCACAGCATTAAGGTGCTGGTGTTGGTCGCGGCGCCGGAAGGGATTGCCGCACTGGAAAAAGCCCACCCAGATGTTGAGCTTTACACGGCATCTATCGATAAAGGCCTCAACGAGCAGGGTTACATCATGCCGGGCCTGGGCGATGCGGGCGATAAAATATTTGGTACGAAATAACAGGTAAGCCGACTTATTAGTCGGCTTTTTTTTGGTATGAACCTAAGTATTTCCTATGGTTCGCCACAGCCTGCATGACGTCACACGCGGTGCTTTATTACATCAGTAGCCAACATTCTCCTGCTTCACTGCGGTGGGGCGGTATAAGTCTGGCAGCCATTGCGGGTATACCTGCACACATAAATAGCAACACTACAGAGGATATTGAAGATGACTCGTCGCGCCATCGGGGTAAGTGAACGACCGCCCTTGTTACAAACCATCCCGTTGAGTTTCCAGCATCTGTTTGCGATGTTTGGCGCTACCGTTCTGGTACCCATTTTGTTCAAGATCAATCCGGCAACCGTACTGTTATTCAACGGCGTGGGTACCCTGCTTTATTTATTCATTTGTAAGGGAAAAATCCCGGCGTATCTGGGATCGAGCTTCGCGTTCATTTCCCCGGTTTTACTGCTATTACCGCTGGGATATGAAGTCGCTCTGGGGGGCTTCATTATGTGCGGTGTGCTGTTCTGTCTGGTGGCCCTGATTGTTAAGAAAGCGGGCACTGGCTGGCTGAATGTGCTGTTTCCGCCTGCGGCGATGGGCGCGATCGTCGCGGTTATCGGCCTTGAACTGGCTGGCGTGGCGGCTGGAATGGCCGGACTGTTGCCTGCTGATGGTGCCTCTGTCGACTCCACGGCCGTGACGATTTCACTGGCGACGCTGGCGATCACCATTTTGGGTTCTGTGCTATTTCGCGGTTTTCTGGCGATCATTCCGATTCTGATCGGGGTACTGGCAGGTTATGCGCTGTCGTTTGCGCTGGGCGTGGTGGATTTGACCCCGATTCGTGAAGCGCACTGGTTCGCGATGCCGACATTCTATACGCCACGCTTTGAGTGGTTTGCCATTCTGGCGATTCTGCCTGCGGCACTGGTGGTGATTGCTGAGCATGTCGGTCACCTGGTGGTAACGGCGAATATTGTGAAGAAAGACCTGATGCGTGAACCAGGTCTACACCGTTCCATGTTCGCTAACGGCATGTCTACCGTGCTGTCCGGCTTCTTTGGCTCCACGCCGAATACAACCTACGGCGAAAACATCGGCGTGCTGGCGATTACCAAAGTGTACAGTACCTGGGTTATCGGCGGTGCGGCAATCCTCGCGATCCTGCTCTCCTGCGTGGGCAAACTGGCTGCGGCGATTCAGGCTGTACCCGTTCCGGTCATGGGCGGCGTATCGCTGCTGCTGTACGGTGTGATTGGGGCTTCCGGTATTCGCGTGCTGATCGAATCCAAAGTGGATTACAACAAAGCGCAAAACCTGATCCTGACCTCCGTGATTCTGATCATCGGCGTCAGCGGTGCGAAAGTGCATCTGGGCGCGACTGAGCTGAAAGGCATGGCGCTGGCGACCGTTGTCGGTATCGGGATGAGCCTGGTGTTTAAGGTCATCAGTGTGTTCCGCAAAGAGGAAGAGATCCTCGATGCACCGGAAGAGAACGACGCGCGTTCGTAACCGCGTCATTCCCCCCCCCTGTTGAGGCCATGCATATTGCGTCCTCAACAGGGGGCGGTTTCTGTGATAAACTCGCCCCGATTTTCTGCCCGTTTTGCTTGAGGTGATTCTGAACACGCCGGCACAGCTTTCATTGCCACTCTACTTACCTGATGACGAAACCTTTGCCAGTTTCTATCCGGGTGAAAACGCGTCTCTTCTTGCCGCCATTAATAATGCTTTGCATCAGGAGCATGGCAGCTACATCTATTTCTGGTCACGCGAAGGGGGCGGGCGCAGCCATCTGCTGCATGCTGCCTGCGCTGAATTGTCGCGTCAGGAACGCGCGGTGGGCTACGTGCCGTTAGATAAACGCGCCTACTTTGTGCCGGACGTGCTGGAAGGCATGGAGCAACTGGCGCTGGTGTGTATCGATAACATCGAATCTATCGCGGGTGATGAAGAGTGGGAAATGGCGGTGTTTAATCTGTATAACCGCATTCAGGAAACAGGGCGTGCCCGGCTGTTCATTACCGGCGATCGTCCTCCGCGCCAACTGAATTTACGTCTGCCCGATCTGGCTTCTCGCCTTGAATGGGGACAAATCTACAAGCTACAGCCGTTGTCGGATGATGAGAAAGGGGAAGCGCTACAGTTGCGTGCCAGACTGCGTGGGTTCGAATTGCCGGAGGACGTGAGCCGTTTTCTGCTTAAGCGTCTGGATCGGGAAATACGAACGTTATTTATGACGCTCGATCAGCTCGACCATGCTTCCATCACTGCACAGCGCAAGCTGACCATTCCTTTTGTAAAAGAGATCCTCGGACTGTAGTTGACGATCGCCTTTGGCTACAGAATCTCCAGCACCTGCTCCGGTGGACGGCCGATACGTGCCTGACCGCGTGTCACGACAATGGGGCGCTCGATGAGCTTCGGATTATCGATCATCGCCTGAATCAGCCGTGCTTCCGTCAGCGTGGCGTCGGACAGCCCCAACTGCTGATAAATCTCTTCTTTGGTTCTCATCAACTCGCGTGCGCTGTTAAAGCCTAACTGCCGGATGAGCTGCGCCAGCGTCACGGCATCGGGCGGCGTGTCGAGATAGAACACGATGTCGGGCGTGATATGGTGTTCCTGCAACAGCGCCAGCGTTTCACGGCTTTTGGAGCAGCGCGGGTTGTGGTAAATCGTCACGGATGTGTGGGTTGAAGACGGTGTCATTGTCATGCTCCTTATCAGGATTTCTGGTACTGGCGGAAACGCTGTTGTAACTGACGAAGCTGGTCGATACGGGCGTCGTAACGTGCCTGCTCCAGACTCCCCAATTTAACCAGTGAGCTCGCGTTGCTCAGTAGCCGAATCGCTTGATCGAGCTGGCCGTTGAGTGCCAGATTCTCTGCTCGCGCGGCCAGTTCTTCCGACCGCTGCCCTTGTGCTGCTGCGGCTTGCGCCAACAGATCCCAGCCGTTTGAATCGTCAGGGTGCGCATAGGTATAGCGATACAGTATTTTGCTGGCCGCCGCAGGCTGTTTTCCTTCTACATAAGCATTCGCCAGATTAAGCTGAAGCACCGGATTAGCCTGCGCGCCAGAGGCGTTTTGTAAGCGGAGGATAGCCTGTGCCGCACGGTTTTGTCCCAGATCGATATCGGTCATCATATCCAGAAACCACGGGTTTTCAGGCGCGTTGCTTAGCAGCGGTTGCAGCACATTACGTGCCTCATCGTACTTCTTTGCCTGATAAAACTGAATCGCACGACCGTACTTCGCAGCCAACTGCTCCCGCACGTTGCCTTTTTCCCATTGCTCCAGCAGATCGTTGTTAAGCGGGCGATCCGGTGAGCCATACATGCCAAAGGTACGTATTTTCGCGAACAGGAAATCCTGAGAAGATTGCACCGGCGTTGAACGCATCTGGTTGGCACGATTGCGGGCGTCGGACAAGCGGCTTTCCGGCAAGGGATGAGTGAGCAACATTTCCGGTGGTTTGGAGGCATAACGCGATTGATCGGCCAGTTTTTGCAGGAAATTCGGCATAGCCTGCGGATCGAACCCCGCGCGCTGCAATACCTGAATACCGATGCGGTCAGCCTCTTGTTCGTTGGACTGCGTAAAGGTAATCATCCCTTGCTGTGCGCCAGCCATCGTACCACTGAGTGCTGCCATGCCTAATTGTGGATTCGCCATTGCCAGCAGAATGGAACCCAATGCGCCAACCCAGGTGAGTGGGGCGCTGCGCTGCTGTGATTCCATACTGCGTGCCAGATGGCGCTGGGTAACGTGAGAGATTTCATGTGCTAGTACGGAGGCCAGTTCGCTTTCGCTATCGGCATAGCGGAACAGCGCGGAATGCAGTACTACGTTGCCGCCAAAAAAGGCAAAGGCGTTAATGTCGTCATTACGGATCAGGTAAAAATGGAACGGTGTGCGCACCGAATCGGCCTGTTTGACCAATCTGTTACCGAGCTGATTAATGTAATTGGACAGCAGCGGATCGTTGATAAGCGGCGTACCGGCACGCAATTGGCGGACGTAAAAATCCCCCATTGCCAGTTCCTGATTGATACTGAGCGTGCCGCCCGCGGTGGTGCCGATATCCGGAAGCCGATCCTGCGTGTCGGCCTGAGCAGGAAGCTGGTTGCCAGCCAGTAACGCCCCGAGCAGGACAGACGTGACCGTTTTTCTTAACCGAATAAACATAACGGAAGATAACCTTATCAACAGCTAACGTGAAAGCATTCTGCCAACTATCTTATCCAGCGATGGCAGACAAAGAAATGCCCGAGCGGGAAAAACGTGGTGAAGAGAGAATAACAGGGAAAACCGGCACGTGTGACGGTGCCGGTGAAGGAAGTGAAAACCGTGAATCAAGCGTTTTTCAGGTAATCAAGAACGATGTCGTGGTGGTTGCTGGTTTTGAAGTCATCAAAAACCTTCTCTACCTTGCCGTTTTCATCGATCAGGAAACTGATGCGATGAATACCGTCATAGGTTTTCCCCATGAACGTTTTTTCTCCCCAAACCCCAAATCCTTCTGAAACCTGATGATCTTCATCAGAAAGCAGCGTGAAATTTAAGACTTCTTTCTCGACGAAGCGGGACAGTTTTTCTGATTTGTCCGTGCTGATACCGAGAACTTCAACGCCGTATTTTTTCAGATCGTCCATGTTGTCGCGCAGACCGCAGGCTTGAACGGTGCATCCTGGGGTCATCGCTTTAGGGTAGAAATACACCAACACTTTCTGTCCCTGGAAGTCGGTTAAATTTACTTGTTCGCCATCTTGGTCGGGCAAGCTAAATTTCGGTGCAGTATCACCGGCTTTCAGTGTGTTCATCACGACTCTCCGTCTTGTTTCTCTTCATGCTGTGGATATACCCATGCCATTTGCAATAATAATGGCAGCGTTATGCTATTGGGCACAAATATTACTGGGCATAGTTAACGACGCTAATACTGCCTTGTGCGTTCAATTCTGTACATAGCTGATGAAAGACTGGCTCAATAATTGAGTTATCCAACGGGGTAGAACTGTGTGCGGCAATCTGAATATACAACTGCGGCGGTTTGCCTCCCTCGGCGGGCTGCGTTTTTGAAACCAGCTCTGCAATGTTTAACTGATGAGAATCAAACAAATCGGTGAAACGCTCGATGATGTGAGGGGAATCGGCAACGTCAACCTTCACCCAGACGATAGAGGGCGTCGGCTGGCTAGCCTGTGACTCCGTGCGCTTCATCACGAGCAGCAAATCCATCTCCGCGCCTTTCAGCGGTAGGGTTGATTCGATCAGCGTTATCGCGTTCCAGCTACCGGACAGCAGCATAATGAAGGTGAACTCTTTGCCCAGCATAGCAAGACGGCTATCTTCGATATTGCAACCACAGCTACTGACGTGGCGGGTAATCGCGTTGACAATACCGGGGCGATCAACTCCCAGAGCGGTAATAACCAGATAGTATTCTTGTGAGCTTGGCAACATCATGCTTCCTGTCTTTTTCCCATTAATCACATGGTAAACATAAAAAATTGCCTGGAGCAATTTTTAACGCCGCTTGCGGCGGCCCGAAGGGCGGCGGGCAGGGATAGCCCGACGTAAAAAACCTGGAGCAATTTTTAACGCCGCTTGCGGCGGCCCGAAGGGCGGCGGGCAGGGATAGCCCGACGTAAAAAACCTGGAGCAATTTTTAACGCCGCTTGCGGCGGCACAGACAATATTTCGTTATTGTGGGGATTCCGCGCTAAGGTACGCATTGGTAACCAGAGACAAAGCACCTTTCATCATGCAACGCCATCATGCGAATAACGATTGGGTAAAACAGGCCCAGCATCCTGCCTCGTTCGAACGAATTGAGGCTTTCTTCCGGGGACATGGCTACGACCCGCATCGGCACGATACCTATGCGGTAGGGCGGACGCTATCCGGCGTGCAGCGTTTTCACTATCGTGGCAGCCTGTGTAACAGCGTGCCTGGGGGAACGCTGGTGCTTCATCCGGATGAGATCCATGATGGTGAGGCCGGTTCTGTTGATGGCTTTCAGTACCGCATGATTTATGTTGAGCCCGCGCTGATTCAAAAAATACTCGGTGGCAAACCCTTGCCCTTCGTTAACGGCGGCATATCCAACGATCCACGCCTGTTTGCGGCAACCGAACCGTTGCTCAGAGCAATGGAGGAGGCGTTCGATGAGTTGGAAGAAGATGATGTGCTCTACGATCTGGCGCAGGCGCTGTCGGTCGTAGGAGGACTACGGTATCAGCGGCGTTTGTTTGACTATCACGCTGCTGAGCGGGCGCGTGAATATATTCATGATGCCTTTGATAAGACCATTACGCTTGATGAACTGGCGCAGGTGAGCGGGCGGGACCGCTGGAGCCTGACGCGTGATTTCCGCGCACTCTTCGGCACGACGCCGTACCGCTACGTCACCATGCGCCGTCTCGAACACTGTCGGCGGCTTATGCTGGCTGGTGATAACCTCGCCGATATTGCCGCTCGGGCAGGGTTCGCAGACCAAAGCCATATGACGCGCCATTTCGTGAAGGCATTTGGCCTTTCACCAGGCCACTGGCAGCGCATGTTCAGCGCGTCTTAGTCTGCTTGCACAATCGTTCAATACAACCGGTTCTCTGCTTAGCTAGCCTGAGGGCGTCATCATAAGGAGAGACGAGATGTATAAATCCATTAATTTTGCCCAAAAGTTAGCGTTATTCGACGATCGTTGGCAGCCGAAAGTGATCGCTGAGATGAATGACTATCAGTTTAAAATCGTCAAAATTCAGGGAGATTTCATCTGGCACTCCCATCCCGAAACGGACGAAACGTTCATCGTGCTGGAAGGCCAACTGAGAATCGATTTTCGTGACGGTGATGTGCGCATCAATGCCGGAGAAATGTACGTTGTCCCGCACGGCGTCGAACATAAGCCTTATGCGGAACGTGAAGTTAAACTGCTGCTCATTGAACCGAAAGGCGTGCTGAATACCGGTCATGAAGACGGCGAGCGGACGGCTGAAAATGATGTTTGGATTTGATCGGCTGAGTAAAAAACAACGTAAAACGTCCTGCCAGTGACGAATCAGGCGCAGTAAACGGGCTGCTTTTGTACCAAAACGTCAGAAGCATTTTTAATTTCGTTTACTGCGTCATAAAAAAACCTGCGTCAGGCACCGACAACGCCCTTGTCCGCTTGCTTTTGCATAGAAGTCAAAAGTACCATGAAGTACTTGTTTGTGGAGGGGATGGCCAATGTTTACGGGAAGTATTGTTGCGCTGGTTACGCCGATGGACGCCAAAGGCGCCGTCGATCGGGCGAGCTTGAAAAAACTGATTGATTATCATGTCGCTAGCGGTACATCGGCGATTGTCTCTGTCGGCACGACGGGTGAATCCGCCACGCTGAGCCATGACGAACATGGCGATGTCGTGATGCTGACGCTGGAGCTGAGCGACGGACGTATTCCTGTCATTGCTGGCACCGGTGCTAACGCGACCGCGGAAGGCGTTTCACTGACTGAACGTTTTCACGGTACCGGGGTTGTTGGCTGTCTCACGGTCACGCCGTACTACAATAAACCGACGCAGGAAGGCCTGTACCAGCACTTCAAAGCGATTGCCGAGCATACCGATCTGCCGCAAATCCTGTATAACGTACCTTCCCGTACAGGTTGCGACATGCTGCCAGAAACGGTTGCCCGCTTGTCCGAAGTGAAAAATATTGTCGCAATTAAAGAAGCAACGGGGAACTTAAGTCGGGTAAGCCAGATCCAAGAGCTGGTTAGTGAAGACTTCATTTTGCTAAGCGGCGATGACGCCAGCGGTCTGGATTTTATGCAACTCGGCGGTAAAGGTGTGATTTCCGTAACGGCGAACATTGCCGCGCGTGAAATGGCGGAACTTTGCAAGCTGGCGGCGCAGGGTAATTTTGTCGAAGCGCGCCGTTTAAATCAGCGCCTGATGCCACTGCATCAGAAATTATTTGTTGAACCCAATCCTATTCCGGTGAAGTGGGCCTGTAAGGAATTGGGACTCATGGCGACCGATACGCTGCGCCTGCCGATGACACCGCTGACCGATGCTGGTCGTACGGTGATAGGGCAAGCACTTAAGCAAGCGGGTTTGCTGTAATCGTTAGGGAGATTTAATGAGTTATTCATTACAAAAGTCGATGGTGGCGAAAGTCGTTGGTCTGTCACTCATGATGTTGCTCGCGGCTTGTTCCACCGATCAGCGCTATAAGCGTCAGGTGAGTGGCGATGAATCCTATCTGAAGGCACCGGCGCAGCACGCGCTGAATACGCCAGCCGGGATGATTTTACCGGTGCAGAACGGGGATTATGATATACCGCCGGTTACCCTGAATGGCGCGGTCGGCAAGGAGCTGGATATTCGTCCTCCCGTGCAGCCATTGGCTTTGTTGAATGGTTCCCGCACCCAGATCTCAGGAGATACGGCAACGCTGTTGTTAGAAAACAGCGCGCAAAACAGCCAGCTCTGGTCTCAGGTTATCCGCGTATTGCAAGACAAAGCGTTCACCATTGCCAGCCGTCAGGATGCCAGCCAAACGCTGACGACCGACTGGATTTCATGGCCGCGTGAAGATGAGGACGTACCATATCAAGGGCGTTATCAGATCGCCGTGCAGCAGCAGGGTTATCAGGTTGCCCTGATCGTGAAACTGCTGGGGTTACAGTTGAACGGTCAGCCAGTGGCAACGAGCGATCAGGCTCAACGCTACACAGGTATGATGCTGAATGCGCTGAGTAACGGTCTGGATTCTCAGGCAACGGCGCGTGAAAACGCATTGGCAAACCGCACCATCGGGTCGCTGGATGTCCAGAGCGGGGCGGATGACACGGGTCTGCCGCTGCTGGTTATTCGTGGTCCGTATACGGTGGTGTGGGATCGTCTGCCTGCCGCGCTAGACAAGATCGGTATGAAGGTTAACGATCGCAGCCGTCCGCAGGGCTCTGTCTCTGTGACGTATCGTGCACCGAGCAGCGGAACCTGGGATGACCTGGGCGCAAAAAATCCTGAATTGCCTAACGGCGATTACAAATTGCAGGTCGGCGATTTAGATAACCGCAGCAGTCTGCAATTTATCGATTCCAAAGGGCATACGCTAACCCAGTCTCAGAACGATGCGCTGGTAGCCGTATTCCAGGCGGCGTTCAGTAAATAACGCATAAACCAAGGGTCGGATTATCCGGCCCTTCTTCATTCAACAATCTCTACCCGAATTGACGGGTGCTATTGGCAACCGTTCGGGGAAGCGTTAAATATCGGGTCGTACTTGTGACCCTCACAGTGTGGAGTAATTAAAGATGCAAAAGCTAGCTGAGCTGTATCGTGGAAAGGCGAAAACCGTCTACACCACCGAAGATCCCGATCTACTGGTGCTGGAGTTCCGCAATGATACATCAGCAGGAGACGGTGCGCGCATTGAGCAGTTTGACCGTAAAGGAATGGTGAATAACAAGTTCAACCATTTCATCATGAGCAAACTGGAAGAAGCCGGAGTCCCAACCCAAATGGTGAGCCTGTTGTCTGACAATGAAGTGCTGGTGAAGAAGCTAGATATGGTGCCGGTCGAGTGTGTCGTGCGTAACCGCGCGGCAGGGTCGCTGGTAAAACGTCTGGGTATCGAAGAAGGTATCGAGCTGAATCCGCCATTGTTCGATCTGTTCCTGAAAAACGATGCGATGCATGACCCAATGGTGAACGAATCTTACTGCAAGACGTTCGGCTGGGTGAACGAAGAGAATCTGGCTCGCATGAAAGAGCTGAGCTACAAGGCGAACGAGGTGCTGAGCAAACTGTTTGGCGACGCCGGGCTGATTCTGGTCGATTTCAAGCTGGAGTTCGGTCTGTTCAAAGGTGAAGTCGTGCTGGGTGATGAGTTCTCGCCAGATGGTAGCCGCCTGTGGGACAAAGAAACGCTGAACAAAATGGATAAAGACCGTTTTCGTCAGAGCCTCGGTGGTTTGATTGAAGCGTATGAAGAAGTTGCGCACCGTATCGGTGTAAAATTAGACTAACTGCGCAATCGACCCTGTAAATAATTCTGTGTAATTGCCATCCGATTAAAGGTGGTCGCTCAG
>NZ_JBJXVK010000036.1:0-30772 GCF_046159765.1 Pectobacterium artocarpous
GGCCGTACTGTAGGCGCGGGCGTTGTTGCTAAAGTTATCGCTTAATCGCTGATAACGTTTGACGCGACACGCGATAAAAGGGCATCATTTGATGCCCTTTTTCTACGCTGTCATGGTAGAACCTATCTCATCAGCGATTGTGAGATATAATCATTGGTGAGATAGGCTCTGTAGATACGGCGTAAACACCGAATTATTCGTTTTACAGAACATCTTTCGGTTTGGTTGCCCCGTGGTTACGGGGCAAAGTTATTTGTCTGAATCATTGTGACAGGTTGGTTTATGAGTGCGAATACCGAAGCTCAGGATAGTGGGCGTGGCCTGGAAGTGATTAAGTGGCTGGTAGTAGGTGCCTTGCTGGTTGTTGCGATTGTTGGCAATTATTATTACCGCGAATTTAGTCTTCCTCTGCGTGCATTGGCCGTTGTTATCCTGATCGCCGCAGCCGGTGGTGTGGCACTGCTGACCACGAAAGGCAAAGCAACCGTAGCGTTTGCTCGCGAAGCGCGTACTGAAGTGCGCAAAGTAATTTGGCCGACTCGTCAGGAAACGTTACACACCACGTTAATCGTTGCCGCGGTGACTGCCGTGATGTCAATGATTTTGTGGGGACTGGATGGCATTCTGGTCCGTTTGGTATCGTTTATCACTGGCCTGAGGTTCTAAGATGTCTGAAGCTCCAAAAAAACGTTGGTACGTCGTTCAGGCGTTCTCTGGTTTTGAAGGTCGCGTAGCACAATCACTGCGTGAGCACATCAAACTCCATAATATGGAAGAACTGTTTGGCGAAGTCATGGTTCCTACTGAAGAAGTAGTGGAAATTCGTGGTGGCCAGCGTCGCAAGAGTGAGCGCAAGTTTTTCCCTGGTTATGTCTTGGTACAGATGGTGATGGAAGATGCCAGCTGGCATCTTGTACGCAGCGTACCTCGTGTTATGGGGTTCATTGGCGGTACATCCGATCGTCCTGCGCCAATCAGTGACAAAGAAGTGGATGCGATTATGAATCGTCTCCAACAGGTTGGTGACAAACCTCGTCCGAAAACGCTGTTTGAACCGGGTGAAATGGTTCGCGTTAACGACGGCCCATTTGCTGACTTTAACGGTGTTGTCGAAGAAGTTGACTATGAGAAGAGCCGCCTGAAGGTGTCTGTTTCTATCTTTGGTCGTGCAACGCCGGTTGAGCTGGACTTTGCTCAAGTCGAAAAAGGCTAATTGTTCCACAAGACTTGCTGGAAATAGCTACTTGCCTATGGCGCGAAATTAACCTATAATTTCGCGCCTTTTGTTTTTCAGGGGCCTTAATGGCGTCTGAAACGTAATACAAACCATGGGGAGCCTTTCATTAGGCGCTATTACCCAATTGAGGAAAGTTAAATGGCCAAGAAAGTACAAGCCTATGTCAAGCTGCAAGTTGCAGCTGGTATGGCTAACCCAAGCCCACCGGTAGGTCCGGCTCTGGGTCAGCAGGGTGTGAACATCATGGAATTCTGTAAGGCGTTCAATGCTAAAACTGAAAGCGTTGAAAAAGGTCTGCCGATTCCTGTTGTTATTACCGTTTATTCTGACCGTTCTTTCACCTTCGTTACCAAAACGCCTCCAGCAGCTGTTCTGCTGAAGAAAGCGGCTGGTATCAAGTCTGGTTCCGGTAAGCCGAACAAAGACAAAGTTGGTAAAGTAACGAGCGCTCAGGTTCGTGAAATCGCAGAAACTAAAGCTGCGGACATGACTGGTTCTGATGTAGACGCCATGGCGCGTTCTATCGCAGGTACCGCTCGTTCCATGGGCCTGGTAGTGGAGGATTAATAAATGGCTAAGCTGACCAAGCGCATGCGCGTGATCCGTGACAAAGTTGATGTAACTAAACAATACGACATCAACGAAGCTGTTGCTCTGCTCAAAGAGCTGGCCACTGCTAAGTTCGTAGAAAGTGTAGATGTCGCTGTTAACCTCGGCATCGATGCACGTAAATCTGACCAAAACGTTCGCGGTGCAACCGTTCTGCCTCACGGCACCGGTCGTTCTGTTCGCGTAGCTGTCTTCACCCAGGGTGCAAACGCTGAAGCTGCTAAAGCTGCTGGTGCTGAGTTCGTGGGCATGGAAGATCTGGCTGATCAGATCAAGAAAGGCGAAATGGGCTTTGACGTTGTTATTGCTTCTCCAGATGCAATGCGCGTTGTTGGCCAGTTAGGCCAGGTTCTGGGTCCACGTGGCCTGATGCCAAACCCGAAAGTGGGTACTGTAACACCTAACGTTGCTGAAGCGGTTAACAATGCTAAAGCAGGCCAGGTTCGTTACCGTAACGACAAGAACGGTATCATCCATACCACTATCGGTAAGGTTGATTTCGACTCTAACAAATTGAAAGAAAACCTGGAATCTCTGCTGGTTGCGCTGAAAAAAGCAAAACCATCTCAGGCGAAAGGCGTGTACATCAAGAAAGTTAGCCTGTCTACCACTATGGGCGCTGGCGTTGCTATCGACCAGAGCGGTCTGAACGCTGCTGCTAACTAATAGCTTTTGTTCCGCTTTACTCGGGTGTGAGATTTACCTATAATTTTACGCCCGTTGTTCCTCAAGTGGAATAACGTAAGAATTTTCGGTTGGAGCCTGGCCTATCTAGGCCTCCGTCCAAGACCGCAGGTGTTTCGAAAGAAACTTAATCCTTCCTGCGTAGACGGTGACAGAGCCTAAATAACGTTTTTCTTTTTTATAAAGAATAATTTTTTACTGGATTCTGCTCACCGTGTTTCAACGCTTATCTCTAATTTTGGCGATAAGTGCAGTGAGTTCCGGAGATTTTCTCCGGCTAAATCCAGGAGCAAAAGCTAATGGCATTAAATCTTCAAGACAAACAAGCGATTGTTGCTGAAGTCAGCGAAGTAGCCAAAGGTGCGCTGTCTGCGGTTGTTGCGGATTCCCGTGGCGTTACCGTTGATAAAATGACCGAACTGCGTAAAGCAGGTCGTGAAGCTGGCGTTTACATGCGTGTTGTTCGTAACACCCTGCTGCGCCGCGTCGTTGAAGGTACTCAATTCGAATGCCTGAAAGACACGTTTGTTGGTCCAACCCTGATTGCATATTCTCTGGAACACCCGGGCGCTGCTGCTCGTCTGTTCAAAGAGTTCGCGAAAGCGAATGCAAAATTTGAGGTTAAAGCTGCAGCCTTTGAAGGTGAGCTGATCCCGGCGGCACAAATTGACCGTCTGGCAACGCTGCCGACTTACGAAGAAGCACTGGCACGTCTGATGTCGACCATGAAAGAAGCCGCTGCCGGCAAACTGGTCCGCACTCTGGCTGCTGTTCGCGATGCAAAAGAAGCTGCGTAATAGCATTTTCTTTTCTAACGCACTTGCTAACGTATAAACTATTTCTGATTCTTAGGAACAATTGTTATGTCTATCACTAAAGATCAAATTCTGGAAGCAGTAGCAGCTATGTCTGTAATGGATGTTGTTGAGCTGGTTTCTGCTATGGAAGAAAAATTCGGTGTTTCTGCTGCTGCCGCTGTAGCTGTTGCTGCTGGCCCAGCTGCTGATGCTGCTGAAGAAAAAACTGAGTTCGACGTTGTGCTGAAAGGCATCGGCGCTAACAAAGTTGCCGTAATCAAAGCTGTTCGTGGCGCGACTGGTCTGGGCCTGAAAGAAGCCAAAGATCTGGTTGAATCTGCACCAGCAGTTCTGAAAGAAGGCGTGAGCAAAGATGACGCTGAAGCACTGAAAAAATCACTGGAAGAAGCTGGCGCGGAAGTTGAAGTTAAATAAGCCAATCTTTCAGGTTGCAGCCTGATTTATTAGGCTGATGGCTGGTGACTTTTTAGTCACCAGCCTTTTTGCGCTGTAGGGTATCGGTGGGCTTTCGCACTGTTTAGCCATTGATTTCCCCAATATTTTTTTCTATTGACGACTTAATATACTGCTTTCCAGAACGGGCTCCCTGCCTGAGCAAAAGCAATGAAATGGTTTAAGAGTAATAGAAAGACGTATTACGGAAAGTTCTCCATTTTCCGAACAAACATAAATAGTGTTGCATGAACTGTCCTTCTTAGGGCAGACAGAGTGGTTCGACTTGTCAGCTAGCTGAGGAACCCTATGGTTTACTCCTATACCGAGAAAAAACGCATTCGTAAGGATTTTGGTAAACGTCCGCAGGTTTTGGACGTACCTTATCTCCTTTCTATCCAACTTGACTCGTTCCAGAAGTTTATCGAGCAAGACCCGGAAGGTCAGTACGGTTTGGAAGCTGCATTCCGTTCTGTTTTCCCCATAAAAAGCTATAGCGGTAATTCAGAGCTACAATACGTTAGCTATCGCTTGGGCGAGCCAGTATTTGACGTTAAAGAATGCCAGATCCGTGGTGTAACGTTCTCTGCTCCGCTACGCGTGAAACTGCGTCTGGTGATCTACGAGCGTGAAGCGCCTGAAGGCACCGTTAAAGACATCAAAGAACAAGAAGTTTACATGGGCGAAATTCCGCTCATGACAGACAACGGTACCTTCGTGATCAACGGCACTGAGCGTGTAATCGTATCTCAGTTGCATCGTAGTCCAGGTGTGTTCTTCGATAGCGACAAAGGTAAAACCCACTCTTCAGGTAAGGTGCTGTATAACGCACGTATTATTCCTTACCGTGGTTCCTGGCTGGATTTCGAATTTGATCCGAAGGATAACCTGTTTGTTCGTATCGACCGTCGCCGTAAATTGCCTGCGACCATTATCCTGCGCGCGCTGGGTTACTCCACCGAACAGATTCTCGATCTTTTCTTCGATAAAATTGTCTATGAAATCAATGGCAATAAGTTGCAGATGGATCTGGTTCCTGAGCGCTTGCGTGGTGAAACCGCATCGTTTGATATCGAAGCGAATGGCAAAGTTTATATCGAAAAAGGTCGCCGTATCACTGCACGTCATATCCGTCAGCTAGAGAAAGACGGCATTGAGCGCATTGAAGTGCCTGTTGAGTATATTGCTGGCAAAGTACTGTCCAAAGACTATATCGACGAGAGCACCGGTGAACTGATCGGCGCAGCTAACATGGAGCTGTCGCTGGATCTGCTGGCTAAACTGAGCCAGTCTGGTCACAAACGTATCGAGACTCTGTTCACCAACGATCTCGATCACGGCGCATATATGTCTGAAACCGTGCGCGTTGATCCGTCAAACGATCGTCTGAGCGCACTGGTTGAAATCTATCGCATGATGCGTCCTGGTGAGCCACCAACGCGTGAAGCAGCAGAAACGCTGTTCGAGAACCTGTTCTTCTCTGAAGACCGCTACGATCTGTCTGCGGTTGGTCGTATGAAGTTCAACCGTTCTCTGTTGCGTGATGAGATTGAAGGTTCCGGTATCCTGAGCAAAGATGACATCATTGAAGTGATGAAGAAGCTCATTGATATCCGTAACGGTAAAGGCGAAGTGGATGATATCGACCACCTCGGCAACCGTCGTATCCGTTCCGTCGGCGAAATGGCAGAAAACCAATTCCGCGTTGGTCTGGTGCGTGTGGAACGTGCGGTAAAAGAGCGTCTGTCTCTGGGCGACCTTGATACGCTGATGCCACAGGACATGATCAACGCTAAGCCGATTTCGGCTGCCGTGAAAGAGTTCTTCGGTTCGAGCCAACTGTCACAGTTTATGGACCAGAACAACCCGCTGTCCGAGATTACGCACAAACGTCGTATCTCCGCATTGGGTCCAGGTGGTCTGACGCGTGAACGTGCCGGCTTTGAAGTCCGTGACGTACACCCAACTCACTATGGCCGTGTTTGTCCTATCGAAACACCGGAAGGTCCGAACATCGGTCTGATCAACTCCTTGTCCGTTTATGCGCAAACGAACGAATACGGTTTCCTTGAAACCCCGTATCGTCGCGTGCGTGACAACGTGGTGACGGATGAGATCCATTACCTGTCTGCGATTGAAGAAGGTAACTTCGTTATCGCACAGGCGAACACCAATTTGGACGAAGAAGGCCGCTTCATCGACGAACTGGTTACCTGCCGTAACAAAGGTGAGTCCAGCTTGTTCAGCCGCGATCAGGTTGAATACATGGACGTTTCCACACAACAGGTGGTTTCCGTCGGTGCATCTCTGATTCCGTTCCTGGAACACGATGACGCCAACCGTGCCCTGATGGGTGCGAACATGCAACGTCAGGCCGTTCCTACCCTGCGCGCAGATAAGCCGCTGGTTGGTACCGGTATGGAGCGTGCTGTTGCGGTTGACTCCGGTGTAACTGCCGTTGCCAAACGTGGTGGTACCGTACAATACGTGGATGCATCCCGTATTGTAATCCGCGTTAATGACGATGAAATGTATCCGGGCGAAGCCGGGATCGACATCTATAACCTGACCAAGTATACCCGCTCTAACCAGAACACCTGCATCAGCCAGATGCCGTGCGTGTCTTTGGGTGAGCCGGTAGAACGTGGCGACGTTCTGGCAGATGGCCCGTCCACCGATCTGGGTGAACTGGCGCTGGGTCAGAACATGCGCGTGGCATTCATGCCATGGAATGGTTACAACTTCGAAGACTCCATCCTCGTTTCCGAGCGTGTGGTTCAGGAAGATCGCTTTACGACCATCCACATTCAGGAACTTGCCTGTGTGTCTCGTGACACTAAGTTAGGGCCTGAAGAAATTACTGCGGACATCCCGAACGTGGGCGAAGCAGCACTTTCCAAACTGGATGAATCCGGCATCGTTTACATCGGCGCGGAAGTGACCGGTGGCGACATTCTGGTTGGTAAGGTCACGCCGAAAGGTGAAACCCAACTGACGCCAGAAGAGAAACTGCTGCGTGCGATCTTCGGTGAGAAAGCGTCTGACGTTAAAGACTCTTCTCTGCGTGTACCAAACGGTGTTTCCGGTACGATTATCGACGTACAGGTCTTTACCCGCGATGGCGTGGAAAAAGACAAACGTGCGTTGGAAATCGAAGAAATGCAACTGAAGCAGGCGAAGAAAGACCTGACTGAAGAGTTGCAGATTCTGGAAGCGGGCCTGTTTGCACGTATCCACGCTGTGCTGGTTTCCGGCGGCGTAGAAGCTGACAAACTGGACAAACTGCCGCGCGAGCGCTGGTTGGAACTGGGTCTGACTGATGAAGATAAACAGAATCAGTTGGAACAGTTGGCAGAACAGTATGATGAACTGAAGCACGAGTTTGAGAAAAAACTCGAAGCTAAGCGCCGTAAAATCACTCAGGGCGATGATCTGGCACCGGGCGTGCTGAAAATCGTCAAGGTTTATCTGGCTGTTAAACGTCAGATCCAACCGGGTGACAAGATGGCAGGTCGTCACGGGAACAAAGGTGTTATCTCCAAGATCAACCCGATCGAAGATATGCCTTACGATGAGAACGGTACGCCGGTCGATATCGTACTGAACCCACTGGGCGTACCTTCACGTATGAACATTGGTCAGATTCTGGAAACCCACCTGGGTATGGCTGCGAAAGGTATCGGTGAGAAAATCAACGCCATGCTCAAGCAGCACGAAGAAGTGACTAAACTGCGTGAGTTCATCCAGAGAGCCTACGATCTGGGCGACGATGTGCGTCAGAAAGTCGACCTGAGCACTTTCTCAGACGAAGAAGTTATGCGTCTGGCTGAAAACCTGAAGAAAGGTATGCCAATTGCAACGCCAGTATTCGACGGTGCAAAAGAGAAAGAAATCAAGGAACTGTTGCAGATGGGCGGTATCCCTACCTCCGGTCAGATTACCCTGTACGATGGACGTACCGGTGAGAAATTTGAGCGTCAGGTTACCGTGGGCTACATGTACATGCTGAAACTGAACCACTTGGTTGACGATAAGATGCATGCTCGTTCCACCGGTTCCTACAGCCTGGTTACTCAGCAGCCGCTGGGTGGTAAGGCGCAGTTCGGTGGTCAACGCTTCGGTGAGATGGAAGTGTGGGCGCTGGAAGCTTATGGTGCAGCTTATACCCTGCAAGAAATGTTGACCGTTAAGTCTGATGACGTGAACGGCCGTACCAAGATGTATAAGAACATCGTGGATGGCAATCATCAGATGGAACCAGGCATGCCGGAATCCTTCAACGTATTGTTGAAAGAAATCCGCTCGCTGGGTATCAACATCGAGCTGGAAGAAGAGTAATCCCAGCTCGTTGTATTGCTGGCATTCGTCATAGGGACACCTGAATTGTGTTGTTAACGGCAGGGTTCAGGTGTCTATCAGGTCTAACTCCGACAGGAGCCAATCCGTGAAAGACTTATTAAAGTTTCTGAAAGCGCAAACTAAAACCGAAGAGTTTGATGCGATCAAAATTGCTCTGGCCTCGCCAGACATGATCCGTTCGTGGTCTTTTGGTGAAGTTAAAAAGCCAGAAACCATCAACTACCGTACGTTTAAACCTGAACGTGACGGCCTTTTCTGCGCCCGTATCTTTGGGCCCGTAAAAGATTATGAGTGCTTGTGCGGTAAGTATAAGCGCCTGAAACACCGCGGTGTGATTTGTGAGAAGTGCGGCGTTGAAGTGACTCAGACTAAAGTGCGCCGTGAGCGTATGGGTCACATCGAGCTGGCTTCTCCGACTGCGCACATCTGGTTCCTGAAGTCACTGCCTTCCCGTATCGGCTTGCTACTGGATATGCCGCTGCGTGATATTGAGCGTGTGCTTTATTTCGAATCTTATGTCGTGGTTGAAGGTGGCATGACCAACCTTGAGCGCCGTCAGATCCTGACTGAAGAGCAGTATCTGGATGCGCTGGAAGAGTTTGGTGATGAATTCGACGCGAAAATGGGTGCCGAAGCGATCCAGGCTCTGCTGAAGAATATGGATCTGGAGCAGGAATGCGAGCAGCTACGTGAAGAGCTGACCGAAACCAACTCCGAAACCAAACGTAAGAAGCTGACGAAGCGTATTAAGCTGCTGGAAGCGTTCGTACAGTCTGGTAACAAACCAGAGTGGATGATCCTGACCGTTCTGCCGGTACTGCCGCCAGATCTGCGTCCGTTGGTTCCGTTGGATGGCGGTCGTTTCGCAACGTCTGATCTGAACGATCTGTACCGTCGCGTGATCAACCGTAACAACCGTCTGAAACGTCTGCTGGATCTGGCTGCGCCAGACATCATCGTACGTAACGAAAAACGTATGTTGCAGGAAGCGGTTGATGCGTTGCTGGATAACGGCCGTCGCGGTCGTGCGATCACCGGTTCTAACAAACGTCCTCTGAAATCTTTGGCCGATATGATCAAAGGTAAACAGGGTCGTTTCCGTCAGAACCTGCTCGGTAAGCGTGTCGACTACTCTGGTCGTTCCGTTATCACCGTTGGTCCATACCTGCGTCTGCACCAGTGTGGTCTGCCGAAGAAAATGGCACTGGAACTGTTCAAACCGTTCATCTACGGCAAGCTGGAGCTGCGTGGTCTCGCGACCACCATTAAAGCTGCCAAGAAAATGGTTGAGCGCGAAGAAGCCGTCGTATGGGATATCCTGGACGAAGTTATCCGCGAACACCCGGTACTGCTGAACCGTGCACCAACGCTGCACCGTTTGGGTATTCAGGCATTTGAACCGGTTCTGATCGAAGGTAAAGCGATTCAGCTGCACCCGTTGGTTTGTGCGGCCTATAACGCCGACTTCGATGGTGACCAGATGGCTGTGCACGTACCGTTGACGCTGGAAGCCCAGTTGGAAGCGCGTGCGTTGATGATGTCGACCAACAACATCCTGTCTCCAGCGAACGGTGAACCTATCATCGTTCCTTCTCAGGACGTGGTATTGGGTCTGTATTACATGACGCGTGACTGTGTTAACGCCAAAGGCGAAGGCATGGTACTCACGGGTCCGAAAGAAGCTGAACGCGTTTATCGCGCCGGTCTGGCCTCTCTGCATGCGCGTGTAAAAGTACGTATTACGGAAGAGATCAAGAGTATCGAAGGCGAAATCACGCGTCAGACGACGTTGATTGATACGACTATCGGCCGTGCCATCCTGTGGATGATCGTACCGAAAGGTCTGCCGTACTCGATCGTTAACCAGCCTCTGGGCAAGAAAGCGATCTCCAAAATGCTGAACACCTGTTACCGCATTTTGGGTCTGAAACCGACCGTTATCTTTGCTGACCAGATTATGTATACCGGTTTTGCTTACGCGGCGCGCTCTGGTGCTTCCGTAGGTATCGACGACATGGTGATCCCGGAGAAAAAAGCCGAGATTATCGAAGAAGCCGAAACCGAAGTTGCCGAGATTCAGGAGCAGTTCCAGTCTGGTCTGGTTACCGCGGGCGAACGCTATAACAAAGTGATCGATATCTGGGCGGCGGCGAACGAACGTGTTGCGAAAGCGATGATGGAAAACCTGTCCGTTGAGGATGTGGTTAACCGTGATGGCGTGGTTGAGCAACAGGTTTCTTTCAACAGCATCTTTATGATGGCCGACTCCGGTGCGCGTGGTTCTGCGGCACAGATTCGTCAGTTGGCGGGGATGCGTGGTCTGATGGCGAAACCAGATGGTTCCATCATCGAGACGCCGATTACTGCAAACTTCCGTGAAGGTCTGAACGTACTCCAGTACTTCATCTCAACACACGGTGCGCGTAAAGGTCTGGCGGATACCGCACTGAAAACCGCAAACTCTGGTTACCTGACTCGTCGTCTGGTTGACGTTGCGCAAGATCTGGTTGTGACCGAAGACGATTGTGGTACCCATGAAGGTATCATGATGACGCCGGTTATCGAGGGTGGCGATGTTAAAGAGCCACTGCGTGAGCGCGTATTGGGTCGTGTAACGGCTGAAGACGTGATCAAACCGGGCACAGCGGATATTCTGGTTCCACGCAACACGCTGCTGAACGAGCAGTGGTGTGACATGTTGGAAGAGAACTCCGTTGACGCCGTTAAAGTACGTTCAGTCGTAAGCTGCGAAACCGACTTTGGCGTGTGCGCCAACTGCTATGGTCGCGATCTGGCTCGTGGTCATATCATCAACAAAGGTGAGGCCATCGGGGTTATCGCGGCACAGTCTATCGGTGAACCGGGTACACAGTTAACCATGCGTACGTTCCACATCGGTGGTGCGGCATCGCGTGCGGCAGCTGAATCCAGCATTCAGGTGAAAAACAAAGGTAGCCTGAAACTGAGCAACGCGAAGTTCGTTGTGAACAGCAGCGGTAAACTGGTAATTACTTCACGTAATACCGAACTGAAGCTGATCGATGAATTCGGACGTACTAAAGAAAGCTATAAAGTGCCTTATGGTGCGGCAATGGCGAAAGGCGATGGCGCAGAAGTTAGCGGTGGCGAAACCGTAGCTAACTGGGATCCGCATACCATGCCGGTTATCACCGAAGTGAGCGGTAACATTCGCTTCACCGATATGATCGATGGCCAGACGATTACGCGTCAGACTGACGAACTGACCGGTTTGTCCTCTATCGTGGTTCTGGATAGTGCAGAACGTACCGGTAGCGGTAAAGACCTGCGTCCGGCACTGAAAATCGTTGATGACAAAGGCGAAGATGTTCTGATTCCAGGTACGGATATGCCTGCTCAGTACTTCCTGCCGGGCAAAGCGATCGTCCAGTTGGAAGACGGCGTGAAAATTAGCAGCGGTGATACTCTGGCGCGTATTCCTCAGGAATCCGGCGGTACCAAGGATATTACCGGTGGTCTGCCACGCGTTGCTGACTTGTTCGAAGCCCGTCGTCCGAAAGAGCCGGCTATTCTGGCAGAAATCAGCGGTATCATTTCCTTCGGTAAAGAAACCAAAGGTAAACGCCGTCTGGTAATTTCTCCGTTGGATGGCAGCGATGCTTACGAAGAGATGATTCCGAAATGGCGCCAGCTCAACGTGTTCGAAGGTGAAGTGGTGGAACGTGGTGACGTTGTTTCCGACGGCCCAGAGTCTCCGCACGATATCCTGCGTCTGCGTGGCGTACATGCAGTAACGCGTTATATCACCAACGAAGTTCAGGAAGTTTACCGCCTGCAAGGCGTCAAGATTAACGATAAACACATCGAAGTTATCGTTCGTCAGATGTTGCGTAAAGGCACCATCGTTAACGCGGGCAGCACGGAGTTCCTGGAAGGCGAGCAGGCAGAAGTGTCTCGTATCAAGATTGCCAACCGTCAATTGGAAGCGGATGGCAAGATCACGGCAACGTTCAGCCGCGATCTGCTGGGTATCACCAAAGCATCTCTGGCGACCGAGTCCTTCATTTCTGCGGCATCGTTCCAGGAAACGACGCGCGTACTGACCGAAGCCGCTGTTGCGGGTAAACGTGATGAGCTGCGCGGCCTGAAAGAGAACGTGATCGTGGGTCGTCTGATCCCTGCGGGTACAGGTTATGCGTACCATCAGGATCGTCTGCGTCGCCGTCAGGCAGGTGAAGCGCCAGTCGTGCCTCAGGTGAGTGCCGATGAAGCGTCTGCCAACTTGGCCGAACTGCTTAACGCAGGCTTTGGTAGTAGCGACGACGAATAAGTCTTTTTACGCGGCACGACCATGCGGTAAATAACAAAAACCCCGGCTATTATGGTCGGGGTTTTTTTATGGCAGGCTGCCTGAGAGCGGCCCGTCGCAAGCGACGTTAAAAATTGATGGAAGGCGTCCTGCCTTCCACCCTGATGGGGCGACGCTGTGCGTTGTTATAAAACGCTCTCGGCGTTTTATATCATCCTGAAATTTTTTATAGCGCACATCCCTGTGCGCTACCTAAAGGCCGTCGCAAGCGACGTTAAAAATTTCTTTCCTTAAATTTTTTATTGTACAGTAGTGTAAAGTAAATAGAACGGAACCGACATGGACACCTCAACTACGCCAACACTCTCACAGCCTGGCGGCTCAATACTTCATCAGGATGATTCAATTTCATCTGGTAAACCCTTACAAACACCATCAGTAAACCACTCTCAGCATAAAGCGAAACGTGCCGCGTGGGGCAGTTTTGTGGGAGCTGTTGTCGATTGGTATGATTTCTTGCTGTACGGAATTGTTGCCGCTCTTGTATTTAATACTGAGTTTTTCCCGCAGGTCAGCCCGACAATGGGGACGCTGGCGGCCTTTGGTACGTTTGGCGTGGGTTTTCTGTTCCGTCCGCTCGGCGGTATGGTGTTTGGGCACTTTGGCGATAAGCTGGGCCGTAAGCGGATGTTGATGATCACGGTCTGGATGATGGGGATTTCTACGGCGCTGATTGGGCTGTTGCCATCGTTTGATTCCATCGGCTGGTGGGCACCGATGTTGTTGGTTACGCTGCGGGCAATTCAGGGATTTGCCGTCGGTGGCGAATGGGGCGGCGCGGCGCTGTTGGCGGTAGAGAGTGCGCCGAAGAAGAAGAAAGCCTTTTACAGCAGCGGCGTACAGGTTGGCTTTGGGGTCGGGCTGTTACTGGCTACAGGGTCGGTATCGCTGGTCAGCAATTTGACAACCAATGAAGAATTTATCACCTGGGGCTGGCGTTTGCCGTTCTTGTTCAGCCTGATTCTGGTTGCGATTGCCTGGTGGGTGCGTAACGGGATGGATGAGTCTCAGGAGTTTGAGGCGAATAAAACGCTGGGAGAAAGAGCAAACAAACTGCGTTCGTTCCCCATTATGGAAGCACTGCGCCAGCACCCAAAAGCCTTTCTGCTGATTATTGCGCTACGGCTTGGAGAACTATTGACGATGTATATCGTCACCGCGTTTGCCCTCAATTACTCCACCACCCATCTTGGGCTATCGCGGGATATCTTCCTGAATATCGGGCTGTTGGTGGGGGCAATCAGCTGTGTGTCTATTCCTTTCTTTGCCTATCTGGCGGATAGCTTTGGCCGCCGTCGGATCTACGTTACTGGTGCGCTGATTGGTGCCGCGAGTGCAGTGCCATTCTTTATGGCGCTGGAAAGCCATAACACGCTGCTGATTCTGTTCTTTGCCATCATGCTGGCGAATATTGCCCACGATATGATTGTTAGCGTACAGCAGCCGATGTTTACCGAGCTATTTGGTACGGCGTACCGCTACAGCGGGGCGGGTGTGGGGTATCAGGTTGCCAGCGTGGTCGGCGGCGGATTTACGCCTTTTATCGCTGTGCTGCTGGTGCAGTTTATGGATGGTTCATGGCACGCAGTGGCGGCCTATCTTGCCATTGGCTGCCTGCTGTCGGCGATTGTCGGGATGCAGATGAAAGCAAAATCGGCGGATACTTTACCTCACTAACTTCTTTATCCCTCTAATCCAAAATGCCGATACAGATGCAGTGTCTGTATCGGCACGTTTCTTCTGTTTTTGATCTATTGTTCTCTGCGTCGGTGTTATCTGAACCGATCGAGATCGCTTCGCTTCAGCCCGATATCCTTAAGCCCATCATCGCTCAGATTTCGTAGTATCTTCAGCGTTTGTGCCCTTGCCCGCCAGGCTTTCCACAAGCGGTACGGCAAAATCAGCATTAGCCAGAACGGTGACTCGCGGAACGGTTTTTGTGATCGATTCTCATGAAATTCCATATTTTCCCCCTCGCCAGTGAATGATCGCTATGATGGGGTGAAAGGCATTTTCAATACAGACTCAAAAAATTAATTTTTTTAGCATACAGATTGTGTGATATTGCATCTGAATGGTGATTTTTATTTGAATCTGTACTGGTTGTGGTTGGTTATCTTAATAGGGGATGATACTGATGACGCGTTATCAACACCTTGCCGGACTGTTAGAACAACGGATCGAACAAGGGTTGTACCAAAGTGGAGAGCGGCTGCCTTCGGTACGGGCGCTGAGTACAGAACATGGTGTAAGCATCAGTACCGTACAGCAGGCCTACCATCTGCTGGAAACCCGGCAGTTGATTATGCCGCAGCCGCGTTCGGGATATTTTGTCACGCCGCGTAAGGCAACGCCGCCTGTACCCGCGCTAACGCGTCCTGCCCAGCGTCCGGTTGAGATCACGCAGTGGGAATCGGTACTGGAACTGGTGAATGTGCGTCTGGAAACTAACGTGCTGAAGTTTGGTAGCGGAATGCCGGATGTGAGCCAGCCGACTATTAAACCACTGTGGAAAGAGATGAGTCGCCTCTGTCAGTATCAGGATTCCCGCATCTTACAATATGACAGCGTATATGGCGCGCCTGCGCTGCGTGAGCAGGTTGCTCGTCTTACCGTGGACTGCGGCTGCCAACTGACTCAAGATGACATTGTGGTCACGACCGGATGTCAGGAAGCCCTATTTGTTGCCGTCCGCGCCGTTTGTCAGCCTGGCGATATCGTGGCCGTTGAATCTCCCGCGTTTCCGGGCACGATGCAGATCCTGCGTGGACTGGATATCAAAGCGATCGAGATCCCAACCGACTCTGTCACGGGGATCAGCCTCGAAGCGCTGAGGCTGGCGCTGGATCAATGGCCGATCAAGGCCGTACTGCTGGTGCCGAGCTGTAATAACCCGCTTGGTTTTATTATGCCTGATGCCCGCAAGAAAGCGCTGGTGACGCTTGCGCAGCATTTTGATATCGCGATTATTGAAGATGATGCCTATGGCGAGCTGGCCTATGAATATCCGCGTCCTAGAGCGATAAAATCGTTTGATGAAGATGGACGCGTGCTGCTGTGCAGCTCGTTTTCAAAGAACCTGGCGCCCGGTTTGCGCGTTGGCTGGATTGCCCCAGGGCGCTATCTGGAACGGGTGATTCATACAAAATACATCAGCACAGGTTCGACGGTGGTACAGCCCCAGCTAGCCGTGGCGGAATTTATTCGTAACGGACACTACCAGCCTCATCTACGCCGCATGCGTGCTCAGTACAAAGCCAATTTGGATATATTTACCTGCTGGGTACGTGAGTATTTTCCGTCAAACATTTGCGTGAGTCGTCCTCAGGGCGGTTTTTTGGTGTGGATTGAACTGCCTGAATATTTTGATTCGCTCAAGCTCACCCGTGAGGTCAGAAAAGCGGGCATACAGATAGCTGCTGGTTCGCTCTTCTCCGCCTCAGGGAAATATCGCAATTGTATTCGACTCAATTATGCCAATCGCTTTACGGAAGAGATGAGGGAAGGGCTGCGTATCGTGGGCAATGAGGTTGCGAAGATGATGCACACGTCTCCTGACCAAAACGCTCTTTGATAATTTTAGGGAAGGGCCGATACGGGTAAGGATAAGCCCCGTATCGGCGGGTTGATGTGCAGAACCGATAAGTGGCAAACGGCTCCGGCCAGCAGGCTCTGTAACGCTCAGGCTTGCCAACGACGCTACTGTATTCTTCGTCGCAGGCTGTGACGAGAGGCCGAATGTCATGTTGCGCGGCGCTATCCCGAGAATATTCCCTTCTGTGTAATTCTCATTTTGGCTTGCGAGCTGCATCCCAAATCAGACGTATCATCCATACCGATCCTGCTCAATAACTTATTCCACTCAGTAGTTTATCCTATCAGTAATTACCGGCCTAAATAACCGTCCCAGTCTTTCCATACGGGCTGGAGACCTGCGCGCACGATGGCTTGCGCCACGTCTTCAGGACGTCGTGAATCATGGGGTGAAAACTGTTCCAGTTCAGGATGGTCGTCGGCGTAGCCACCCGGCTGAGTTTTGGAAAAGGCGCTGACGTTGTTAATCGCGATAGGGATCGCATGATCGCGAAAGAACGGTGATTCACGCGTGGACAGCGACAGTTCAATATCCGGTGACAGCAATCGGAATGCGCAAATCACCTGCATGAGCTGCGCTTCATCCATGAGCGACGCCGGTTCAATGCCGCCCGCACAGGGGCGCAGGCGCGGGAACGAGATAGAATACCGGCTCTGCCAGTAGTGCTGCTGTAGGTGCAACAGATGTTCCGCCACCATGTAGCAGTCGGTTCGCCAGCTATTGGACAGGCCGATTAACGCGCCCAGCCCGATCTTGTCGATCCCCGCGCGTCCGAGCCGATCCGGCGTGGCGAGCCGCCAGTGGAAATCCTGTTTTTGTCCTTTTAGATGGTGCAACTGGTAGGTTCCCGGATGATAGGTTTCCTGATAGACCATCACGCCATCCAACCCCAGCGCTTTCAACTCGGCGTACTCGTTCTGCGACAGCGGTTGGACTTCGATCATCAGCGAACTGAAGAGCGGCCGGATCAGCGGAAAGACGCGGCGAAAATAATCCATCCCCACTTTGCGCTGATGTTCGCCCGTCACGAGCAACAGATGCTCAAACCCGAGGGCCTTGATAGCGGCGCATTCACGCAGGATCTCCGCCTCATCCAGCGTTTTCCGCTTGATGTGGTTGCTCATCGAAAAGCCGCAGTAGGTGCAGTCGTTAGAACACAGATTGGACAGATACAGCGGCACATAGAAACTCACCGTATTGCCGAAACGCTGCCGGGTGAGCTGCTGTGCCCGTTGAGCCAGCGGTTCCAGATAAGCGCTGGCGGCGGGTGAGATGAGCGCCATAAAATCGTCACGCGTCAGGTGTGGTGCAGCAAGCGCGCGTTCAACGTCCAATGCGGTTTTACCGTTGATGCGCAGCGTCAGGTCATCCCAGTCGAGCTGTTCCCAGACAGTTTGGAAATCGACGTTCATCTCGCCGCCCCTTCTGTTTGCTGATGCAGAAAACTGGTGAGTGGGCTGGTGGCGCTGGCGATGAACTGCTTACTTCCCAGTCCAGCCTGACGAGCAAGATCGCCTGCCTCGACTGCCAGTCTGAATGCGTGCGCCATAGCGACGGGATCGCGAGCAACGGCGATGGCCGTGTTGACCAGAACGGCATTGGCTCCCATTTCCAGCGCATCGGCCGCATGGCTGGGGGCGCCAATGCCCGCATCGACAATCACTGGAACGCGCGCCTGTTCGATGATGATGCGGAGAAAATCACGCGTTTGTAGCCCTTGATTGGAACCAATGGGCGCACCGAGAGGCATCACTGCCGCGCAGCCGACCTCTTCCAGCCGTTTGCACAGTACCGGGTCGGCCCCGCAGTAAGGCAGGACTGTGAATCCTTCTTTTACCAGCTGTTCGGCGGCCTTCAGCGTTTCGATGGGATCGGGCAGCAGGTATTTCACATCGGGGTGAATTTCCAGTTTCAGCCAGCGAGTGCCCAGCGCTTCTCGCGCCAGTCGGGCTGCAAAGATGGCTTCGTCAGCGGTTTTGGCCCCTGAGGTATTCGGCAGCAGCTTAATGCCGAGCTGGCGTAACGGCGCGAGAATGGCATCGTTGCCGCCGTTCAGGTCAACGCGTTTCATCGCCATGGTCACGAGCTGCGAACCGGAGGCCTCGAGTGCCGCCAGCATCAGTTCTGGCGTGGAGAATTTTCCGGTGCCGGTCAGTAGCCGTGAAGTTAATGTCGTATCGGCAATGTGCAGCATGTCATCCTCCCGCGATTGCCTGAAAAAGTAAAATATCATCACCGTCCTGGACCTGATGCTGTGACCAAGTGGCGTGCGGGATAATGGTTTGATTGATGGCCAGCGCTGTGCCGGGCTGGAGCCTGTTTATCTGGTTCAGCAGCGCCTCAACCGTGATGGCTTCTGGGAATTCAAAGGTCTCATCATTCAGCGTGATTCTCATACTGCTCCTCCGCATACCGGGCAATGGGGCGCTCGTGTGAGCTGGAGCGTGTTCCAGCTCTGCTGTTTGCCATTGAACATTCTCAGCTTGCCATCCAGCGCGGACGGCATACCTGCCAGTAGTTTGATCGCTTCCAGCGCCTGAAGTGTGCCAATCACGCCGACCACTGGTCCCAGCACGCCAGCGGTACGGCAGTTGCGCTGTGGCTCGGTCGTATCGGGGTACAGGCAGGCGTAGCAGCCAGAGTGATAAGGCGGCGTGAAGACCGCGAGCTGTCCGCTGAAACCGACAGCGCTCCCGCTGATGAGCGGTTTGCTTGCGTTAAAGCAGGCGGCGTTAACTGCGTGTCGAGTGGTCATGTTGTCACTGCAATCCAATACCAGATCGGCACGGCTGACGGCGCGATGTAAGACGTCGCCGCTGAGCCTTTCGGTAAGTGCAATGGTTTCCGAATACGGATTTAACGCCTGTAGCTGACGCTGTGCCAACACGGCTTTGGGTTTGTCGGTGTCGCCGGTGCGATACAAAATCTGACGTTGCAGGTTGCTGATGTGCAGCGAGTCATCGTCGGCGAGCAGCAGTGTACCAATGCCTGCGGCAGCCAGATAGAGCGAGGCAGGCGCACCCAGCCCACCCAGCCCAACCAACAGGACGCGGGCGACTTTGAGTTTCTCCTGACCTTCTGGACCGATATCTTCCAGCATCAGTTGACGGCTGTAGCGCATAAATTCGCTATCGTTCAGCCTGGCAGGTGTTGGATGGTGATGCGTTACCATGTCAGGCCTCCCGTCCTTCAATCATCCTGAGCAACGTTGCGGTAGCGTGACGCCAGTCCGATGCCTGCGTAATGGCGCTAACGACGGCAATACTGTCGACGCCTGTTTCTAATACCGCGGGTACTCTATCGATGCTGATGCCGCCAATCGCCACGGTGGGGAAGCGACCATCCAATGCGGCTATGTGCCGCGTTAGTTCGGTCAGCCCTTGTGGCGCAGATGGCATATCTTTGGTTTGCGTGGGGAAGATATGCCCCAGTGCGATATAGGACGGGTTGATCGCTACGGCACGTGCTAGCTCACGATCGTCATGCGTGGAGACACCTAAGCGCAGGCCGGCTTGTTTAATTGCAGCCAGATCGGCTGCATCTAGATCTTCCTGACCCAGATGTACGCCGTACGCCTGATGTTTTACGGCTAATTTCCAATAGTCGTTGATGAAAAGCTGTGCCTGATAGCGACGACCTAAGGCGATCGCTTGGATCACATCGGCTTCGGCCTGTGCATCTGACCGATCTTTGATCCTCAACTGGATCGTTTTCACCCCGATGCCGAGTAAGCGTTCGATCCATTCCACGCTATCGACGACGGGATAAAGCCCCAGCCGCTGTTCTATTGGGGCAAAAGGCGTCGAGTTCGTCATTTGCTCTCCTCGGTTTGTAAGCTGGTGGCGCTGTGGTAAAGCTCGCTGCCGCGAGAGCGGAATTCTTGTGACATTTGCGCCATACCGACCTCAATCGGTTTGGCTTCAGCTTCCTGTTTAGCGGCGTAGTCGCGCACTTCCTGTGAGATTTTCATCGAGCAGAATTTGGGGCCGCACATGGAACAAAAATGGGCGACCTTGCCGGATTCCTGCGGCAGCGTTTCATCGTGGTAGGCGCGAGCGGTTTGCGGATCGAGCGCCAGATTGAACTGATCTTCCCAGCGGAATTCAAAGCGCGCTTTTGACATGGCGTTATCACGGATCTGCGCACCGGGGTGGCCTTTTGCCAGATCGGCTGCGTGGGCGGCGATCTTGTAGGTAATCAGCCCCTGTTTAACGTCGTCTTTGTTTGGCAGGCCGAGATGCTCCTTCGGTGTGACGTAACAGAGCATTGCGCAGCCGAACCAGCCGATCATCGCGGCGCCGATGCCGGAGGTGAAGTGATCGTAACCCGGTGCGATATCGGTGGTTAATGGGCCGAGTGTATAGAATGGGGCTTCGTGACAGTGCTCCAGCTCTTCGGTCATGTTGCGGCGGATCATCTGCATCGGGACGTGACCGGGGCCTTCAATCATTACCTGTACGTCATATTCCCAAGCAATTTTGGTTAGCTCACCCAATGTATGTAGCTCAGCAAACTGGGCTTCGTCGTTGGCATCCTGAATCGAGCCGGGGCGTAAGCCATCGCCCAGCGACAGCGCGACGTCATAAGCGGCACAGATTTCACAGATTTCACGGAAGTGCTCGTACAGGAAGCTCTCTTTGTGATGTGACAGGCACCACTTCGCCATAATGGAGCCCCCGCGTGAAACGATGCCGGTCAGGCGTTTAGCCGTCATCGGCACGTAGCGCAGCAGCACGCCGGCGTGGATAGTGAAATAGTCCACGCCCTGTTCCGCCTGCTCCAGCAGTGTGTCGCGGAACATTTCCCAGTTCAGGTTTTCCGCCACGCCGTTCACTTTTTCCAGTGCCTGATAGATTGGCACGGTACCGATTGGCACGGGACTGTTGCGCAGAATCCACTCGCGGGTTTCATGAATATAGCGGCCGGTTGAGAGATCCATCACCGTATCCGCCCCCCAGCGGGTAGACCAAACCAGCTTTTCCACCTCTTCTTCGATGGAGGACGTCACGGCGGAATTACCGATATTGGCGTTAACCTTCACCAGAAAATTGCGTCCGATGATCATCGGTTCTGATTCGGGATGGTTGATGTTGGAAGGAATAATGGCGCGACCGGCGGCGACTTCCTGGCGAACAAATTCCGGCGTGATATTTTCCGGCAGAAGGGCACCGAAACTTTGCCCCGGATGCTGCTGGCGCAGTACGTCAGTACGAATACGCTCGCGTCCCATATTTTCGCGAATGGCGATAAATTCCATTTCAGGGGTAATGATCCCCTGTCGTGCATAGTGAAGCTGAGTGACGCGTTTGCCCGCTTTGGCACGCAGTGGCCGTGGCAAGTGTCCGAAGCGCAGATGATCCAACCCCGCATCTGCCAGACGCTGCTGAGTGAAATCGGAACTGACGCCGGATAGCGCCTCGGTGTCACAGCGTTCTGCAATCCAGCTAGCGCGCAGCTTTGCTAAGCCAACGCGGACATCGGGTTGAGCGGCAGGGTCGCTATAAGGCCCTGACGTATCGTAAACCGGGATCGGTTCATTGGGTTCGTATTGGGGATTGTCTTTGCTGCCGCCGAGTAGCGTCGGGCTGAGCTGAATTTCTCGCATTGGCACGCCGATATCGTCGCGTGAACCTGCAAGGTAGATACGTTTGGAATTAGGGAAGGCCGTTCCCTGTAAGGTATCGATAAATTGCTGGGCGGCGGCACGCTGCTCGCGGCGACCCGATTTGGATGACACTGTTTTTATAGACAAGGGTTCTGTAGACATAGCAAGTTCCTGTAAGACGTAAAGGGAAGATTGCTTGTCTGGAGCCGGAGGGAGTAATAAGGATATTGGGCATCAGAGCAGGTATGTAGGAATACGCAGCCTTGGGCTCAATCTCAATGAGGTGCATTACTCTTGTTCCCTTCGCAGGTATTAACCCGATCAGGTTCCGCAGATCCCGAATTAACGGTCTCAGCCTGTGCGCTCATAAGTTTCGTAAAACGATTGCTTTCGTAAAACGAAACACGAGCACGCTAGGCACTCCGACAAGATATGCCCGTTTCTTAAACGGGCCAATAAAACCCCTACACTGTATGACGGCAAAACGCGGATGTCAAAGCGTGCCGCTTTTGCCTGTACAGTGTGTGGTGATGTTCTTAAATAACCTTAAATGACGGCTAGTTGTCGTAAACCAGACGGATCATGTTGTCTTCTAACGTAAAACGCTCTTCCAGAGCTTCACCGACGCTGGAGAGTGCCTGCTGGAATTCGAGGCAGTTATCATGGTCGATGGCTGTCGCCAGATGGTTATCGTAAAACGTCATGATGTGCTGCGTGTTGTTTTGCAGGGCGAGGTCAAGCTGGGTAGAAAGCGCTAATAGTTGTTCGCTGTGGGTCGCTGCTTCGTGCAGCATCTTTTCGTATAAGTGAAAGTGGCCCGTAGAAAGGTAGTCCACCAGATTCTGGCAAAAATTGTCCAATGCTCCTTCATCCAGAAGTGAAAGTGCTTCCTTGTTCGGCTTGATGCCAACCAGATGATAGTAAGCCACGAGAAGCTGCTTACGTGCTTGTAGCCATTGGTCGATTAACGCATTATTGCCACCAACGTATTCAGTCAGACTTTGTAGCTGGTTTAGCATTGTTGACTCCGTGAACGGTAAGACATAACTGAAATCCCAGTTATAAAACTTATGTAGTCACTCTGAATGTAAAATGCCAGTGAAGTGGCAGTGGAGCAATAAAAAGATATGGAACAGACGCTAAAAGGTGATGAAGCCGGCTGGTGGGTGGTTAGCGATGCGTTACAAATATGGTTGCCTCAGGGGGCATTACCGTGCGGAACGGCGGCAGCGTGGTCGTTAGAGGGGAAAATGGCTCGCCAAATCGGTGAATGGGAAGGGCAGCCCGTTTGGTTGGTGTGTCAGAGACGGGATTCGGATATGACATCGGTTCGCCAACTGCTCGATCAGGACGTGGGCTTATTCCAACTGGCGGGGCGAGGCGTACAGTTGGCTGAGTTCTATCGTTCTCATCGCTTTTGCGGTTACTGTGGCCATGAAATGGTGCAGAGTAAAACGGAGCTGGCGTGCTTATGTCACCACTGCAAAGAGCGTTATTATCCGCAGATTGCGCCCTGTATCATCGTCGCAATCCGTCGCGGCGAGGAAATTTTGCTGGCGCAGCACAACCGGCATCGCGGAAACATGTACACCGTGCTGGCCGGGTTTGTGGAAGTGGGCGAAACGCTGGAGCAGACGGTTGTGCGTGAGGTAATGGAAGAGAGCCAGATCCAGATAAAAAACCTGCGCTACGTGAGTTCGCAGCCCTGGCCCTTCCCTCATTCGTTGATGATGGCGTTTATGGCCGAGTATGCGGGGGGTGACATCAAACACGACCCGAAAGAGCTGCGTGACGCGGGCTGGTTTCGCTATGACCAACTCCCGCAGTTGCCTCCGCCGGGCACCGTGGCGCGTCGGCTTATTGAGGATACGGTGGTGCTGTGTCGCGCTTATCACGAGAACGAAGGCTGAGGTGGTACTATTTGCGCCATGAATGCTCGTGTACACAACGTACCCGCGTCATAGCGTATTCGTTTTATAACGTATCCGTTTCATCACATCTATCCGGTGTCGAACCGCCGTGAGGTTGAAAGGAAAAGAACATGACTGATCTGAAAAACGATCGCTACTTGCGGGCATTATTGCGCCAACCCGTTGATGTCACCCCGGTGTGGATGATGCGTCAAGCGGGGCGTTATTTGCCGGAATACAAGGCAACGCGCGCGCAGGCGGGTGATTTTATGTCGCTGTGTAAAAACGCAGAACTGGCTTGCGAAGTCACGTTACAACCTTTACGGCGCTATGCGCTGGATGCGGCGATTCTGTTCTCCGATATCCTGACTATTCCTGACGCCATGGGCTTGGGGCTCTATTTTGAAGCGGGGGAAGGCCCACGCTTTCACTCTCCCATCACATCTCATGCCGATGTGGTTAACCTGCCGATTCCCGATCCTGAGCAGGAACTCGGTTATGTGATGAACGCGGTGCGGACGATCCGTAAAAACCTCGCTGGTGAAGTGCCGTTGATTGGTTTCTCGGGCAGCCCGTGGACGCTTGCGACCTACATGGTTGAAGGCGGTAGCAGCAAAGCGTTTACCGTCATCAAGAAAATGATGTTCGCCGAGCCTAAAACGCTACATCTGTTGCTGGATAAGCTCGCCGATAGCGTCATTCTTTATCTCAACGCGCAGATTCGTGCTGGTGCGCAGGCAGTGATGGTATTCGATACCTGGGGCGGCGCGCTGAGCGGACGTGACTACAAAGAATTCTCCCTGCGGTACATGCATAAGATTGTTGATGGTTTACTACGTGAGAACGAAGGCCGACGCGTGCCAGTGACGCTCTTCACCAAAGGTGGAGGCCAGTGGTTGGAAGCGATGGCGGAAACAGGCTGCGACGCGCTGGGGCTGGACTGGACAAGTGATATTGCCGACGCACGCCGCCGGGTAGGCGATAAAGTGGCGCTACAGGGAAATATGGATCCGTCGATGTTGTATGCCGATCCGGCCCGGATCGAACAGGAAGTGGCGTCGATCCTGGCAGGATTTGGGCAAGGCAACGGGCATGTTTTCAACCTGGGGCACGGCATTCACCAAGACGTGCCCCCAGAGCATGCCGGTGTGTTTGTTGAGGCCGTCCATCGGTTATCTCGCCCTTATCACACATAATTCACCGGAGGTGATGTGATTGATACACAACAGCTGCGGGCTGAGCAACTGGCTCGCGCTTCTGATGTGATTCGGCACGACGATTTACCTTTTGAGCAGCCCGCGTTTATCGCAGGTGCGGACGTGGGTTTTGAGCAAGAAGGCTCGGTCACTCGCGCGGCGATTGCGGTAATGCGCTATCCTTCGTTGGAGCTGGTAGAATACAAGATTGCGCGTATCAGCACGACGATGCCCTATATTCCCGGTTTTCTTTCATTTCGCGAATGCCCTGGGCTGCTTGCCGCCTGGGCATTGCTTGAACAGAAACCGGATCTGCTGTTTGTCGATGGGCACGGGATTTCTCACCCACGGCGTCTCGGCGTTGCCAGCCATTTTGGCCTGCTGGTTGATGTTCCGACGATTGGCGTGGCCAAAAGTCGGTTGTGTGGCCGATTTGAACCGTTGATGGAGAGTGTCGGCAGCCAGCAGCCGTTGCTGGATAAGGGCGAACAGATTGGCTGGGTATGGCGCAGCAAAGCGCGCTGTAATCCACTGTTTGTGGCGACGGGACACCGAGTTGGACAAGATAGTGCATTGCACTGGGTACAATGTTGTATGCGCGGCTACCGTTTACCAGAGCCGACCCGTTGGGCTGATGCTGTTGCATCGAATCGTCCCGCATTTGTGCGTTGGCAACGGCAGAAAGCCGCTAACGTATTGTCGTAAAACTTTAGGAATTCAGGCATAGGGCGTCGCTGTTATTTCAGGTACACTGCCGCCCGTCGCTGTTAATGAGCATAAAAATGTTACGTAACCCCATTCATTTACGTCTGGAAAAACTGGCAAGCTGGCAACATGTCACTTTCATGGCATGTCTTTGTGAACGTATGTATCCCAATTACCATGAGTTCTGTCGTCAAACCGCGTTCGGCGATGCGATGGTTTACCGCCGCATTCTCGATCTGGTGTGGGAAACCTTGGTCGTTAAAGATGCTAAGGTTAATTTCGATAGCCAATTGGAAAAGCTGGAAGAAGCGATTCCCGCGGCGGAAGATTACGATCTTTACGGTGTCTACCCGGCTATTGATGCCTGTATCGCGCTGGGCGAGCTGATTCATTCGCGTTTAAGCGGTGCCACGCTCGAACATGCGATAGCGATTAGCGAAACGTCTATCCGCACGGTTGCCATGTTGGAAATGACGCAGGCAGGCAAAGAAATGACCGATGATGAGCTAAAGGTGTTGCCTGCAATCGAAGAAGAATGGGACATCCAATGGGAGATTTTTCGCCTGTTGGCGGCCTGTGAAGAACGCGATATTGAGCTGATAAAAGGGCTCCGTTCCGATCTGCGCGAGGCCGGAAGTAGTAACATCGGGATAAATTTGCATCAATAACGCGATAAAACGTGATTTAAGGCCTGAAATGGCCTGTCTTAAGGCTTCACATTCGCACCCTGTCTGGTCTACATTTGGGGGGCGTAAAAAAAAAGTGGCTGTCGGTGCGTGTATGCAGGAGAGTGCTACCACACCCTGAAAAGGGAGATGGCATATCCGTCGCACTTGATGCTTAGCAAGCGATAAACACACTGTAAGGATAACTTATGAATAAGACTCAACTGATTGATGTAATTGCGGACAAAGCTGATCTGTCAAAAGCACAGGCTAAAGCAGCTCTGGAATCAACTCTGGCGGCAATTACCGAGTCTCTGAAAGAAGGTGATGCAGTACAATTAGTTGGTTTTGGTACGTTTAAAGTCAACCATCGTAATGAGCGCACTGGCCGCAACCCACAAACCGGTAAAGAAATCAAAATTGCTGCTGCCAACGTGCCAGCGTTTGTTTCTGGCAAGGCTCTGAAAGACGCTGTTAAATAAGCCCATGTCGGTTAAAAGTTTAAGCAGAGGGGCGTTTTCGCCCCTTTTGCTTTTACGACGTTTGTGTGGAGCAGGCCTCGTGCTGACTGCCGTGGTGGCCTGTAGTAGCCGCACCGCACCGCCGGAGTTTTTCGCTAGCGGTTATGTTGCCGATCGCGGTATTGTGCGTTTGTGGCGTAAAGACGATGCGCAGAATACGACGGCGCTGACCACCGTGTTCAATCCGCTTCAGGGCAACGGCCTGGTGGTGACTCGCTATACGTTCCAGCAGGATAAGCTGCGTGAGATACAGCGTAATCAGCTCGGCGCGCAAAAAGAAGATATGCGCTTTGCAGAAGATGGAACCGTCAGCTTTATGCAGCGGCAACTTGCCGAAAGACGAGAATCAGTTTCTGATGATGATGTCGCGCTCTACCAGTTTGATGCTAAGCGCATGCTGGAGTTGAGCGATGTCCTACGTGCAGGAAAGGTGACGCTAAAGCAAGGGAAATGGTTGGAAGGGCAAGTACAGTCTTGTGACGGTACGGTGGTTCGCCCTGATTTTGACAATGATTCGCGTGAATGGATTGCAGAGCAAAAAGCGCATGCAACGCGCCCGCTAAACGTCGCGTGGCTGGAAGCACCGGAAGGGACGCAGTTATTGCTGGTGGTGGAAGATGATGTTTGCCAGTGGCAGCCTAAATAACCATACCCGTCATACTTCAAGTTTCATGTGCGTTGGCTGCGTTCAGTCACCCGAATCACTTACCTGAGTAAGCTCATCGGTATTCCCTCTCTTGCCGCCTGCCTGAAACTCGAATTATTTAGGGTATTAAAGAATAAGGCGATAAAAAACCCGGATTTCTCCGGGCTTCAGTATTGATCAGGCAATCGTTTATCGGAGCTGGGCTTATCAGGCTTGCTCACGCTCAATGGCGCGGTAGCCGATGTCTTTTCGACAGAATACTCCTTGCCATTGAATACCTGCTGCGATTTCGTAAGCGCGTTGCTGCGCTTCAGCGACGGTATTGCCCAGTGCGGTGACGCACAGTACACGGCCGCCGTTGGTCACGACATTAATACCATTTAGTTTGGTGCCAGCATGGAAGACCTTGCCATCTTCGGCATCCTGTTGTGGTAAACCGGAGATCACATCGCCCGTGTTGTAGTCTGCCGGGTAACCGCCTGCGGCTAATACCACACCCAGAGATGGACGTTCATCCCAGATGGAATCTTTCTGGTCTAGCGTGCCATCACAGGCTGCCAGGCACAGCTCCACGAGATCAGAACGTAAGCGCAGCATAATTGGCTGTGTTTCTGGATCGCCAAAGCGGCAGTTGAACTCGATAACTTTTGGCTGACCATCGGCAGAAATCATCAGACCGGCATACAAGAAACCGACGTAGGTATTTCCCTCTGCGGCCATGCCATTCACCGTTGGCCAAATTACCTGATCCATCACTCGCTGGTGGATTTCATCAGTCACGACCGGAGCCGGGGAATACGCCCCCATACCACCGGTATTTGGGCCAGTATCTTTATCGCCAACGCGTTTATGATCCTGGCTGGTTGCCATCGGCAGCACATTCTTGCCATCCACCATCACGATGAAGCTGGCTTCTTCACCGTCAAGGAATTCTTCCACTACGATGCGGTGTCCGGCATCGCCGAAGGCATTACCTGCCAGCATATCCTGAATGGCGTTTTCCGCTTCTTCCAACGTCATAGCGACAATCACGCCTTTGCCAGCGGCTAATCCATCCGCCTTAATGACAATAGGTGCACCTTTGCTGCGTACATAGGCCAGCGCGGGTTCAACGTCGGTGAAATTCTGGTATTCCGCTGTCGGGATGTTGTTGCGTGCCAGAAAATCTTTAGTGAAGGCTTTAGAACCTTCTAACTGTGCTGCTCCCTGCGTTGGACCAAAGATTTTTAGACCCGCACTCTGAAATGCATCAACAACGCCGAGAACTAACGGTGTTTCTGGGCCAACGATGGTTAAATCGATGTGGTTTTCCTGCGCAAAAGCAACTAATGCTGGAATGTCGGTTGCGCCGATATCGACGTTGGTCAGCGCGGGTTCAAGTGCGGTGCCAGCATTCCCCGGAGCGACATAAACACGTTTTGCCAACGGCGACTGTGCGGCCTTCCAAGCCAGCGCGTGCTCACGCCCACCATTACCAATAATTAAAATGTTCATTTCGTTCAATCTCCAGAATTAATGGCGGAAATGGCGCATGTCGGTAAAGATCATCGCAATGCCGTGTTCGTTAGCGGCGGCAATGACTTCATCATCACGAATCGATCCGCCTGGTTGGATCACGCAGGTGATGCCAACGGCAGCGGCAGCATCAATACCATCACGGAAGGGGAAGAACGCATCAGATGCCATCGCCGAACCTTTGACTTCCAGCCCTTCATCACCCGCTTTGATACCGGCGATTTTTGCTGAATAAACGCGGCTCATTTGGCCGGCACCTATCCCGATAGTCATATTGTCGCGTGCGTACACAATCGCATTGGATTTAACGAATTTCGCCACTTTCCAGCAGAAGAGCGCATCGCGCAACTCCTGCTCGCTCGGCTGGCGCTCAGTCACGACACGCAACCGGGAGGCATCGACCATACCCAGATCGCGATCCTGTACCAGCAAACCGCCGTTGACGCGTTTGAAATCCAGGCCGGGAACGCGCTGCTGCCAGTTACCGCTTGTCAGGACACGTACGTTTTGTTTGGCTGCGGTCACCGTCAATGCGGCATCACTGGCGGATGGCGCAATGATGACTTCGACAAACTGACGGCTGATGATGGCCTGCGCGGTTTCTTCATCCAATTCGCGGTTGAAGGCGATAATGCCACCGAATGCGGATGTCGGGTCAGTTTTGTAGGCGCGTTCGTAGGCATCAAGAATTGAGCCGCCAATTGCCACGCCGCACGGATTTGCGTGTTTAACGATCACGCAGGCCGGTTCGGCAAATTCTTTCACGCATTCTAGCGCCGCATCGGTATCGGCGATGTTGTTATAAGACAGCGCTTTGCCTTGTAACTGCGTAGCGGTGGCGACAGAAGCCTCATGAATATTCTCTTCTATATAGAAGGCGGCTTGCTGATGGCTGTTCTCACCGTAGCGCATGTCCTGCTTTTTGATGTAGTTCAGGTTCAATGTGCGTGGGAAGTGTCCCGATGGTTTATCGGTTTCACCGTGATAAGGCGGTACCAGCGCGCCAAAGTAGTTGGCAATCATGCTGTCGTAAGCCGCAGTGTGCTCGAAGGCTTTAATGGCTAAATCGAAGCGGGTTTCGTAAGTCAGTGAACCGCCGTTGGCGTCGATTTCATTAATGATGGCGCTGTAGTCGCTGCTCTTGACCACGATAGCCACATCTTTATGGTTCTTGGCGGCAGAACGAACCATCGTCGGGCCACCGATATCAATATTCTCGACCGCATCTTCTAGCGTGCAGTTCTCACGAGCCACGGTCTGGGCAAATGGATACAGATTCACAACAACAATATCGATCGGCTTAATGTCGTGCTGTGTCATGATCGCATCATCTTGGTCGCGACGTCCCAAAATACCGCCGTGTACTTTCGGGTGCAGAGTCTTTACACGCCCATCCATCATTTCCGGGAAGCCAGTGTAGTCAGAGACTTCAGTCACCGGCAAGCCAGCATCAGCCAGCAAACGTGCGGTTCCTCCGGTTGAAAGGAGCTCGACACCACGGTGGGACAGAGCTTGAGCAAATTCGACAATACCTGCTTTGTCAGAAACGCTGAGCAGAGCGCGGCGAATTGGACGGCGTTGTTGCATGATGATGTTATCCCTTGGATTTGGGTAGTCAGTAAAGAACGGTATGTGAATATCGTCTTTGTCAGAGCAATAGTTGCGGAATAAAGAGAAATATTCAGTTAGCGTTCGCAAAAATACGACGATCTTGAACGGGGTGAATTGTAGCGAAAACGTTTGCGTGATGCTCGTCAATTTTTGAATAGAATGCTTTCTGTGGATAAGTTTGTGAAAAAATAGGTATAAGGCGGGGTTTTGCTGTGGAATGCAGCAAACAATCATTTTTCTTTAAAATACCTATTGCGACCTGCCGAGAAGTCCCTATAATGCGCCTCCACTGACACGGCAACGGCGACGCGCGGTT
>NZ_JBJXVK010000037.1:0-28069 GCF_046159765.1 Pectobacterium artocarpous
ATCTGGCGCAGTTGGTTAAGGCGATTGACGATAAAGGCGTGCATGACGTCGCTGGGCGAGTGCGCCAGCATCTGACCAAAATCATGCGTCATGCCGTCCAGCAGGGCGTGATTAAATATAATCCGGCTTACGATTTAGATGGCGTCGTGACCCCGGTGGTGACCCAACATCACCCCGCCCTGCCGCTGAAACGCTTGCCCGAACTGCTGGAGAAAATGGAAAACTACAAAGGCCGGATGCTCACCCGTCTGGCGCTGGAGCTGAACCTGCATGTGTTTCTGCGCTCCAGTGAACTACGGTTTGCCCGCTGGGATGAATTCAACCTGAAAGCGCATATCTGGAGCGTGCCCGCCCAGCGCGAAGCGGTAAACGGCGTGCGGTTCTCAGAGCGTGGCGCAAAAATGAAGGATGAACATCTGGTGCCGCTGTCACGGCAGGCAGTCGCCCTGCTGAAACAGATTCAGGCGATTTCCGGCAAGTCGGTCTTCGTTTTTCCGGGCGCACATACCCTGAACAAGCCAATGAGTGAAAACACCATCAACAAGGCGCTGCGCGTGATTGGCTACGACACCAAAACCGAGGTATGCGGCCACGGTTTCAGAACCATGGCCTGTAGCGCCCTGAATGAATCCGGACGCTGGTCAAAGGACGCCATCGAGCGACAGATGAGTCACAAAGAGCGCAACGGCGTGCGGGCGGCCTACGTGCATAAAGCGGAGCATCTGGAAGCCAGAATCGAAATGATGCAGTGGTGGTCGGATTATCTGGACGTCAACCGCGAGGGCTACGTCGCGCCGTATATTTATGCACGAAGTTATACGGCGGCTGGCTAACGCGCTGCGCTTGTTGGCTCCTGACGGGCTTTCTATGTGATAGAAACCCCGTCAGGAGCGTTGTCGTAAAACCATTCGAGCATTCTGCCAAACGTTTCTTATACGTCAGGGTTTCACAGGCTTGTCGCGTTTTGGCGCTGCCAGTTTTCGGTTGCAAGCATCCAGAACCCAGGCTGAGAAATTAGCATCGGGATCTTCCGTTTTCTCCTGCGCAACGCTGGCGTTTATTTCTTCGATAAGCTCATGCGGGAAGCGAATTCCCTTTGTGGTTGAACGCTTGTTTTTAGAACCTGTAGGCATGCCGTTTTCCTTTCTCGCTGAACGCACACTATACAAGGAAAAATATTTTTAAACACGTTGACGTGTATGTGCACCTAGCGTTAAGGTGTATGAACACCAAGAGAAAATTCATGGTGAAAAACGAAACCCGGCAGTGCGCTAACACTAACCGGGCTTCTGACCACAACATTATGAGGACTAATGCTATGGCTGACACCAATAGTAACACGGGCTCGTCTTATCAATCACTGCCGGATTATGAGAACCGTTACTCCGCCATGAGTGCCGCGCTGGCGCGTCTGGACTTTTCACACATGGACAATGACGAACTCTCGCAGGTCACAGAATATTGCGCCGAAACACAGGCCGGGCTTTGCCATTGCCTGAATTTCATTGGTGATGCGCTGATTACCTTTGCCGATAATGACGTGTGCGAATCGACACCAGAAAGCCTGTGCCAGTTGGGACACGGGCTAACCGCAATCAGTTTACTCATCCCTGCCCTTACCACGATGCACAAACGCGCACATTCACTCACCGCCAGATAGCCATCTGAACATCACCAGCCTGATTAAAGCTCTGCCGTTAGGTCAGAGCTTTTTTGCGTCCGACGCTGAATAACAATAACTATTCCCATCCAATATTGAGTTGTTTGCAGGCAGCCTCCTCCTTTCCCGATAGTCTCCTCTACGGGCTAATTCCAGCATGGGAGAAGACATGCCAGCATGTTTTATTTTCGCAACGCTGACCGCGCTCAACAGACCATTCAGCAACAACACAGAACGCGACGGGGTTAGGCGGTTGAATACCTGCGCCTCGCGGGCATTCAACCGTGGCGTGAGGCGAGTAAATTCAATTTCGCAGAAATTGCTAATTTGCGTCGCCCGAACCCACCGGCGAGCGTTTCTCCCAGGGGAAACCGAGCAGGCCGGGGGGAGCCGAATAAATTTTGCCGCCCCAGCGAGCAAAAAGACGCGCCCACGCGTCGGTTTATTTGGGGGGCTTCAGCCCCGCACACCGTCGTGGCTAAGTCTCCGGCCACCAGCCGGTAGCGAGGCGCGACTACCCGTTTTGAAGGCGTTTTCCCATTTTTTCGCTGACCGGAACGGGCAAAAGAAAAAGTGGGCTAAAAACGGCGTCTCAAAGGGGGTAGTCGCGCGTAGCGTGCGACGGTGTGCCGTTGTTGACGTTGGGGGTTTTGGCGTGGCGTCCAGCCGCGACATTACCCTCATGCGACAGGCAATAAGGGCGTCCAGCCCGCATGAACTGGCGCACGCCGTTCTGTGCCGGGAAAGGTATTTTCCGGCGCATGGCTGCAAAGCTGCCACCTCTTTATCCCCACAAGATCGCCTCATGACGTCGACTCATGCCAGTGGGCGAAGGTATGCGCCCATGTAATGAGGCGATAAAGCCGAAAGAGCAAACACCCCAGTAAAATGCGAAGGAGGAACCATGCTGATTTCTGATTACCGTGAACGCCGGGCGCGTAGTCACGAAAAAATGCGACTTCTGCTCACCTTTCTGAAAGAAGAAACCTACAGCGACTTTAAAACGTTGATGCTGCTTTTTGATTATAAAAATCACAAGCCGCTTTATCTGTTGCTGGCAAAAGCCATCGACATGGGATTGATCCAAAAGCATGAAATAAACACCAGAATGGTGAAAATCGCTCTGTGGGGGATCACCAATGACGGATTATCCGTTGTTGCCACACCCCATGAGGATGGTTTTCCTGCACGGTTTGAGCCCTCGAAAGTCACTGGCTGGACACTGATACAGCGCCTTGATCGTCAGCTAGCGCGGCTCCTTCTGGAAAAGAAAGGCGCTTATGGGTGGATCAGCGGCGCTGATTCAACATTCCGCAGCCGCTATGAGGTATATCATCGCCCGGCCGGGGTGATAACGTTACCAGACGGAACCGTCATCGCCGTTGAGACTGAGCGACATCTGAAAACCAAGGCCCGTTATCAGGCGATAATCACCCAGCATTTGATAACTCGTACTCAAAAACGTTGGATGTACGTCTTCTACATCGTGCCCGATCCGCAGATAAAGCGAGCTATTGAACGGATGTTCAATAGCGTGAAATACGCCATCGTTAATCATCAGCGTATCCCGCTGGAAGCGAAGCACCGCAATGTTTTTCGGGTTTATACGGTTGATGAGTTGAAGGGGTTGGATTTGAATCTTGGCTAATTGCTGAACAACCACACGAAGTATATACTCAGAGTGTGCATAAAAGAGGATCACTATCATGAAACACCGCGTCAGCGTTACCGTGGACAAAGACAATTATCAGATTCTGAGTGCTGCCGGAGTCAATATTTCCGGGCTGGTGAATGATGCCATTGGCAAAGAAGCCCGCCGCATCAGGGCTGAAGAGTGGAAGAAGGATAATCGCGAAGGGATGGAAGAAGTCGCCCGATTTATCGCACAGCATGGCTCGTTCGCAGATGAAAACAGGAACTGGTGATCATGCAATTCATTGTTTATCAATACAAAAGAGCCAGTCACTACAAAATGTTTGTCGATGTGCAGAGTGATATTGTCGAGACACCAAAGCGACGTATGGTCATTCCGCTTATCGAATCACATCACCTGTCTGAGAAAGTGAATAAAACGCTGTTCCCTCAACTTCGCATTAATGCCGAGTATGCCGATGAGATTAAGGATAATATTAATCAATGGAGAGCAGATCACAGCATCCTCATAAGCCATATTAGCATGTTAAAAGATATCTAAAAGTTAATGCTTCGGTTTACTGGGATACTTACAGTACAGTATCGCTCAATCCCGTTGATAATTTATTTCTTTTCTGAGGTTGTCAGATAGCCCAATCCTGACTAGTTTTCCTTCAAGAGATCGACTATTTTGCAATAGTAACTTAGCTTGCATTGACAAATTAGTATTCGATACATATATAATTATGCCAATATTTTAAAAATAGAACTTATGTTCCACTAGAACTATGAATTTACATCTAACAATAAGGAATAAATAATGGAATTGGATAACATCCACAAAATAATTAAAAGAAACCAGTTTAAAAATGCTAAATTCTCGAATTACTTTGTCGGTTTTTTTTCAATTTGGAACGCATTTATAATCCCTGTGATTTTAGGGGTTGGAATATCTTACCTATTTCAGTTTCAGGGTAAGTTGAATGAAATACCAAACTACTATATAGCATTTTATGTTCTCATATTTATTATCCATATAATAATAAGCTTTTCTTTCCTTTATTTAGACAGACGAGAGGATACAAGTTTTCATTTAGAATCTGTTATCAATGAATATAATGATTTAGCGAATAAATTTAATAATCTAACAACAAGATCACTCAACCAAATCGAACTGCACCAAACTCAAAAAGCTGTAATACACTTCACAACTTTATTAATAAAAGATAAGCTCAGCATAATGGCAGAGAAAGCTCAGTCTCAGAACTTAACGCATGAAAATGTAACAACTGATACACGTGCTTTTTTTAAAACTGTCTTAGGTTTCTTATCATCTAAACGAGAAGTTTTATTTGGTTATAAAAGTGAAAGTAAATTTAATATAGCCCTTTACCTTTATGATTCATCTAGTGACTTATTAACGGTCAAAGCTAGGTTATGCGATGATAGATTACAAAAGCGTAATCGTTCTTGGAAAAGTGGATTTGGGCATGTTGGCCTTACACATTTACATAAAGAAATAAAAATATGCCCAGATATTACTAAAAGCTCAGAACTAAAAAGTGACGATGATAATGATAATATAAATTACAGATCTTTTCTATCTGTCCCCATAATGTCACCTGACAAAACACCGGCAGATGAATGTATTGGCGTTCTAGTACTCACTAGTGCTGATGCAAATCAATTTAAAATTGATAGGGACGGAGATTTTTTATTAACGTTTAGTTATTTGCTGACAATATATGTTGACAGCATGGTAAAAATATATACGCATGAAGCAATTGAAGAGCAACCCGATGAACCTGAGTAGCAAATGGAACCAGCCAAGATATGACATAAACTGCAAAAAAGTTGAACCATAAGTTGACTAGTTTTAACACAACAATCTATACTCAGAATGTTAAGGATAAAATTCCCTTGACTTCAAAGAGGTAAAATATGAACAATAAAAACAAGTACTTAGAAATGATGCGGCCTAAGGGAAATCTTGAGGAAGGATATGCCATTAGTAACAAATTTGATAGAGCCTTTTCTCAACAAGCATCCGAACATAACAAGGATAATGTTGCAGAAATGATGGATACTTGGATTGATAAGAATATTGATCGCGACAAAAGATCCATAGTTCAAGGAATGAGCGCTGCGAAATTAATAAAAATATAGTTTATTTGCAATGCTGTATAATTACGGCATTGCTTCTTTTATAGATATTAATAAAATTAAAAATAAATTTATAATGCTGTTATTATATCATTTCCTCTTTGCTGCAAACCACGGCGTTACAAACTATTAATTTTTTGAAAACTTCCCGAAATGCTGATAATGTAAAATTAAGGAGATTACATACATACAAATTTTATCTTCGTATTCTTTTTAATCAATCCCTCACTGTAAGTAATCATTTCAAGTTAAATACTCTCAACCAAATCCCCCAACGTAATCATCAACATCATCGGATCTATCGGTGAAGGCTCAAATCCCACACGCAGGTAAAATTCCCGCGCTTCATCAAACAGCGCATGAACCAGCATCCCACGAATGCCAATAGTATCCGCCACCTGAATCACCCGTAGCCCCGCATCCCTTACCAGCGCCCGGCCAACGCCCTGACCATGCAATGATTTATCTACCGCCAGCCTCCCCAACACCACGACCGGAATCGGATCGGGCATATTGCGGCGAAAGCGTCCGGGGGCAGCATTCGTTGCTACAGCACTGGAAGCCAATGAATAATACGCCAACACTTTTGAACCATCGCAACTGACGAAAGTTCGTGATGCGCCAGTGGCCTGATTTTTCATCGCCCGTAGTTTTAGCCAGTTGTCCATAGACTCCACGCCGCAACAGAATGAGGATAGTACATGTTCGGCGTGGAGTGGCTCAGGAGCGGAGATCATTTTTTCTGTTCCCACGGTGCAGGCGTTTGCATGGTTTTTCGTAGTGCGGCATTTGGTGCAGGAGCCTGATCCAAGCGGGCAAGGAATTGCTGATAAGCATCGGGATCTGCCATGATGATGCGTTGATCGATCAACGCTTCCTCTGCGGCGGCGCGAGCAGCTTCAAGGACAAAATCAGTACGGTTTTTTCCTCTGGCCTTCGCAGCGCGATCAATCAGATCGCGTTCGGCGGGCTTGATGCGTAAATTCAATGTTTCGCGTTTAACAGAAACGCTGTTCGTCGCTGGCATGATGTTATCCTCCTGCCTACTATCTGGATATTAATCATACAGCAAACGTAACGCTAATGTCATTACGATTTATCGGCATCGTAGGGAATCGAACCAAAGGAACGAACCGGGCATTTCTTTATCGCATGCGTCCCATCATTCTGATCTATCTATAAAAACACGGGTCAACCTACGGGTCTTGACAATAGCCACGGTTAAAATTTATGCTACATTTCAACTTAATAGAAAGCTGAATGATCCCGAGTCCGGGCACCATATTTTTGTTTTGGGACGTTCCTATACGTCCGGGAACATAGAAAAATCAGTGAGTTGATGAAAATCTGGAGTACCTCAAGGTACTACCAGATTTTTTGACATCCGTAGTTTTTGGGGGCTTAATTGGGGGCCTGTCGGTTCGATAAACTACGGAGCCCCCACCATGCCTCTGACTGATACCGCCATCCGCAACGCCAAACCGCTCGATAAACCTTACAAACTCAGCGACGCGCAGGGTCTGTACCTGCTAATTAAACCTAACGGTTCCAAGCTCTGGCATCTTAAGTACCGCTTCGGCGGCAAGGAGAAGAAGCTGGCGTTTGGCGCTTACCCGACTGTCTCGCTTGCCAGTGCCCGTAAACTGCGTGAAGAAGCCCGAACTATTCTCAGCGCAGGGGACGATCCCGGCGTAAAAAACAGCACGACAAACAGGCGAAGAAAAACGGCAATACCTTTGAAGCCATCGCTCGTCAGTGGGTGGCCGCGAACATTCGCTGGAGTGAGGCACACGCCGCCAAAGTCCTGCGCTCACTGGAACTGCACGTTTTCCCGCTCATCGGCAATGTCCTTGTCACCGACCTGAAAACCGCCAACCTGCTGATCCCACTGCGGGTAGCGGAGAAAAAGGGTTGTCTGGAAACGGCTGCACGGATACAGCAACGCACGACAGTCATCATGCGTTACGCCGTACAGGAAGGACTGATTGCCAGCAATCCGGCCAATGACCTCTGCGGCGCGATCACCCCGCCGCCGAAAAATCATTACCCTGCCCTACCGCTGGAAAAGTTGCCGGAACTGCTGGAAAGAATAGAAGGCTATTCAGGCAGACTGCTAACAAGGTTGGCGGTACAGCTTAATTTGCTGATCTTTATCCGCTCCAGTGAATTGCGTTTTGCCCGTTGGGTAGAGATCGATCTGGATAACGCTATGTGGACACTTCCCGCACAGCGGGAGCCTATCGCTGGCGTGCGTCACTCAGAGCGCGGCGCAAAAATGAAAACGCCGCATCTGGTGCCGCTGTCAAAACAGGCGGTAACGGTACTGAAGCAGCTAAAACTGTTGTCCGGCAACGGGGAATTACTCTTTCCCGGCGATCACGATGCCCGTAAGCCAATGAGTGAGAACACCATCAACAAGGCGCTGCGCACAATGGGTTATGACACACAGGTGGATATCTGCGGACATGGCTTCCGCACGATAGCGTGTAGTGCGTTGATCGAATCAGGTCGCTGGTCAAAAGATGCTGTGGAGCGGCAGATGAGCCATCAGGAGCGCAATCACGTTCGTGCCGCCTATATTCACAAAGCGGAACACCTCGACGAACGGACTCAGATGATGCAATGGTGGTCAGATTATCTCGATGCCTGCCAGCATCAATTCATCCCGGCTTACCGTTTTGAGAAGTCGATTAAGGTTGCCTGAGCCAGACTGATACACCGATGGAATAAGTCGCTTCTAATCGAACAGAGGCGGCTTATCTTGTTTCTCTACGCCGCTGTTGTATCAGGGCTGAGGCGGAGCGCAGCAGAGCGAGCACCGAACATCCCTGATACAACAGCGGGATTCTGTCATCATCAAAATTACCCGTGTTTACAAGGACAAGCGATATGACAGGCCGCCCTTGTATGGCTTTTTAATGGATGCGAACAGCAGAAATTAAAAAGTGGCGTGAGGCGAATAAATTCCATTTCGTAGAAATGGCTAATTTGCGTCGCCCGAACCCACCCGCGAGCGTTTCCCCCAAGGGAAACCGAGCAGGCCGGGGGGAGCCGAATAAATTTTGCCGCCCCAGCGAGCAAAAAGACGCGCCCACGCGTCGGTTTATTTGGGGGGCTTGCCCCGCACACCGTCGCCGCTAAGCCTCCGGCCACAAGCCGGTAGCGTGGCGCGACCAACCCATTTAAAGCAGCGTTTCCCGTTATTTCGCACCGAGCTTGCGAGAAAGAGAAATAACAGGCTAAAACGTGCGTCTTAAAGGGGTTGGTCGCGCGTAGCGCGCGACGGTGTGCCGCCGTTGACCTTGGGGGTAATGTCGTGGCGTCCAGCCACGACATTACCCCCATGCGACAGGCAATAAGGGCGTCCAGCCCGCATGAACTGACGCACGCCGTTTTGTGTCGGGAAATGTATTTTCCGGCATATTGCTGCATTGCTGCCACCGCATTCGCCCCACGCGCTCGCCGCATACATTCGCCCCATACCATGGGGCGAAGTCATGGGGTGAGGGTATGGGGCGAACAACAAAAGTAAACTGTCGCGCTTCGCTTGCCTTCTCCCGAACCGTTACCGACCTAGTTCGATAACGGTTCGGGAGATCCTGTTTTACTTTAACGATCCTCTGACTTGCGGTAACGGGAAGGCCAGATTTCCGCAGGCGAAACCCCCAACGCTTCCGCAATCAGCTTTTCCCCTTTCGGCCAGTGTTTTGTTAACGCGTTTGCCAGCGTGGAAGACGCTAACCCCGCTTCTCGGGAAACGGCCGACAATGTTGTTCCTTTCTTTCTTAACCCGGCGATGATATCTGCCGGGTGCCAATCCTTATCAATCATCTCCATGATCCTTATTTTGTGGCCTCACATTAAACATCATTTGTTCAGATAGTCTAAACAACCACGATGTTAAGTAATGCTAAACACTAAGTCAATGTATGATCATTGATGGTGTAATGAATGCTGCCTACTCGTCTCAAAGCCGCCCGACTACGGGCTAATCTAACTCAGGAAAAATTGGGAGTTCTTGCAGGCATTGAAGAAGAAACTGCGCGTTCCCGCGTGTCTCAGTATGAAGGTGGGATACATCGTCCAACATTTGAAATGATGTGCGCATTTGCAAAGGTACTTAATGTGCCGGAATGCTACTTTTACACCGTTAACGATGATTTTGCTGAGATGGTTCTGGAGCTTTACCTTAAACATCAGAGTCATTCTTAACGAATGCAAGTAAATCCCCTCCTCGATTGTTCAGGAAGTCTAAGCAACCTACATGTAAAGTAGTGCTAAACATGCTATCAATATCCTTATTGATGGTGCCATCATGTTGCCCATTCGCCTTAAAACGGCTCGTTTACAAGCCAATCTCACTCAAGAAAAGCTAGGCGTACTGGCTGGCATTGAAGAAGCCACTGCACGATCACGCATATCCCAATATGAAAGCGGTATACATCGCCCAACATTTGAGATGATGTGCGCGTTTGCTAAAGTGCTTAATGTGCCGGAGTGTTATTTTTATACGGTTGATGATGATTTTGCTGAGGTTATTTTAAAGTTACATAATGGTGAAATAGTTCAGTGGGAAAAATAAATTAGTCCATATAATTATTTTGAAAATTAAACTAATAATATGGAAAATGATTGTTTTAACTACCACCTAAGAAACCAATCTTATTGGTGGTGGAACCGATCGGAATTGGTCTTACCGGCCTTACTGGACACCGGCGCGTTTTGCGACGCCTCCGCCCGGCCCACCATTGAGATGCAGCCGGATGAACGACATAAAAAAGACGCAAAGCGCGTCATATGTCGCCAGTAAGGAATATCTTCAGGAGACCAATCCCGGCACCTGAATTTGCAGGTGCCAAGAAAAGATACCGCGTTTGGTTTTGCCAGACAAGGAATTTTCGGGGGGCCCATTACACTTCTCTGAACAATAATGCCAGCAGAAAAACAGTGACTGAATTTGCTCCAATACAAAAACACGACCATCTCAATCAATTGTTATTCAAAGCAAAGATTGAATCATCAGATGAAATCGCCTACGATAGCGAAAGCCATCCCCCCGGGATCCTTAGCCTCTACACGATAGTCATGCTCGTACGAGGTGTGCGGGGCTCACCGACAGCTTGTCGGTGTCGAAAGAAAGGAGCCCGGTATGAAACAGAAAACTGTGCTGGTTCACCAGTATCTGCGTTTCCGTTTTGGTCGCTGGGAGCACGTGTGTCAGCACATGCGCTCTTTGCCGAACTGCTAACGGTTAATCCCGGGGTGATGGCTCTCTTCTATTGTTAATCAGGCCGCTTGTGTTGTCTTTTCCATCATTGATGTGTAATGTTCTTCATCTTTCGCTGCCTCGAATACTTTCTTAAACCAGGCAAGATAGCGTTCAACCGAAGCCCCCTCATGAAGAGAGATATTGCGGGCATCCTGGTGAGAATGACGGTTCAGGTAACGAGCAAATATACGGAAACCTGGTTCGCCTTCAGGTCCGCTGGCCAGTGTTTCAAGCGCCCGGTGAAGCGTTTCACTTTTCCCCGAAAAACCAAAGTAGTACTCAAGTATTTGCCGCATCGTATTTGGGATCACCACACTGGCAATGTCATCTTTTTGGGCGTGGCGTAAGACATACCATAGTGCCTGATAGTCGTTCAGTAATTCTTTTTCGGAAACAAGGGAAGCAGAACTATGTAAGGATTTGGATACCCGATAAAGCGTCCATTCTGGTGGGCAAGAACCCGCTGCCCTTTTCTTACGTTCCGCAGAAAGCAGTAACTCCTGAAAGAAAAACAGACTGTGCGTCAGAATAATCACTTTCTCAGCAATTCTGGCACGTATAACCTGATGCTGGATCAACGAAGCAATTTCAAAAACATAGTTTTGCGACAGGCTGGATATAGGATCATCAATGACAATTAAACGTTTTCGTTGGTCATTGTCATCACGACTTTTCCTCCCTGTGCAAGTCTCCAGAAAATAGAGAAAAGCAATCAGTGTTTTTTCACCTTCACTCAGACTACCAAAAACAGGCGTATCGCAGTTCTCACCTTCCCTCACCAGACGATAATCATCCCGATCGTCATAGGGAGCAATGCGGAATCCAGTGATCCCAAGGCTATCCAAACTGTGATTAATACGTTCAATCGTTTCCTGCGTATTGACGATCAGGCTGGATTTATCGCGAATGATTGCGTTCAGCGTATCAAGCTGGGCCGTAATTTCATCCCGAGACACCGTTAATTTTGCTAATTTTTCAGCAAGTTCTGCTAGTTGTTCATCATGGTTAATTATCGTATCGGTAGCCAGCTTTCGGATATGACCGAGTAACCTCTGTTTCAGCCTTACCCGTTCAGTCTGATAATTTTCAGCCTTTCGGTTATGTTCACTTATTACTGCATTAATACTGACTATCTGCACAGAGACATTGCCAGTAAGAACAGAAAGATCCTCAACAGCAATCGGCACAGAGGGTGATGTTAATTTCTCATCGATATGCAATTTATTTCTTTGATACGCCTGTTCCAGTTCAAGCAAACAGAGATAAACAGGATGTTCCTGATCAACTAACGGACACGCTTTTATTAACTGACGCATATGTTCGGGTTTATCGTGCCAGAGTTGATATCGCGCCTGAAGTTCCCGCAACTGGTCCATCGCGGCTTCCCATGAGGTATCAAAAAGGGCAGTGATTTCCTGTTGAAGTTGCCGGGCATCTATCGGCGTTTGACAAAATGGGCAAATGTCATCACTCAGCCACTGCTGTCCACTTCTCACCCAGTCAATGTTGCCTAATTGGTTAATTGCGGCAGCAAGACGGCTATCACCTGCTGGAATAAGAGGTTGCATCAATAGCGCAATATCACTTTCATTCAAAGGGGATGCTGGCAATGCTTCGAGCAAAGCGTAAGGGTTGCCTTTACTGGCCTCAAGTCGGTGTAGTTCTTTGTTTAATTCCTGCGTCGAAGTCTCTTCAACTTCAGTGTGTTCAAGGATGGTTTGATAAAGTTTGTCGGTCTGTTTAGTTCCAACCATCAAATCCCATAAATCTGTTTTTCTGATTTCTGCGGTAGAACTATAAATCTGTTTCGCAGAACCATTTTTAATGTTTTCTTCCATACCCTCAACGTCGCGTTTTTGCACGTCCAAAGCATCACGCCGGGCAAACAAAACTTTACTCTCCGCTTCCAGAGCATCTATTTCCGTTTTTATTTCTGCATTTTCACTGTTTAAAGTAAAAACACCAGGCTGAGAAGGTTGACTGAAAATATCGTCTACGTACTCCTGATTAAACACCAGGTAGTTCATATCCAATGGCGGTTGCAGGCTGCACTGGCTGTAATCTGGTCGACCATGCTTATAAAAGTAACTAGAAACGGTTGATTTTCCTGAGCCGTTTTGTCCATAGATAAGAGTGACATACTTACTCAAGTCGAACTCCACTGGCTTTTCACCCTGATAACTGCGAACGCCGTGGATGGAGAGAATGGTCATACTATATCCTTATCACCGCTTGCTGTATGTGGGTATTTTATCGCCGGAATTCCCTACAGCAAGCTACCTCACTGATATCTGCCATTTTAAACATTGTCATAGAATGAATTTTACTGACATTTTTTAGGTTATACTCCTTGCTATACAATGGATATAATGAAAGTACATATCAATGAAAACGTCAGTACAGGAGAATCAATGTCTGTTGCCGCTCTGGCCCGCCAGCGGGTTCACCGCATGAAGCGGGGCATCCCCTTTTCCATCAGCGGATTTTATTCGCTGGGAAGCCGTGCGTCGGTACAACAGGCAATGAGCCGTCTGGTCAAAGAAGGCCTGCTGATCCGGGTTGAACGCGGTTTCTACTCCCGGCCAAAGCCGTTGAAAAATCTTCCATCCGTAAACGTTGTCGCCAGCGCCAACGATGTTGCCGCCGCATGGGCAAAAGAGCGCGGTTACAAAATCACCCTTCAGGGACTGGAAGCCGCTTACCGGTTAGGACTGCAAACGCAGGCGCCGATTAAACGCATCTACTGGTCAAACGGCCCTACGCGAGAGTTCCGCGTCGGCAATGAGTTGGTACGGATCCAGCATAAATCAGCAAGTCGGTTACGTTGGCTGAACCGGCCTGAAGGAGAGCTGATGCGCGGTTTGCTGAGTCTGGATCAGCAACATACCCCACCGGAAACGCTGAAGAATGCTTTTCATCGGCTGAGCATCCCGTCCGCTAAAGCGCGACAGATTGCCGGGAAGTTAATGAATGAGCCTGCGCTTCACGCGTGGCGCCCGCAGCTGATAACGTTGCAAAAGGCGCTCTGATGGACATTTTTGATTACTACCGGAGCGCATCACAACGTCGCGAGCTTCAGGAAATCCTCTCTTACGCGGCGCAGCAGCATCCCTCCGGGCTGGGAGCCAGCTTTCTGGAAAAAGATCTCTGGGTAACGGAGATCCTTCGGCTACTTTTTAATGAGGATCTGCTGGGAGATTTATCTGTCGCGTTTAAAGGTGGAACGGCGTTAAGCAAATGCTGGAACGTGATTGAGCGTTTTTCTGAAGATATCGATCTTTCTGTTCACTGGGCCGATCTGGCAGGTCACTCAGAAGAGGAAGAACAGCAGGCATGGGAGCAAAGCACGCTAAATAACAGCCAGAATCGCCGGTTCAGAGAGCAGCAGCAAGAGCGCTTAACAGAATGGACAAACGCGCTGGCAGAACGGTTAAACCAACGCTTTCAGGCTTATGAAATTCCGGGCCTTGAAGCAAAAATGGAACCCGACAGCGGAGGCGAAAAAGTCGATATCTATTTCCCACGGGTGAAAGAAGACAGTATGGCCTATCAGCGCGATCATATTCTGCTGGAATTTGGCGGACGAAATCGTGGCAAGCCAACCGAGCTAATGCCTGTTGTGAGCTATCTGTCCGGGATTGCTGGAATGGATGTACTTCTGTTACCCGCCGCGACCGTAAACGCTTATGACACCGGTTATATTCTTTGGGAAAAGCTGACGGCGCTGCACCAGTTCTGCACGCAAATCAAAGCGCCAAATCCGGCCCGACTGGCACGCCACTGGTATGATGTGGATTGTCTGCTGCGTAATCATTTTGCCAGCCCCTATGAAACGCTGGAAGCCATGCGCAATGTGGTCGAGATGAAGCAACGTCGCTGGTCCGTGCCGGGCGTTGATTTTACTCAGGTCATTGTCGGAAACCTGCAACTGTTGCCTGACGATGCTGAACGATTCGCCGCGATCGCCGGGGATCATCAAACGGCAGTGGAAGGGGGAATGTTCTTTAGTGAGCCTGATGGATTTGCTGACATTGCTGATCGCCTTCGTCATTCGCAAGATGAAATCAATCGTTTTATGCGTGATTCACAGGTATAGCCTGACCCTGCCAATTGATCCCCCAGCCATATGGCATAATCCTTTTGAATAACAGGGTTTTTATGCTTGTACTCCAGCCCATTCGCGGTATCATTTTACGATCTCTCTTCCAGTTTTATGCTTACCGCCTTTGCCGCTCGTAGAACAATGCCGGGAAGCATTATCAGCGATTAAGGGCACGGAATGGGCTTCTGGATATTCGTTGTTGCACTGGCTGTTATCTGGCTTCTGTTTTCCAAAAAGAAAAAGTCGCCGCCTCCCAAAGTAAATAGCAAAATCATCACCAAAATAAATCATTCATCTCAACACAAATCTCTCAATCAACCAGCCAGCAGCGTGACAAATATGCATTCTCAGGCATCCGATGATGACGAATTGGCAACCTTTAGCTTTGTTAATGGACAGGCGGTTGAATACAGCACCAGCCACCAGCCATCGCGAGAAAGCGCCGCCCGTAGCAATACCACGCCAGCGCGATGGGTCAAACCGGGAGAAAGTATCACCATTCAAAACGTCGTCATTAATCACGGTTATTTTTATTTCGGCGGGCGGTTAAAAACACATTCATCAGGAGAATATGGCTATCTTTATAACGATGGCTCTGACGCTTCGCTGGTTAATGACGCTTTTCCCATCGAGCTTGGTTCACGGCATTATTATGATGAATCGCTGGGATACTGGCCCAGCTTTGCCACACTCACCCCTCGCTGCCGTGGCGCCTATCTTGACTGGCTGGCAAGCGATCGCAGCGATGCGAACTGCCCCGTTGGCTATGTTTTTATCTATTTTTACGGTCTGGAACGCCGCATACTAGCGGATGGCACACAAGAGGCTATTTCTGACGATGAATTCAAAGCATTATTCGAAGAGATATCACGCCTGAGAACCGTATTTCAGGCCAGCGGTTCCTTCCGGCATTATGCAACGCAGTTGCTGGAAATGATGATCATTCTCAGACCGAAGTTACTTTCTATACATACCGAAAACGAATATTTCTCGTCAAGGAGTTCATTACTGTTCAGACTGAATCTGGCGACGGTGGTTGAGAAAGGACAACCTGTTTGTGCCGATCTGGCACTGGCATGGATACACTATTTTCCTGATTACCCCCTGCGTACGCCTGCCCGTCGATGTCATGCTGAATTTTCCGCGTTATTCAAACAGCGTTATACCCAAAAATACGGTGACGGTATTGTCGTCAAACCCAATAAAACACGGTTGCATCTAAGCTATACCCCCGCCAGTGGTACGCTTCGGGAACTTCAGGTAAAAAAACAGATGGATCTTCCCGATCCCAGCGTTTTAAAAGCCCCAGTTCAGAAATTAATTTCTGTTGCAGAATCCTGTATCAACGCGCTGGATGCCTACAGTCGCTATCTCAGTAAAAAAGATGCCTCCGCAAGCGATGTCGCCGCCATCATGCTGCTTCCCGATGAAATACTGACCGAAGACGCAGAACACCTGTTTGCTGAATTTAAACATTGGGCAGATGATAAAATCCGTGACTATTCAGGACTGGCGACAGTAGCTGATTTCTGGGCCAGACTGGGTATGCCTGTACCGGATAAGATTAATAAGAAAGAAGCCGAGCTGATGCAAAATTTCGCCAGGCGAGCAGGCTACGGCATTGCGCCGGATATGCGCTATCACCTTGTCCGGCCAGAACCAGAAGGACATATTGTTTTATTTCCCGAAGGACATGCGGAATTCTACGTACCGTCGGCGGAATTTACATCAGTCTCTGTGGCGCTTCGGCTGGGCGCCATGATTGCACAAATGGACAAGCGCGTGGACGTTGCTGAACAGGCTGCGCTGGAGAGAACGATTAATCATAACGACGCGTTGTCACCAACAGAAAAACGTTCGCTGCACGCCTACCTCACCTGGCGGCTCAATACGCCTGCAAATCAGGCCGGCTTGAAAGGTAAAATTGAGCAGTTCAGCGATAAAGATAAGTCCACTATTGGCAACGTGATTATCAGCGTCGCCTGCGCGGATGGAAAAATCGATCCGGCTGAAATTAAGCAACTGGAAAAAATCTACGCCAGCCTTGGTCTGGACAGCAGTACCGTCACCAGCGATATCCACCGTCTGTCAACCGCAGAAACAACGCCGACGGCTACGTTACAAACCCCATCAGCGACGAGCGGCGCGTTTTCTCTTGATGAACGGATCCTTGCCCGTCATGAGTCTGATACCACGGACGTACGCCAGTTACTGAACACCATCTTCACCGAAGATGAACCCGCAGATGAATTCCCGGCGGAGATCCCGCCACACGCTGGCGCAGGTCTTGATGAAGCACATCACCAGCTTTACCAACGTTTGCTGGAAAAAGAGCGCTGGGCGCGAAACGAAGTCGCTGAGCTATGCCAGCAATTTAATTTGATGCTAAGCGGCGCGATTGAAGCAATTAATGACTGGTCTTTCGAACAGGTTGACGCCCCGGTGCTTGATGATGACGATGATATTTACGTTGACCTGGAAATTGCACAAGAACTCAAAGGATAATTTATGTCTGGCATTCGTATTCGTCTCAAAGAAAGAGACGCTATTATTCAGTCACTGAAGTCAGGCGTGACGCCTAAAATTGGTATTCAGCATATTCAGGTTGGCCGGGTCAACGAGATAAAAGCGCTGTATCAGGATATTGAACGTATCGCGGATGGCGGTGCAGGATTCCGGCTGATTATCGGGGAATACGGCTCAGGTAAGACATTCTTTTTAAGCGTTGTGCGCTCAATTGCACTAGAGAAAAAACTGGTGACAATCAGTGCCGATTTATCCCCGGACAGGCGTATCCACGCGACGGGTGGGCAGGCGCGTAACCTTTATTCCGAACTGATGAAAAATCTATCTACGCGAAATAAGCCGGATGGAAACGCATTATTAAGCGTGGTTGAGCGCTTCATCACGGAAGCCAGAAAAGAAGCAGAAAGTACAAATGTGCCGGTTCCGACGATTATTCACCAAAAGCTCGCTGACCTGTCTGATATGGTTGGCGGTTACGATTTCGCCAAAGTTATTGAATGTTACTGGCAGGGCCACGAGCAAGACAATGAGACATTGAAATCAAATGCCATCCGCTGGCTGAGAGGTGAATACACCACGAAAACCGACGCCCGTAACGATCTGGGTGTGCGCACCATTATCTCTGACGCCTCTTTCTACGATTCATTAAAGCTGATGAGCCTGTTTGTTCGTCAGGCCGGATACGCGGGTCTGTTGGTTAATCTGGATGAGATGGTCAATCTGTATAAGCTCAGTAATACGCAGGCCCGGGTTGCCAACTATGAACAGATACTGCGTATTCTGAATGACTGCCTGCAAGGGACGGCTGAATATATCGGCTTTTTACTTGGCGGTACGCCAGAATTCCTGTTCGATCCACGAAAGGGGTTATACAGCTACGAAGCGCTCCAGTCCCGACTGGCGGAAAACAGCTTCGCTCAGCGGGCTGGTGTCATTGATTATTCGTCCCCTTCCCTGCATTTAGCCAGCCTGACGCCGGAAGAGCTCTATATTCTGTTGAAAAACCTACGTCACGTTTATTCCGGCGGCGATGCGGATAACTATCTGGTTCCTGATGATGCACTGACGGCATTCCTACGCCACTGTAGCAACACTATTGGCGATGCATATTTCCGTACGCCACGAAACACGATTAAAGCCTTCCTGGATATGCTGGCCGTGCTGGAACAAAACCCGTCCATTCAGTGGTCACAGTTAATCGCCGGTGTCGCGATCGCGGAAGAAAAACCCAGCGATATGGATGAAATAACGTCGGCAGAAGATGCCGATGAGGATGGTCTGGCAGACTTCAGATTATGACGAACGAATACCAGCGGCTGGACCCACGGATACAGAAGTGGATATACCGCCAGGGATGGACCGATCTCCGGGAACTGCAAAAAAAAGCCGTTCCACCGATATTAGCGGGCGATCGAGATGTCCTGATCAGCGCCGCGACTGCCGCGGGTAAAACGGAAGCTTTTTTCCTGCCCGCCTGTTCTGCCATTGCGGATATTCAGGGCGGTTTTGGCATTTTATACATTAGCCCGCTTAAAGCCCTGATTAACGATCAGTATCGGCGGCTGGAAAGCCTCGGCGATGCGCTGAAGATGCCGGTCACGCCCTGGCATGGCGATGTTGCGCAGAGCAAAAAGCTGAAAGCAAAGAAGAATCCTGCCGGTATTTTGCTTATCACCCCGGAGTCGCTGGAAGCGATGCTGATCCGCAATGCGGGATGGTTGAAGCAGGCTTTCGCGCCACTGGCATATATCGCCATTGATGAATTCCATGCTTTCATCGGTTCTGAGCGGGGTATGCAGCTTCTCTCTCTGTTAAATCGAATCGATCGCCTGCTGGGAAGAATCGACAATCCAGTACCCCGAGTCGCACTCAGCGCAACGCTGGGGGAACTGGAACGGGTGCCGTTATCTCTGCGGCCAAATCAACGTCTGCCCTGTGACATTATTACCGACAGTCAGACTCACGCCACGCTAAAAGTACAGGTGAAAGGTTATCTGGAACCGCTGACCACCTCGGGCCAGCAACCTCCACCGTCGGCAGAGACGCAAATCTGCCATGATATATTTCTCCTTTGTCGCGGTGATTCCCATCTGGTGTTCGCTAATAGCCGCAAGCGGACCGAAAGCATTGCTGCTACGCTAGGCGATCTGAGTGAAGCGAACATCGTTCCCAATGAGTTCTTCCCCCATCACGGATCGCTGTCCAGAGATCTGCGTGAAACGCTGGAACAGAGGCTTCAACAAGGCAACTTACCTACCACCGCCATCTGTACGATGACGTTAGAGCTTGGCATCGACATCGGTAAAGTCAGCTCCGTTGTGCAAGTTACCGCCCCCCATTCCGTAGCCAGCCTGCGCCAACGAATGGGACGATCCGGTCGGCGCGACTCGCCTGCCGTATTGAGAATGCTGATTGCCGAACATGAACTGACGCCAACATCAGGTATTGTCGACCAACTCAGGCTTCAGCTTGTTCAGTCGCTGGCCATGATCCGCTTACTTATTGGCAGTAAATGGTTTGAGCCAGCCGATACCCGGCAGATGCACTATTCCACCCTGTTCCATCAGATTCTGGCGATCGTGGCGCAGTGGGGAGGCGTACGAGCCGATCAGATCTGGTCACAGTTATGCCAACAAGGTCCATTTCAGAAAGTCAGAATCGATGACTTCAAAACGTTATTGAAACATATGGGGGAGCACCAGTTTCTGACCCAGCTATCAAGCGGCGAACTGGTTCTGGGCGTTGAGGGCGAACGTCAGGTAAATCAATACACCTTCTATGCCGTGTTCAGCACACCGGAAGAGTTTCGTATTGTAGCAGGGAGCAAAACACTGGGCTCTATCCCCGTTGATTCCCCCCTGATGCCTGACCAACATATTATTTTCGGCGGTCGACGCTGGAAGGTCACCGATATCGATAGTGATAAAAAAGTCATCTATGTCGAGGCGACAAAGGGTGGGCAGCCGCCGTTATTTGGCGGACAAGGGATGTCCATTCATGATGTCGTCCGCCAGGAAATGCTCACTATTTATCGGGAAGGCGACTACCGCATCACCGTTGGCGATCGCAAGGCCGATTTTGCCGATACCACGGCCAAAAACCTGTTTGATGAAGGGCTGCACTGTTTTCGCAACAATAATCTGGCTTCGGAATGTTTTATTCAGCAGGGACAGCATGTCTACATTCTTCCCTGGCTAGGCGATCAAACCGTAAACACGTTGTCGGCATTACTTATCCAACGCGGTTTCAAGGCGGGCTCATTTGCTGGTGTGGTTGAAGTGGAAAAAACTACGGTCTCGGAGGTTAAACAAGCGTTATTCAGCGCACTTCAGGAAGGGCTACCTTCCGAATCCCGTCTTGCCGAAAGCATCGTTGAAAAGTGCCTCGAAAAATATGATGAGTATTTACCGGAGACGTTGCTGACGCAGGAATATGGATTACGTGCTTTTAATGTTGAACGCGTGACGGAGTGGTTGCAGGGGCATTTATATTAAGGGGAAGAAGAATGAGAAAAAGCTGGACTATAGGGGAAGATTGTAAGCTGCTAACCTTGGTGCGTCAGCACTTTTCCGCGCTGGTCAGCCATAACAGGCTGAATGCCACAATGCCATTTAGCCAGCAGCTCCACGATGCATTTGACTCACCTGACCGCGATGCCGCAGCATTGCTTTATCGCCTCGAACAGGCAAAAATCTTGGGATTTGCCAGCCGTCCTGGTGGCGATCCCACTAAACAACCGTTTCGCTGCCTGATAAGCAATGATTTGGCGCTATACGATTACAGCCTCACCTTTCCCACCCTCAGAAAAGCATTGCATCCAGATATCGTTGCAGCAGCACTAAACCACTTCACGATTAGCAATCCACACGAACCACTGTCCAATACTATCAATCAAATCGCGACAGCCTTGCATCTTGCCCCCATGCAGGTGGAAAAGATTCTGATCGAAAGCGACCAAATAGCTATCAATAGTTACCGCAAGTGTAAGCGTGTTGGAGAGAAAACTATCAATAATAATCTGCAAGATCTCATCTCTAGGCAAATTCCTGACATAACGCTGGTCGAAGATATTAACGCTTGCCGCGCCCAAGTCTCTCAACTTTACCACGTGCATGAACGTGATGGCGCTGAGGTTATTTTCAGTTCTGACGGCACGGGGTTCGGCAAAAGCTATGGCGTGATTCAAGGGTATGTTGAATATCTGGAACGTTTCGCCAAAACCCAGCAGCCAAATTACCTGTTTCCCGAAGGCGGCTTTACCAACCTGTTGTTCATGTCACCGCAAAAATCACAAATCGACCTGGACAGCAGCCAGAAAGAGAAAATTCTGGCCGCTGGTGGCGAGTTCATTTGCGTTCTCTCTCGTAAGGATATTGCCGATCTCGATTTTATGGACTGGGCCTCTGGCCTGAAAAACCGCGACCGCTATATTCAATGGTACGAAGGGGCGAAAGGTAGCAAATATATCGGCGGCTCAATGCGTTCGCTCAATTATCATGTTTCACAAATTGATCGCTGTGAAGAGCAGTTAAAAAAGCTGACAACATACGGTTCTCAGGATACCAACTACGAAAGAGAAATTCTCGAAGAGCAGCTAAAAAACTGTCGTCACAGTATCCGCAATACGATTGAGTCAGCCTGTAAATCACTATTTGGACCAGATAGTGAAAAAGCTTCCATTAAAGAATACATTCGTCGCGGACTCCAGGAGCGCCAGGAGCGAATGCAAAATGCGGAGACAGCGCGAAAACCAGGAAAGCTTGAACCTAAGATAAGCGTACACGAAGTCTATTTCGAGCTTATCAAACAGGTATTGCCTTTCGAAGTTTGCCAGTACCGCCCGTCAGTGCTATTAATGACCACGAATAAGTTCGACACATCAACTTACCGACTGGCGCCTCGTCAGCGAGGCGAAGGTGTGCGTTTTGAGTCCGTAGGTTTCGACTTGCTGATTGGCGGTAAGCTGACTCCCAAAGATCCACAGATTAGCACCGTTGCGGCAGCCGGTCATACCGGGCAGGTTACCTATCTTCGCGACGAACACTTCAGACGCAATCCAGATTGTCCTTTTCGCCAGAAAAATATTCGTTTTACGGTGATCATTGATGAACTACATGAAGCCTACACCCGCCTTGAAGAAACATGCCATGTAAAGCTAATCACACAGGAAAATAACCTGGCGCACGTTATTTCCGTCGCAGGACGTATTCACAACGCGTTACTCAGCTTAGAACACCGAAACAAGCCCAAAGAAGCGCAAACGACCTTTGAGCAAGAGATGGTCAAATTCATCACTACTCTGCGCAATTTACTGGCGGAAAAGTGCGAACTATCCCCCGGTACAACGCTGGGATCGATCCTGGAGATGTTTCGTGACCAGTTAGGGGCATTTGAAGTTAACGGCGACGCCGCCGAACGCATCATCTCAATCACCCGCAACGTATTCAGCTTTAACCCCAAAATGTACGTCAATGAAGAAGGGCTGAAACGCATTCGCATGCGCAACAGCGAAGGCGACATAACGCGCACCGAGCTGTATTACGAAGTCGAAAATGATGCCAATGACACCAACCCCACCCTGCACGATCTGTTCCAGTTGGTCTCCGTCATCCTCGCCGCCTGTTCTGAAATCACCAACCGGCACTTTAAGCGCTGGGTAAAGAATGGCGGCCAGGACAACTCCAGCAGCCAGAATACGCCTTTGGGCCAGTTTGTTGACGCAGCCAATAACGTAGCCGGCGTGGTGCGACATATCTTCGATCGCACCACAGATGAAAACTTGTTGATTGATCATTTCTACACTTATCTGCAACCCAAAACCGTATTCACGATGACGCCTATAGCTGAACTCAATTACGTGAACAAGGGAGCCGAGCGCACAATTATTCTGGCGTTCGAAATGGATCTGGTACAAGAGTTGCCCGAAGCCATGCTGCTGCGTTTATTAACCGGCACGCACAATAAAGTAATTGGGCTTAGCGCCACCAGCGGTTTTAGCCACACCAAAAACGGTAACTTCAATCATCGCTTCCTGGCGCGCTATAGCCGCGACCTTGGCTACCGGGTCGTTGAACGCGAAAAGGCAGATATCGATACGCTTAAGGCATTACGCGGGTTGAGGGCCAGTATCCGCAACGTCGACTTCAGGGTGTTCGATGATAAGCAGTTAAAATTGACCGATATCTACCAAAATTGTGAAATCTATCGCAGGACGTATGACAACTTTTTCGACGCGCTGAAGAAACCGCTGGAATACGACCTGAAAAATACCTATAAACGGCGTCAGTGCCAGCGGGAACTGGAAGCGTTACTGCTTGCCGCCTACGAAGGTAAAAACAGCCTGATTTTGTCACTTTCAGGGACATTTAAGCGGGCCTTTATCAGCGCCTGGCGCACTCATCAATCAGCCTGGCGTCAGCAGTACGGTATGCACTCCCGGTGCGATGAAAAAACGGATAACGATAAGAAACATGACCAGATCCTGACCTTTACCCCATTCAAAGGGCGTCACACAGTCCATTTGGTCTTTTTCGATTCACCGCTGGCTAATGTCGAAGATATCAGGCAAGAAACCTATCTCCAGAACAGCAATACAGTACTGGTATTTATGAGCAGCTATAAAAGTGCGGGCACTGGCCTCAACTACTTTGTTAAATACCATGACGGCGATATTAATGATATCAATGCATCACGTCTGGATGTCGATTTTGAGCGCTTAGTGCTCATCAACTCCTCGTTTTACAGCGAAGTAAAAGACAACAGCGGCAACCTCAATACATTACCTAACTACGTTACCGTGCTTAAACACTACGCCGATGACGATATTACCGTCCACAAGCTGGCCGATTTCAACATTAATTTCGCCCACGGCGAAAACTATCGCCTGTTAATGGCCGAACATGATATGAGCTTATTCAAAGTCGTCGTGCAGGCCGTAGGCCGAGTCGAGCGTCGCGACACTCTATTGAAAACAAAAATCTTTTTACCCCGCGATGTATTTCGTAATGTTGCATTCCAGTTCGCCGCTCTCAGTGAAGATAGCGGTAACGAGGTAGTATCAGAAAGTATGTCCTTGCTTAACCACCGCCTCATGGAGGAGTGCGAAAAGCTGAGTCAGAGCCAGTCATTTAGTGATGCAGAACAGCGGCATGCGTTTGAACAGGCTATCGTAGAAAATGGTCTCCGCATCGATGCTGTTCATAAGCGAGTTCTGAAAACCGACTGGATAAATCGGGTACGCGCCGGTAACCTTGAATATCTCGAATTGTGTAATTTATTCCGCGATTCTGACTCCTTTATCGATCCCCCGCGTTGGCTGGAAAAACTTCAGGCTAATTCCTTGTATGCCGCCAATCGGCAAATGCAATCTATCCACCACGCCCTGTTTATCGACCGCCATCAGGGCAACCAAACTATTTTACTTTGCCACAAACGCGGCCCGGATGGACTTGTCCACAGAGATTATTCCGCCCTGTCGGATTTCGCTGGCGGCGCAAGAGAGTACCGGCCAGAACTCACGCTCTTTCCGCAGTATAGAAACGATGTCGATTTTACCCCCGGCAACCTGGTCGGCGAGTTGATTCATGAATGTAACAACATCCAGGAAACGGCATTCAAAAAATGGGTACCCAACCCCAGGCTAATTCCGTTGCTCAAAGGCAATGTCGGTGAATATCTCTTCGATAAAGTGCTAAAAAGTTATGGTGTTACCCCACTCTCCGACCATCAGGTGTTTGAACGCCTTGAACCGCTGGTCTATGAGTTTTTTGACCGCTTTATTGAAGTGGGTGACGACCTGCTCTGCATCGACGTTAAACGCTGGGCGACGCAGTTGGACGATTTAACGCGGGCAGAAGAAACGCTTGAGAAAAGCGACAACAAGATTCGCCAGATCCGCAATATCGCCAGCCAAAAGGCAGATACAGAGGGGCAGAAACAGCTTCAGGCGGTGCTGGCAGGCCGTTACGAACGCATTCGATTTGTCTATCTGAACATCGCCTACAGCCAGAATCCCAATAATCTGATGTGGCAAGATAACGTGGATCACACGATCCACTACCTTAACCTGTTGCAAACCGACTACCAGTACTATCAGCCCAAAAATCGAGAGAGCGGACGAGCTCAGGAAAACTCGAAACTGAGCATGACATTGGACATTAACCCAATGTTATTAACTCTACTGGGTGTAGAAAAGTTGCCGACTAAAGGAAAAGTATCATGATCCCTAATCTGAATGAGCTGACGGATACTCCGATTGCCCGTACCAATTTGATCAAGCTTGAAGAAGATCAACTGACGACCATCCAGCGTCTATTGGCTCCTGTATCTAATATCTATACGATAGACTTTATGGTTCAGCGCTTTACTAAAGAGCGAAAAGAAAAATCCGCTGATTACTATGCGCGAATTCATCAGGAGGTAAAATCTTGCGTGCGGCAGAAGCTTGGGCTGGAGGTCGGGCTGGAGGTAAAATATGAGCTGCATTGCTTACCCAATTACCATCACATCTTTTTTTTCCTGGCGCCTGCTGCTGCACCGAACAGCCCAGCGCATCGGACTTTGGCAGAACGCATTGAAACGCTTTGCCAACGACTCACCGCTGAAAATTATGATTTGTCTCGCCTGATTCAGGGATTGTTCAGTCTACATCTGAAAATGGTAATGCTGGAACAAGCCAGTGAGCGCTTTTCGGTACCGCCAACCTACTTCAACTCTACGTTCTATCTCAACGCTCGCCTGAGTCAGCCCGTCACGCAGAAAAGCGGCACTGGAGTGATGGAGGCATTCGAACTCGACATTTATGCATCAGAATATAACGAACTCGCCTTTACCCTGCACAAACGAAAATTTCTGGTCGAACCGGAGGATGAATTGCACCTCTCTCTGGACGATACCAGCGTGTGGTTTAACATCGATAATCGTCGGCTCAAAGCCCGGCGCAAACTCGATGCCCGGGATAGCAAACTGGACTTTTTTCGTGAGCGCAGCGGCTATGGTGAATGCCAGGCCTATACCTATAACGTGGTCATGAATGCTGCCTGCGAGCGGCTCAGTGAACTAGAGATCCCCCATCAACCTATCCCATTTCAGGCCACCCACGAGGTCAATCAGTTCGCTACGGATCTCGATCAACAGCTGGCTAATACGCTGTTGGTGGTTAATAACGGCGTCGAATTCAGCGCCACGCAAGAAGCTTATTTCTTTGACGCATTAGCCATCCAGTTCCCCGAATATCAACTCTGGCCGCTGGCATCGCTTAAACATTCTCAGCAAACCGGCTTTTCTGAGCTGCCCGCCAATACTTCTATTCTGGTGCTCAATGCGGTAGATGAAGAACGGAGCAACAGCATCCGCCAGCAAGATAATGAATCTGTTGAGTACAATGATTTCTATGCGGCTTTTGCCGACGCCCGAAAACAACCTGAACTCAATTGGGATACCTATACCCAACTTAAACTGGATCGTTTGCAAGGGTGGCTAAATCAGCAACCGCTACCTGTGGTCTTGCAGGGTATGAATATTGATCGCAAATTGCTGGATGCGATTGATCTTATTAATGAACGCTCGGCGAGCGACCCTGCTCAATACGAAATCGATCTTACGAAGCCTCACAGCCGTCTCAAGTCAGCAGTTACCTTACTAAACAGTAAGATACGCCGAACTAAAACCGAACTATGGTTCAAAGAAAGCTTACTCAATCAGCATCACATCCCACTACCAGATTTGGCGGACGGGCACTATACAGCCTATGCGGTACGCAAAACGAAAAACAATCTCTCTCTCCTTGGGCATGTTGAACTAAAAATTGAGCACGGCCAACTTAGGGTGGTTGATACCGGGATCGCTGAAGGTAAATTAGGCTATCTATCCGTTGATCATCCCTCTCTGGGACGGTTAAAAAAATTATTCGACAAAAGCTTCTATCTCTACGACCACGTCGCAGACGTCCTGCTGACTACCTACAACAGCGATCGCGTGCCGCGCCTGATCGGCCCAGCACAACTTAATATCGTCGATTCATACGCTTATCAGGAGCAAGAAAAAGCGCTGGCGGAGCATAAAGGGGATAAATTTAACGGGTACACCATCACCCGCTCAGCAAAATCGAATCAAAACGTACTGCCCTATCTGATATCACCAGGCCGTTCGAAATACGACTCGCTGACCAAAGAGCAAAAAATGAGGCATCACCATATTTACTTGCAACCGCATGAAAACGGGGTGTTTGTTCTGGTGAGTGATGCTCAGCCTACAAATCCTACTATTGCACGGCCTAACCTGGTGGAAAATCTGCTGATATGGGATGCCCAAGGCAAAGCCGTAGATGTATTTAGTCACCCGTTAACTGGCATTCACCTCAATAGCTTTACCCTGGATATGCTCAGAAGCGGTGAAAGCAGCAAGAGTTCGATTTTTGCCAAGCTTGCCCGGTTGATGGTAGAGAACTAGCGGAAAATTTAGGGCGGTGTTTTTAGAATTCGTTATGTGTGAACCTAGCTCCACACATAACGAAGCCCTCCACTTAACATTGATTTTTCGTGATAACCCTCACAAAAACAAAGCGATTTTATATGGGGGCCTTCGGGGTGGCGCTATTTGAGAGAAATACCAATAAAACCAATAACAAACAGCATGTTAATCGTGGATATGATTCCGAGTCCGCCACCTTTCCTTTTTTATGCTTCCTTATCAATCCCTATATTGTTGCGATTCAATA
>NZ_JBJXVK010000038.1:0-26005 GCF_046159765.1 Pectobacterium artocarpous
TTTCCACGCACCGGATTGGCAGGAAAGTACGGCGCCAGTATTATCATGGCCTATCAGGCCTGTTGTATCGCTAACCGATGTCAGCCCCAGCGTTACTGGGTCGCAGGCTTCCCCTGCAACAACGACCGTTTTCTGATACAAGAATTTATCAGCAATAACCAGATTGCCCGCTGTTACATCATCAACCGCGGTAACGCTTTTCTCTGAACTGATGTCCCCTTCAGTATTTAAACCGGCATTGAGCTCCGCACGCTTTTTGTCATTATTCCATTTAAGCCATGCCTGAATATCATTCCCGTTGCGCCAGCCAAACCAGCCGCTATTTTCCAACGCCACAAATCTCGCGGCATTCACTTCATTGGCGTTTACCTGTTCAGCATTATTCAGATTGTTCGAATTCATATCGATAGCGGTGTTCATCTGGTTATATTCCGGATGCGCATCACTACTAAACCGATAAAGACGATCGCTCTCTTTGTTCAACCCGCCAATCACACCGCCACTGATGGCTACCGCGATGTGCCCAGGCTCTGCAGTTAAACCAAAGGGTGTTACGGGAAGTGACCATGAAAGCTCGGCACCATAAGCGGTATTTGCCTGCCCGCCGAGCTCAGTCAATGTTGGATCGCTAATGAACCCGCCCATCCCGTCAATCAATTGTGCGATGCGACGAACAGCGCCTTCATCCAATGCGTCACCACCGGTCGTCACCATCAGCGCTTCCAGTGTCGGCTTGGTTGAACCGTTCACTGTTCGAGCCCTCACACCAAACCGATACGTCTGCCGATCCATCGTCGCCGTGCCCATGCCTTCATCAAGGTATCCTGCATCAATCAGTGTTTGAGCAGTAAAAGGCTGTGGTAGTGACGTGGCTGCGCCAGACGTACAACTCGTTGGCGCCAACTGACACAAATAAGCATCATGCTTATCAGACAGGTACTTCTCTGCTGCCAGAGAAACGCGACTCGCATGGCGAGCCACTGTCTGATAGTGCAGTTCGATGACGTAATGGCTGATCGCTTGTGTGACGATACCGATCATGGCAATAAAGATAATCACACCGATGATCGAATCTTTTATTAGGCTGCCGCGTGCGGGTTGGCGCCGGATGAAGGGGCTAAACTGCCCCTGTAAAAGCGTGATTGTCGATAACATAATGCAACCTCTCTCAGTGCCAGAGCGTGAACATAAAACGGTCCGTTAAGCGCTGGATATCCATGGTAAAAGGAATGAGCAGCGCCCCACATCCAGCCATCCAGGGGCCAAGCGGCGTGTGATCGCGGGCAGTCAGTTGCAGCGTCAGCGCGCCGGCAATCAAGGACACAAACAGAATCAAGCTACCTGCGATCCCCGCCCAGGCACTCAATACCAGCCACAACATGATATCGCCCCGACCAGGCAGTAAGGGGGCCAGCGACGGTCGAACAATAACAGCGATGAGGGTAGCCACTACGACAATGGCCGACATCAGCATCACGGGATGAATGATGTATGTCGGCAGTGGCGAGTTATACAGGGCGAAAAAAAGCAGCGGGAGGGTATAGCTCTCCGGCAACCATTCCCTTTCCACATCAGCCACCGCGCAGGCAAGCAGACCCGCCTGCATCACCAGTAACAACAGGGAGCCGCCCCCATGAACATAGAGCGAAATCTGGCTGGCCAGCCAGAATGGGATAACGAGCAGCAGCAACATATTCCTGTTGAGCACCGGTGCGTCCGGGAGAGACAAAAAACGCGCTATCCAGCGAACATGGCGGCAAGCCAGCCAGGCGACCATCGTCAACACGACAAAAAGCAATGGCGCAGCGATGAATACATTCATTTCAGTACGATGCCCCGCCGTTCGCGCAGTAGTCGTTTGTAGCGTTCCCAGATGAGGTCAGCGTAGTTCTCTCGTAACCGGTGGCGCTTATCGCCGAAACCTGCGTTGTAACTGCCCAGGCAGTTCCAGGTCACACCACACACCTGAAAATGGGATGCCAGCAGTCGTGTGCCAATCTGAATATTCAGGCACGGCTTATCCAGCAGATCCTGCACTGTCGCGATAATGCCCTCACGGAGCAGTTTCGGAACATTGCCAGAGTTAACCATCATCAAACCATAATCCGCGCTGCCATCCGAGTTACTGCGGTTAACTGCACGCGGATTAAAGCCACTTTCCTGCTCCATCATTGCCTCAATCAGCAAAGCGTCGATGAAATACTTCACACTCGAATCATTTATGCAGGCCAACCAGGGCTGCACTGTATATTTCACTGGGGATTTTCCCTGAGCAATGCTGTTACCCGGGAAATACGCCAGCAAAATAATCGTGCTAAGCAGCAACACATTGGCCATGGTCGTCATTAACGCGAAGTGGTAATAATGACGGTTTTATCGCCGCCATCGCACTGCGTACCAATCAGCGTTGCTGCGGTTGATGTACCGGTGGTCACATTCGCTGTCAGCATTGCAGTACCGCCAACGGTGACCGAATAGATAGACTCTCCTGCATTCAGGAACATTTGCGCCATATCGCCACAGCCGCCTTCCGATACCCCCGTTAACGTCAGTGCAACCGAGTTGTTGAATGTCGAACCGTTTGTTCTGGCGGGAGCCAGCGTATAGGTACCACCATAGCGGTTGTAATAAACATCGCCGGTGCGATCGACCGAGGCAGGAATACCATTGACCGCACGCAGGGTTGCCATTGATGCACCGGTATATCCAGCCCGGCTTTTTAATTTACGGGACTGTTCCAGCATGGTTGTGACTTCGGTTTGTGTGGCACTGTTCTGATACAGCCCCCACAAGAACGTGCCCAACTGAAAGACAAGAATAATAAGAGCGGCGATCACCACCACCGTGATAATCGCATCTTTCAGATTACCGCCCCGGGCGGGGCGATAGCGGGCGATAAGCCGCTGTACAATACCGGTCTTGCGGCGAGTCGTAGCCAGAGACGTTTCCATTCAATAACCTCTTGATAATCATTTGTGTTGAAAAAACAGGATGTCGCGATACAGGTCAGAGCCCCTGCGCATTCAATGTCATCGTCAACCCAACAACGGCAAACATGACGTAAATGAGAAACGCGCCAATGACGCCCCCGAGCCCAAAGGTCAACCAGCTACTCAGTGACCGAATACGTTCCAACGCCACAGGCATCTGCTCCTGCCCCCAGTCATTGAGTACATCCGCGATATCCCGGCTGGCGCCGGCACGACTGAGAAAAATGGCACTTTCTCTGGAAGGGAAGTCATAGCCGCTTTCATAGAGCGCCAGACCCAGATTACGACCGCTGCGCACCCGAAAAGCGGCCGCATCAAGGCGTGCAACCAGCCACGGTGAGGCATGCTTACTGAGCGTATTCAGGACTTCCAGGGGCAACATGCCCGCCTTCAGCAGCGAGCCGGCACTGAGCATGAACAGTGCGCCCTGCAAGGTGGAATAGATTGACCAGGGTGGAATAAACTCAAGAAAACGGCGACGTACAACACCCCCACGCCGCGGAATATTGCGAATAATGCGGAACGTGATAATGCTGATAACAAAACACAATATGACCCCGTGATCCTGAATCCCGTGGCTCATGCTGTTCAAGATGATGATATGTAACGTCCAGCGCTCCTCGGGGATGAGCTTCGACATCGCTGGCAACAGGTGTTGTGATACGCCGTAAAGGATCCCGGGAACCGAGCACACAACCAGGCTCATCTGTGCCAATGCCGGAACCATGGCACTGCGTATTTGCTGTATATATTTAAGCAGGCTGATGGATTGAGCTAATGCCTCCGACATATTCCCCGAGACATTGCCCACCCGAAAAAGCACCGCTTCCAGTGGCGAGCACCATGCCGCCAGAACATCCTCCGGCGTTGCTATTTGGTCGCGAGGCCCGGGCAAGTTCATCTCCCCGAAGGTGCGTTTACTGACTGCGCCGCTCAATTGCTGGCAAAGCAGACTGCCGCGGTTTCGACGCTTGCCGTTATCACTGTAAATGTCTTCCATGATGTCGAAGATTTCCGCTGGCGACATGCCCATACGCCAAAAGGTACGTAGCATCTGCCAAAAACGAATGCGTTCCGTCAGCCAAAATGTTCGGCGCATCACGGGGGGCCATGACACAGATAGAATCAAGAAAATCCCTAACACCAGAAACACACAGAGAAGCAAGATCAGCACTATCGTCATCGTTATGCTCCTTCCAGAAACTCACGGTCTTCATCCGGGTGCATATGCTCCGTGGCCATCACCAGGTCAGTTCGACCGGCCAGCAACAGACGACGCAAATGTTGGCCACGACTAAATCCGCCCGCCTTCAGCCAGCGCCGCCGAGCAGCAAAACTCCCCTCTTCCAGCCAAAATCGCATAATCTGGCGATCGGGCCGCACGATCTCTGCAACCACCGTTCGCCCGCTAATGCCGTGGTTAATGGACGTACCAAGCAGGCTCTTGATGCATTGTTCGCAACCATCGGGGTTACGAAAGCGTAATTGCCCGAGCTCGTCGTCATTGAACATGCGCTTTGCCAGCGCCTGGTGGGAAAGCGGGATCAACTGGCGTTTAAGCGCCTCAGACCAAGGTAATGAGCAGGATGGGCAGAGCGTCTTAACCAAAGCCTGAGCAATTAGCCCCCGGAAATAGGTTGGGTTGGCCAACTCACGGGCATCAATGCCCCAATTACGCATGCGGCTCAGCGCATCTAATGGATAGGTGCAGTGGATGCCAAACCAGCCTGGATGCCCACTGATGGCCGTTTCCAATGCGGCGTATGCCGACGGATAATCGCGTGACTCACCGGTATAAATGCCATCAGGATCAAGACGCATCGCCATCGCCACACCGCGAGCCCAGGCTTCCCCCGCCTGGTGTAAGCTGATGTTGTCGGTATCTACCGCGCACTGCACGGCACCAAAAATCAGTCCCTCGATCGGCGCTTCTTGGGTCTGTAGGCTCACCTGACCGTTATTTCTGGCCAGCCATCGTCCTGCCAGTACCCGCTGCGTAGTCGATTTACCCGATCCGGTGGTACCGCACAGGCCGATAAGCCCTTGAGAGGTGAGTTCAATCTCCTCCAGTGTGGCTTCATGCTCAGGCTGATAACCCAGGCTTTGCAGTGTCCGGATACGTCCGCGATCATCTTCAATCAGTCGCATCACCGCAAAAACGCCACCATCATCAGTGGGACGATGGCTATAGCGGGCCGCATACAAATTCATATCCGCCAGAAATTCAGGTTTAACGCGACCGTCCTGGGCAACACGCGGGTTGTAACCCTGCGATTTTGTGTCGCACATGCTTTCCATCATGGTCGACAGCAGTGTTCCTCCTTCCTCAAAGTCGGGTTCACGAATGGTATACAGCAATCCATTGATGCGGGTGCGGATTCGACTCCCCTGACGCCGATCGAGATGCACGTGAATGTCAGAGGCATTCAGTGAGATGACGCCGCGATACATCCGACGAACCTCTCTCTGCGCCTCGCTTAACCCTGCCTCCACATCGTGTGTGCTGGCTTGCCCACATCCACCAAGTTCACTTTTCATCACGAACTCGGACGCTAATGGCTTAAGCCCTGCTCTGCGCAACCCGGCAAACCAACTGATGAAATCAGGCTCTTCACGAATTTCTCGATTAATACGCAAGCTCACCGCCTCGTTATCGACACGAGAGAGCTCAATATCACCGTCATATTTTTCAGGCACGCGGCATGCCAAATCGGCGTCGGCCAGGGCAGCGGTCATCATTGCGCGCTCCCCGTCTGGATCACCTGCCCATTGCTAAGCTCCACACCGCGTGAAGTAATACCCTTCACACGATGTTCACTGCCTGGCCACATATCGCCGGGTTGAAGCACGATACGGCGACCATTAAACTCGGCAGCGGCACGCAGTGTTCTGTTTTCACTCCATATCTCTTTCAAGCGTGCCACAGTCACTGCCATGCTCACGCCTGCGTCTTTCCCCACAACACCGCGCCCAACGCCAAGTGAAGCTGACGGAAGTAAAATGTCTGGCCGATTCTTCAGTGTTTGCCCCTTCAGACGGCTTTCCTCCAGTGCATTCTGTGCATCCTGGCGAGCCTGCTGCGCTTTCAACAAATCAATTTCTTGTTCGATAGCTCTTAGCGTGGCCACTGTCGGCTCATCGGATGCCAGCACGTGATCAGAAGGAACGGGGCTAATGCTGCTTTCCGTCGTATCAGAGGCCAAGGCAGACGCTGTAAACAGCAACGAGAGCAGAAAAAATAACTTCATCATGGTGCATTTCCTTCTGGTGCTACGCTATCCGGGGTTCGGCTGTATGCAGTACCGTCCCATGACCAGGTAAGGGATCGCCCTTCCACCTTGAGACCAATGCGTGTCAGGCGGAGCCCCACGGCAGAAAGCCCGGAAAGCTGAAAAGAGGGGGGTAAGCGGGAAGTATGAGAAAACGCCAATGTGTTCCAGTCCTGGATCCAGATGACCTTTTCATCAGCAGGGATTGATGTTGGAGGAACATTCTGCAGCGAGGGCGGGATCCCCCGAGACTGAAAGAAGCTCAACAGCCTGTGGCGCAGCAGTTCACTCTCAATAACGAGATCGTCCCCGCCGCCAGGAAGCCCGGGAGAGGACATCGCAATCTGCGCGATATCTCCGCTATCATCGATAAAGGCAATAGGCGTGCCTGGGAGGTGTTTCATGGCATGAAGCAGGCTGCTGACGGTAGCCAGTCGATTATCTTTTTCACGTACCCAGGTGGTCATGACGCCATCGGCACGGCAATCCGCTGAGGATAATGGCCAAAACCCTAACTGCAAGGGCAGTCCATCCAGCTTGCGTTCGCACATTGTCAGCAATTCTTGCGCCGACGGCTGCGCGATCCAGGGATGAGGTAATAGGCGCGTTTCTTTTTTAGAAAATTCGTTATCCCCCGCGACCATCGCGGCTAGTTTTGCTTTTGACGCCTGAGCCTGGCGGGCAGACCAGTTTTGCCAATACTGTACGCCCCACACACCCGTCACTCCGACAGCAAACAGCACGGGCAAACAAATCAATAACGATCGCTGTATCCTCGCGGGACAGGTTAGTCGATAACGAGCAGACCAATCGCGACGGCGTAACGGCAAAATATCGGCTGGGACAGCGGGTGACTCGGGTGTAGATGCCACATGCCACCCTGTTTCTGGCTCGGGCGTGAGATCGAGAAACTCAGCAGTGATGGCAAGCATATCTTCCTGCGTACCGCAGATATCACCATTCAGGGCCGGAACGCCCCCCACCGTGGCGAAAAAAACATACTCATCGTCACCGAGCTGCACGACGCCATAACCATTTGTCCCCGTCCAGGCCATCGCCAGGGCAGCAAGTGACCACAACCGCCCTGCTCGCCATGGACAAGATCCTGTCACCGCTATCGCATCAACTTGCGTCTGTTGCCCCTTGTTGCGTACACGAACGGGGGACAGCTTCAGGGATAACATATCGCGCCCAAACTGACGGGTGCCTTTCTCTGCCATCGGTTCCCAGCGCAGTCCCGCAATCAAACCGCCATACTCATGAGGTACAAGAATCATATCGCCCCCTCACATCAGCACCGGTGTAACAGCGATAATCAACGTGACATCATCCGATTCACTGGATTTTCCCCCGCCGGCTATCGTGACATCAGGGTGGAATGCCCCTTCACGCGACGAGGTAAGGTTGCGTGCGTTGTAACCGCTCACAATCAGTGTCTGCCCCGGTTTCAGGTTCACTCGCTCGCTCAGACTACGTACGGTGGTGTAGGGCATTTCCATCTTGGTGTTACCGTCTTCTGATGACTCCTTGCGCAGTTGTGCTGGATCCGAATGGCTGAAATTAAATTGCAACTGGATATCCCCTTCATCACGAATATCCGGCAATAGCGTCATCTGTGTCCCGGTGGTGATACTGCCGGGTTCCATATCGGTCGTGGCATAGTTTTCTGACACGGTTGTTTTCTGGGTTCTCAGATAGACCATTTGCCCTGCTATCTGAAACGGAGCGGGAACCAGGTTGGTTGTCGTCGCCTCATGCGCCATTACCACAGACACTTTCCCTTGCGTTTCTAGCGCACGCAGCAGCGCTGTCGTGCCAGCAAACTTGCCATTAAGCACATTGATACCGAGAGAGGACACCGGTGTCGTCGCGGTCGGTGAACCGGTTAATGTCATCCCAAACCGATCAAGTCGATTGGCAACAACAGACCAATCCAGTGCGGTCTGGCTGGCATCTTTACGCTGAACCGAATAGACGCTTACCATCAACTTAACCATCCGGTTCATACGCACATTCAAGTTGTCGATATAGCGCTCGACACGGTCAAGCACTTGCGGAACATCCGTGACAACCAACTCCCCGGTCGAGCCCGAGAGGTGCCAGGTTCCTGATGGACTGATCATTGCCTTAATCGACTCGGCAATATCATTGTGAATTTTGCTTTCCAACTTGACGCTCGTGCTCTGCCCAGAATTCTGGCTGCCACTGACCGAGCTGTTATCACCGCCGGCGGTAGAGCTACTGGTGCCGGTCAAGTTGGAGTTCATTGACGTTTCAGCATTGAGGACTTTCAAACGGAAGGTTCGTGTGTCCAGGTAATACAGCACCACCTGGTTGTTTTCGAATTTCCAATTAAGCCCCAGACGCGAGGTGATTTGATCCAGTAACCCGCCTAACGGTCCCCCTTCCCAACTGAGGTCGGTAACGGATCCAACGCCGAACGTCGGCGAGACTGACTGTATTGATGTCGAACCGCCAATGCTGGCCAGCGCTGGGCGACCATTTTCCTCAGGACGAGGCAATGCGCCTTGCATGGCGCGCGTAGTTCCTCCCTGCGAGACAGAGCCCCCGGACAGCACACTCATTGCGTCCGGCGTTATCACTACCGGGAACCCGCAACTGCGGGTAATACGCTGCCCGATTTCATAAAGCGACAGGCTGCCATCAATGATCAATGTTGGACTGCATGGAGGCAGTTTTACCTGCTGAGCCCGGGCGCTGACACGTATAGGTCGAGTATCGATCCAAGGCTCATCAACCCACACCAGAGAAGGCGAAGCAGGCTGTGTGCGCGATAATCCATGTAACTGTTCCGCCGTACGAATATCCCGTTCGGCCTGAGCATCTGCATGACTAAATCCTTTGGTCGCGCAACCGTTCAGTGCCGCTGAGATGAACAATGCCAACGCCACGTTCCGGTAGATAAGATGAGGGTTAAGTTGTGACATCGTCTTCTCTCAGTTGATGTATACCAGGGAGCCTTCCGTGACGCTGGCAGGCAATGAAATAGGCCAGGGGACAGGGTCAACCAAGGTGGTCACGCTCCCCTGACTCACGCGAGCCAGGAGTCGGGAGTCACGAGATAATTCACGTAACATCCTGGCCATACCTGGCTCCTCTTTTGCCCACACGATGATCCGACCGTTATATTCGGTACAGCGAATCTCTGGGTTATCGCTCAATCCCGGCACCGGAAGTGAACCTGAAGGACGGGAGCCTGGGCACAGAGAAAGAACATTGATCCCCTGAGCCTTTAACATGCCCAGGGCATTGGCGGTTTGCAGCATGTGGCGAGCTGTTGAGATTTCAGTGACCGTATCGCTGTGCGCATCACTGGGAGAGCGCCAGCTCTGATACCCACCCGCCAGAACCAGCAAAGCCATCAGTACCAACATGCCTTGCATCACTTCTCTCCTGGCTTATCAGATACCGCCACAACACATTGACTGCGATTGGCGCGACCGTAGAGCGGTGTATCCACTTTTCCCGGGCCATATAAAGAGAAAATGCGGTCAAGCAGTGCATCAAAACTGCCATGAATAACCAGACGAGCAGAAATGGGATAATCAACATTCACCGGCCAAACCACGGTCCATTTTCCGCCATAGGGGCAATCCACCGTGGCTGCCTGGCGTGTCAAAAACTCACGTAACGTGGTGCCGGGTTCGGCTTTCCACACTGGCGTAATAACAGGAACGGGTTTTGATGCCGAAGCTGAAGACGGAGAGATCACTGACGCAGACGGCGGTGGTGTCACTGCCGTTTGAGACGGCGTAGTAAGCAGCCTTGTTGTATCGCTTTTCGGCGGTTGTGCCACCGGTGCCGGCGGTAATGCGGTAGTCGGTGTCAAGCCTGTTTTCGAGGCAGAACTCGTTGAATTTGTCGGCTTGGTAGAGGGTTGCTGCCCGGATAATGGGGCAGATTTGGTGTTAACCGAAGACACCGGCACTAATGCAGAAGATGCTGGCTTATTAGCAGTACCATTAGCACCCAGCGCTGTGGGCTTACTTTGTGGCGCGGCAGGCGAAAGCGGCGTCAGTGTTGGGGCAGGTAATGGTTGACTGTCCGGTTTTAGCATTCGGCTCGCTGCCTGTCCGCCAGTACCGGCAACCGCGTTTCCTGTTTGGGATTGTGGCGGTGTGATAGCAATCGTCGGTTTAGCGAGCGCGGCCGGGGCTGCTGGCGCAAATGAGCGATACTCATCACGTAAAACAAAGCAGATCTCACGATTAACATCATCGACCCGCAAGCGCCATGCCGGTCCTGCAACGATTTGCAATGCTTCACTGAGACGAACCGGACCAATGTTACGTTGCACGCCGGGCAGCGGGCGGCCAAGCAGTTCAGAAAACGTTGATGACGTTGAGGGGCACAGCGAATAGCCAGACTCTAACAACAAATACCGAAACCCATCTCCCACGCTGCGTACCAGTTGTGGCGGCATGGTGATGTCGATCATCTGATTGAGGGGGTCACGTTGAGAATCTGCTGGCCGGGTACTGACCAACGTGTAGCGGTCATAGCGCACAACTTCCGGTGAACGGTTCTGATAAATATCGTTCACTCTCGGGGAGGCGCTTACTCGGGATACTGAAGACGTTGTTGTCTGTTGAGCACATCCGGCAACCAACATGGCCGCAGCAGAAAGGCAGGCCAGCGTTGGCGTATTTTGAGGGTGCCGCAAAGGTCTTGTCATCAGTCTCCACCGTTTAAGAGTAATCTCAATCAGGTGGTTATTCTGCCGACAAGCCCGTACTGAACAACGCTAAACTAAAAATGGGCTCAGAAAAGAAAAACGCTGGCCAAAGCCAGCGTCAGTGTCTCATCGCTACATGAGAAAGGTTAATGAGTCAAAAGCAGGTGATCTCATCTGCCTCCATATCGACAATACGCGTCATTCTGGATAGAAATCAGGGTTTACTGCCTGTTCAAACGTCCACGGGCATTGAGCCGGAAAAACGGTACGACGAATGTTGGTTTCACGCTCAGCGGAAATAACGGCATCTCCATAAGCATCTTCAACAATTTCCGCAAGCTTGTTTTTCAAACTGGGATTGTCAGCAATAACACGAACGGCTTTACGACGTTGCTCTTCAATCGTCAGACGCCAACTACGGCTCTGTCGTTCTGACTGATACTGCCATTTGAGTAAGTGCATGAACAGTTTCTCCAGCCGGGACTCCAGCTCCCGGCGTTCGCTGCGCCCCATAGCCTCAATCTCCTCCAGAAGGTTTTGCGTATCGAGCTCCGTGATACGCCCAGCGCGCAGCAAATTAGCCTGCTCCTGAGTCCAGCCGTAAAAATCACTGTCATAACGGGTAGTCATATGTCCTCCCCTGAACCTCAGGTTACCATTCAAATATCGATAACCTGAGTTTGTCAGAGAAAAAAGCACCCGTCAAAGACGAGTGCCCGTGTTTACGATATGGCATAAAGCTCATGATTCAATATCGAGGTTCAAACCCATTACTGGGTAAGGATAAGTCAGGCTTGCAATAGGCATTCCAACAGCCTATGATTAACTCAATGATTTGAATTAACCACTTGATTTACAAAGTAAAACGGCGCACTCAGAACGGAATATCGTCGTCGAAATCCATTGGCGGTTCATTGCCTGCTGGAGCTGGTGACTGAGGTGTCCCACTGTGTGATGGTGCAGCAGGTTGCTGAGGTTTTCCCCATGCAGTACCTGCAGCACTTTGGTTGGTACTACCACCGTTCGGGCGAGAACCTAACATCTGCATCGTACCCTGTTGGTTGACCACCACTTCAGTCGTCCAACGCTCTACACCCGCATTATCCTGCCACTTACGTGTTTTAAGTTGACCTTCAATGTAAACCTGCGAACCTTTACGCAGATATTCGCCAGCGATTTCAGCAAGCTTCCCGTAAATCACCACACGGTGCCATTCGGTACGCTCTTTTTCTTCGCCAGTTTGTTTATCGCGCCAGGTTTCGGATGTCGCCATGGTAATGCCAGTAACAGCACCACCATTTGGCATATAGCGAACCTCAGGATCTTGTCCCAGATAGCCGATAAGGATGACTTTATTAACACCACGTGAAGCCATAATCTTTCTCCTTCCTGTTAAATCCCCCTGCAAGCAGGGGGGGTTAAGGGATGCCAGTTATCAGAACGAATTTGCCGCATACGCTTTAGAAGGCGCGGGGGTGTTCTGAGCCGGCGTAGAGTCAGATGGATCAGACTTCTCGGCCTGGTACGTAATCTCCTTACCCACTTTAATCCTGGTGATTTTGATTAAACGGGCTTTGAGGCTAATACGTTGTTCACCGGCATGATCACCGGAGTTCAGCGTAAAGATGCTGGGAGACAGGTTACTTAGCGCGAAGTTAATCAACACTTTCTTGTCTTCATCAACCGCTTTTTCGCAACGTTTAATTAAATCGATGGTCTCTTTGCCTGCAGGGGTCACGTCAAAGCGAACATAGTTCACACTGTCTTTGTGACCGCTTAAGGCATTGATGACACAAGTGGTGAATTGACCATTGGGTCCAGTAACATGGCGAATGTCGCTCAGGTATCCCAATCCATTAAGATTCAGATTGAAGTACTCATTGCTTTTGCCATTTTGAGAATTAATACCTTGATTCAGGGTAGATTTATTTGCAGTCATGATGTTTCTCCGGAGTAAAAATAAACAGGTAGCGGAGAAACATTCATCCCTGGCGGGAGTCTGTTTCCCGCAGGGGAGTCAAAGGCGGTAGAGCCTCTGGCTGGCTGTATGAGTGAAGTGGACCTTAACCGATATTGGGTCTCTGTTTTCAAAGGTTAAACAGATTTACCGCTCGAAAGCGCCATCTCTCAGGTTAACGATGGCATTGGCATGTGATCACCCGAAGGCGTTCCTCTCAAATCACTGGAACATTGGCAGTTGTCAGAGACAACGATTGGCCTGTTAATCATTAAACCTGGTGAAAAAGAAGTCAATCTTCCGGCTATAGAAAAAATCATCACCGCAGAATGAAAATAAAAATACCAAAAAAAAGCGGCGCCATAAGGCACCGCCATACGATTTGCACCATCAATCTTCGGTAAATCTGCTTTCGCAGTAGCTCCGGGGATGTTCAGAACCCGACACTGGTTTCACGGAGTTTTAGTGCCTTCAGACTCGACTCTCAGGTGAGGGAGCTGTCTGTCAGACTGTTCTCTTTGAGCGCTATGCATACGCGCAAAGGGACCGCAGTCACGGGGTGCGGCTTCAGAGCCGCATGCACAATAACAACTCGGTCCCGCACCTGCAATCAGTTAATTCTGCTTTTTCTTTCGAGGTTTAGATGCCGCACCCTTGGTCTGACCAGGAATATTGACGACCCCTTTACAGTCAGGGTATTTTTCACAGCTATAAAAGGAGCCCTTTGCCCCCTTGCGTAACCGCGTCTTGCCACCACAAACGGGACAAGCAGGCGTAGGGGCGACACGAACGGCAACATCTTGCTGACTCCCCTGGGAAACCAGCTGACAAATCCACTGCGTCTGCCTGGACATAAAGTCATCCAGCGCCATTCTACCTTTGGCAACCTCATCCAACGCTTGCTCCCACAGTGCTGTCATGCCCGGCTCCTTTAATGCATCAGGCAGAGCATCGATAAGATCCATCGCAATATCCGTTGCACGCAAGTAACGCCCTTTCCTTACGATAAAATTGCGCGTCAGCAATGTTTCAACAATTCCACCACGGGTCGCCTCCGTGCCTAACCCTGCATTCTCTTTCAGCACTTTTTTCAACGCCAAATCGGTCACGTATGCAGCAGCATTCATCATGGCCGCAATTAATGACTGAAAAGTAAAATACTGAGGTGGCTTGGTTTTCAATGCCTTTACGTCTGCACCAGCCACAAGACAGTTGTCACCCTTTGACAACATAGGTAAAGCCTGCTCTTTCTCTTCCTTCTCATCAGCATCTTTACGCTCGCTTTCATCATGCAGACTAAACAGACGTTTCCATCCGGGAACGACCACGACCCTACCGGATGTCTGGAACAACTGCCCACCGATATTCAGAGAAAGTCGTGTGACATCAATTTCATGCAGCGGCAAAAACTGAGCAAGGTAATATCGCCGTATCAACTCATAAACCCGTTTCTCTTGCTCGCTCATCTTCGACATGTCGCAAACATGCCGGGTCGGAATGATACCGTGATGCGCTGTGATTTTTTTATCATCCCATATGCGGGAGACAAAGCGGGTATCTAACTGGGAAACCAGCTCCTGTAATAGGGGATCTATTTTCACCAGCGCACTCAGGACATCAGGTATTTCCTGACGCATTGACTCGGGAAGAAACCCGCAATCGGTTCGCGGGTAAGACGTGGCCTTATGCGTTTCATACAAGCTTTGCGCTGTATCCAGCACTTGCTGAGGACTCATATCCCACAGTTTACCGCAGACCTGCTGTAATGCTCCCATCGTGAACGCTAAAGGCGCGGCCTCTTTTTCACGCTTTGTTTCCCGCTCTATAACCGTTGCCTTGCCCGTTTGCTTACACAGCTGTGCCACTTGCTGAGCAATGTGTTGATGAATACAACGTTTCTCTTCATCAATATACATCTTCGCAGGAACCCACTGCGCGGAGAAACGAACTCCACCAGATTGCAAAGCAACCCATACCTGCCAGTATGGCTTAGGAACGAATGTCGCTATTTCTCGTTCACGATTAACAACCATCGCCAATACAGGGGTCTGGACTCGCCCGACAGACAGAAGCCCGTCATACCCTTTTTCTCTTGCTTTCAACGTATAAAGCCGGGTCAGATTCATACCAATCAGCCAGTCCGCGCGCGAACGTCCCAGCCCCGCATAATAAAGCGACTTAGTTTCTTTCCCCAATTTGATAGCAGCTAATGCAGCACGAATGCTGGGTTCATCCAATGCAGACAGCCATAAGCGAAAAACGGGGCCTCTCCATCCACAATATTCCAGCAACGACCATCCGATCACCTCGCCCTCACGATCGGCATCTGTCGATATGACGACTTCATCAACCTGCTTTAACAATCGGGACACGACAGCAAATTGATCTGACGAATCTGGTTTTACCACCATCTGCCATACTGAAGGCAAAACAGGCAACACGTCCATTCGCCACGGCTTTCCGAACTGGGCACCATAGACCTCCGGTGAGGCGGTCTCCAGTAAGTGTCCGCGAGCCCAGGTTACGGTTATCCCGGGTGAGGATAAAAAACCCTGCCCTCGTTTTGTAGCCCCCAGTACAGCAGCGATATCTCTGGCCTGAGAGGGTTTCTCGCAGATAAAAAGGCGCAAAATATCCCCCGGACTATCGTTTCGTTGACGCAGGAACGGCACGCGCTTTATCGCGCATGATCAACAAATTGATACTGGCCTCATGGATTGGGGGAGAAAACAGAGAACGCTTTTTACCCAGTAAAACATCGCGATCCGGTTCACCTAACGCTTCACACGCTTTCTGCCAGACGTCATTTTCTTCAATAGCGTCAACGCGTGATACAGGAACTGAGCGATATTTCAGGACAATCCCATAAATCTGACGCAAGGTTCGCCCATTACCACGAAGTAGCTGATCACGACGATTACGCGAAATCAAACCATAGTGAAACGCCTGTAAAACCTGCTTGGCCAGTTGGTCAAACCCAATCAGCAAATAGACACAGCGATATCCCAAGGGTGAATTGCTGTATACCTTGATATCCAGAGGTTCTTTGGCTACAGCTTCAGTCAAGGTTACTCCCCGGGGTAACACATTCATTTCTTTATCCAGGGATGCAATCTCTCCAGACATCAACTCACTGGCCTCATTGAGCTTTTCCTCAAGATCCAGCATGGTTTTGTCAGCCCAGGGGTTGTTCTTCAGAGAATCACTATTAATACGGGCAGCTAAATGCAGGAATCCTGGCATCCCCATAATCGGAGAACGTCCGGTAACACCGCTTTCCTCGTTCTTTTTGACTCTTGGGCGCCCAGTCCAGAGATTGATTGCATAGTTAGTATGCAGTTCGATTTTGAGTTCAGACTGCAATGCCCCCGTATTTTTTTCCGCTCTTTCAGCCATCGTTGTCTCTCTAACCTGTTAATTAATCAGTTAAGAAAGACTAAATAGTTAATAAAGCGCGCAATACCAACAACGCGAAACTCAATATTGGTTTCAGGAATTTGACGCAAACATACTACATGGGCGTTTTTTGACCACACTGCTAAATCAGCACTAACCCGATATATCACTACGATATTGAACACCAAGCTGGTCACTTTTCATACTGTGTTGCGGGGCGCAACACAGTATATTTTTTAACCACCAAGGTAATGTCCGTACAAACAGAATGCCCTGCATGTCACCCCAAACCAACATACTGGTCACTTTTTATACCGTGTTGCGCCCCGCAACACGGTATACTTTTTAACCATCCAGGTGATGACCGTACAAACAGAATGCCCTGAATATCACCCCAAACCAACATGCTGGTCACTTTTCATACTGCATTGCGGGGCGCAACAAAGCACATTTTTTAACCAAATCACTTTCCTGCGTTCAATATCCTTGTTCTGATATCTGCAAGCATGCTGGAGACCTTCTCCTGACTGGCCTTAGGGCTGGTCTGCTCAGAATCATTTTCCGGAGACGGTGGTACCCTCATCCCCACATAGACGACAGCCTCCGCTGATGCAGCGTGTGCTATACCCTCGGTTGGTTGCTCAGGTTGCCCGCCAGGCAACACCAGTCGTCCCTCACGGGCGCATTTCATCATCGACAACAGCCAGCCAAGCGGGTTGGTCAACTGCCCACGTCCGAGCTTTGTAGCCAGCATGCCCAGCAGCGCGGATGCCTGCTCATCCGGCAATACAGCGAGTTGTCTGCCCAGCATGTTGGCGTCATCGGGCGTGATCCGGCTGAGCAACGCTTCAGGCAGCGTTAAACGATCCCCACTCTCGGGTGGTACGTACGTTTTTTTATTCACACTGTGTGTGAAACTACGTACGTTACAGTTCGATTTTCGAACTTGGGCATAACCTGTTGATTTTAGACTGAGTTCGGATTCCGAACTCAGCATATTATTACTATTTTCATCACTGAGTTCGGATTTCGAACTCAGTGATCCCTCCCTTGTTTCACCCTGCTTTTTACTGAGTTCGGAATTCGAACCCGGTAATATTCCCCGCTGGAGAGCTGCCAGTTGAAGGGGGGTTGATGATGAATCCAGGCGGGCTTCGATCAATGCTACTCGGGAATGACGATGCCGCATGGAGGGATCGTTGCGGATAGCCTCCAGAACATTGAGCGCCGTCATCCGTACCGATTTATTCTTGTGTCCGCAACTGCGAGCAACCAAATCCAACCAGCCCGGATCGAACGTTTCCGCATCACGACAGCTTAGCGGCTCATCATGCTGCGCGTAGATATTTCCACGTACGCGTCCATACTCATCGCGCACACGTTTACAGAGACTGAGCCAGCCGGTTATTCGCAACATCAGCAAGGTACGGCTGATGGTTTCACGCGAGGCTTTTTCTGCGTGAGGTGAAGCCAACTGAAGTTGCAGTTCATCGTATGTAGGAAAAACCGCGCCATCATTTTGCTGGGCATACAAACGGATCATCACCCATGCAGTCTTATCCAGCGGGCTCAGTCTACTGTCCAAAAACAGTTGCCGGGGAACGGCATCGTGCACATTCCCCAGATAAAGCAATCCGCTACGTTCATTGACCGGGCAGGAAGGATCACTATTTCCCTGCCGGGAAATCGTCTCCTGCATTCTATTGAGTGTAAAAGCGATAACACTGTCAGCAGGTAATCCCATCATCGCCTACCGTTGGTCTGAATCAATCCAACACGGATATTCATAAGAAGAAACGAGAACGTAATGATATGAAAGGTACGAAACGGAAAACGAAAAGTCGGTTTTTTTAATGATAAAAAACCCAAGTGGATCACATGATAAATAATCCCTTCGCTCCTGGTGGTTGTATGCCACAGCTCATCTGCCAGCAGGAACTGAATAAACATCGCACCCAGAACATATGATTTCTCTACAAATATCATAGTCTGCCCTCCCGGGAGGATTTGCCCATGCGGACATGGGCACGATGTATTGCTGCAAGTAAGGACTGTTGTTTTTCTTCCGGTAAACAGCAAAATAATTCGACCATCACCGATTCGACATCTCCGTCCAATTGAACGCGGGATGATGGCAACCACAGCGTCGTCTTGGCTGCCCAGATTTTGCGCTTTATCGTCACTTTTTGATTTCCCTGTTATAAGTCTCATGACTCATCAAATGCCAGCACCCTCCTCCATCCTTGCTTAATAAACGCCAGAATGGCCCAATATCGATTTTGAGATAACCGTTGGTTTGCAGACGTTTGTAAACACGTTCACCTCGCTGCCATGCGGTGATGAGACGAGTCGCTTTACGTAAAACACAGGGACTGGCACATTGACACAAATGAAACTCGGCAACTGCCATCTTAACCTCCCGCTTTTTCCTTTCTTTCCAGAATGGCTTCACGGCACCAGGTATTAACCCGGGTCCAGACAGCGGTAAGGGAAACGTTTTGCTGTTCGGCAGCCAGCATCATGACGTCCAGGGCCTCGTGTGAATCCGGCGATGAAAGTCCAGAACTACGCCATTGCTCCCATAGCGCAGCATCTTCTTCTTCCGTGGGAGCCTGAACTCTGCCCTGCCGTGTCTCAATGCCATTCAAACGGCGTCTGGAGCTGACTTCCGATGTCGACAGCCCAAAGTAGAACTGCATCAGCTCTATTGAGCCTCCCAATTCCAGCGCGCGATCGATACGTTGTAACCGCTTTTGCTCAGTGCGGGCCTGGTTCACTATTGACCAAAAATTGTCATGGTTAATCTGAAAATTGAGGACAGATACGCTGCTTTGCGTCAGGTAATACAAATCGTCGACCGTCAGTTGACTCAATTGGCGAACCTCTTCCATCGTCATGCCCAGGGCTTCACAACGGCGAATATTTCCTGACTTCAGCTCCATTAATATGTGCGTCAATAACGCATTTGTTGCCTGAGATAGTCCCTGGCTCATAACAGCCCCCCTTGCATCCAATCAACAATCAACCAAAAGTCGGCACTCCAACTCATCCCACAGCAAATGAACAGAAACGTATTTCCGGTCAGCTTTCTCTGTAAGTTACCCATGAATATCCCCTGTATATTGAGAACCGGGAAAAACCAAAGCGCCGTCCTGATGAGCGCGATATACCGGAGACAAGGTTTGTTTCCCGCAGCGCTGGCGCAACCAGGACTTAAGAAGCCGGGCTTCTGATTCAGATGGCGTGAATGATTCCAGAGCACTCCAGACACCGCCCACCCAGCCCTCACGAAACCGATCAGTACGAATACAACGGAGCTGAGCCTTCAAACGTGGAAAATCCTTCATGTACTGCTCAGTGGCTTCTCTCAGTTGCCTGGAAAGCACTTTAAAGAGATAGACTGCGATATCAGAGCGCCCTTTGACCCCATAGAAGTGGATTGCACGCCGAACACATGTGCGCCGATAACGAGAGGTCTGGTTATACAAATCAAACCAGCAGCTACAGCCGGTGGCCATACAGACGACGGCGGCAAGCCCGTTCAGCCACCCCGGAATACGTAATGAATCTGATGGCACCTGCCGGCATACAGATTCACGAATCGATGAAATTTCAGGATGTTGCTCCAGGATGGAATAGCGCAGAATGAGCTTCTGAGACAAACGCAATGCCCGGGTAATGTCATTCAGATCGTTATTTTCCCTGACTAACGACATCAGTTTCCGAATACGTTTAGGTAATCTGGCACTGTTATTCATTTCCCCCTCCGGATACCGACCTTTGTCAGGTGTTCTTCAACTTCCTGGCATCCGACACAAAGCGCTACACCAGGAACAGCCAAACGCCGGGCCTCGGGGATTTCATTCCCACATCCCTCACAATATGCATTTGAAATTCGGCCGTTATGCACTTCCTGAAGTATCAGCGACAGGCTGCTCTGCAGCAGTTGCTCGGTTGTGGACATTGCCATTTCATCGTCAAGATCCAGCGACATGCTCACCTCCACGGACATCATTACGTTGTAACTCACGCAGACGGCGTAACACCCGAATCAAACGCATAAACTTCACGACATGGACATCATGAAGAACGGGTGTGCCGGCTTTCTGAGGGAAACCAAGGAAATTCAGACAAAAACCGAATGTATTAAACGGTAACTCGCGATCTTCCCCAGTCAGTCCGGCAAGTAACAAAACAAACTCGTTGTTGTTTGTGTCCGACGTGGTATAACCGGCCTGATCCCAGCGTTTTGCTTCTGAAATATCGTCTGCACATCCCATAGACTCAGCCAGCTCGAAAGCCAGTCGGTAAGACATATCCTGTAAATGCTCGATATCATCCTGAAGTGCAGGGATGTGCCAGATATCCGTCACTGGCTCCAGCCCTGCCGCCGCAAAAGAGACAGATGAAATAGCGATGTCTTCGGTCGTGTTACGACTATGCTCGGATAATGCTGACATCAGTGATGACGGTAAAAAACTATTTCCCTCAGGGTTAACTGCCTCGCCACTGACTACAGTCTGGCCTCCGTATAAGTCCGGCTGAAGTTCGACACGATATGACGATGCAGAGGCCCCCCCCACATCAGGCCGTTTTACACCCGGCTCAGATTCCGCCCCATTATCCGCAGCAGGCTCGGGACGAGTACCGCCACCAACCAATGTTCCCGGTCGTAAGCCAATGACAGGTCCCTTAGGTTCTGTTTGTGGTGGAAGTTGAGTAATATTCTCTTTTTGGGGCTGACGGAGGGGCTCTTGTACAGCCGGGGGAACAGGCGGATCACCAAACAACTCTCGTCGCTGCAGCTCTTTCGGATCAAGCTCTATCAACCAGCGATCATAGTTAAGCGACGGATGCGGTAGTGCTTTCAATAAAGCCCCAATCAGTTCATCGCGGAACATTTCCAGTGAATACCGATCTGGGTCGTCGAACTGCTGGCAAGTATGACCAAAAACGTTTTCAAACACAGACTCATGTTCCACAAGAATCTGATATTTAGCCCATGTTTTTTCTGCTGCCGAGCGTAATGCTAATAGTGGCAGCGTTTGAGTACGGCTGAGTCCTGAGTTCAGCAACGTCGGCAAATGGGGATACAAATACTTCAGCGTATCTTCCAGGCGGTTGATACTGGAGCTATCGATGGGATAGCCTTCCTGGTTCAACAACTCGGAAAGCTCACGCAATGTGACACTGCGTCCCAGTTGTTCTTCATAAATCGTTCGGGCGTCATGAACACCAAATGCTTTCTCGATATAGGCTAAATCACCACGGGCATCATTCTCAGCCAAATGACCAATCACACATTTCAGGCGTCCCGGCCAGGGTATGAATACCGTATGGAGACGATAGAACCGTTCATCCCCGGTTTCCTGATAGAGCTCACGCAATATCTGGTAACGAGTATTCCCTCCGTCACTAAAGATATAAACATCGTCCCCATCAGGATCCCGGGTTACCATCGGCACTGATTTCAGACCGCGCATGCGGATCGATGCTTTGATGTAATCGTATCTCGGATTACGAGACTTGCGGGGATTGTCGGGGTTGGGACTCAGTTCGTCGAGCGTCAGCACCATCGCCATTGCATTCACGGGCAGTACAGCAGCCTGTGAGGGTTGAGCGGGTGATTTTCCCCGCATCAATAGCGCTTCCGTCATATTCAGCACTTTCGGTTTACTCGCCATCAGTAACCTCCCTGAGCACTGGAAGGCATACTCGTGAAGCGAGTGAAGCGTCCATCAAACTGAACTTTTACCGTTCCAATTGGCCCCTGCCGCTGTTTACCCAGGATAATTTCAGCCAGCCCCTTATCCGGGCTATTTGAGGTGTACACTTCGTCGCGGTAAATAAATAACAAGACATCAGCATCCTGCTCAAGTGAACCAGAATCGCGCAGATCACCGTTGTTTGGCCGTTTATCCGCACGCTGCTCCAGAGAACGGTTAAGCTGAGAAAGTGCAACAACAGGACATTCCATCTCTTTGGCCAGAGACTTTAATGAGCGGGATATCTCAGCAATTTCCTGTGTCCTGTTTTCCAGTCCAGGGCATCGCATCAATTGCAGATAGTCCACCATTATCAAGGCAGGCTTACCGTATCTCCGGGCATTACGCCGGGCTCTCACCCGGAGCATTGCAGGCGTAAGATCACTGGTATCATCAATAACCAGCCTTTTTTGCCATTCACTAATAGTGGCCACAGCCGAGCTAATCTGTGCCCACTGCTCATCAGTCAAATTTCCACTACGCAGGTTCTGTAGTGGAACAAACCCGATAGAAGAAATCAGGCGCATAAGGAGTTGGGTCGCAGGCTGCTCAAGACTGTATATCTGAGCAACATTCGTGCTATTTTGCTCCAATGCTCCCGTGAGCATGTTTAACGCTAACGCCGTCTTCCCCATTGACGGGCGGGCCGCTAACAAGATCAGATCACCATCCTGTAAACCACAGGTTTTTTCATCCAGTTCGGCAAATCCGGTTGCTGTTCCTGTGATCCCATTGGGAGAACGGTGGCGAGCCTCCAGTTCTGCCGCAACTTTTTCAAGCCCTTCAATGACCGTAATGGCCTTGTGTGGCTCAGCTTTTTCTGCAATATCGATAATTCGCCGCTCGGCCATCTCCATAATCTGGGATATATCGGCGCGAGGTAAGCGCACCTGCTGAGTCAAGTCAGTGCCAAGGGCGGCAAGTTGCCTGGCCCGGCTGTCTCTGGCAACAATTTCGCAATACGCTACCGTGTTCGCTGCACTTGGCGTGTTTTTCGCCATCTCTGCGAGATAGGCGAAAATATTTTCCTCCCGGGAGCTTCCCTGCTTTTCCAGTGAATCAGCCAGTGTGATCAAATCGATAGGCTGGCCAATACCAACGAGACGGGACATTTCTCGAAAAATCACTCGATGAACGGCATTAAAGAAATCATTCTCATCGATAATGAGAATCACCTCATCCCAGCGTTCATTGTCGATCATCAGCGACCCCAGCACTGATTGTTCAGCGTCCATGGAATAAGGGAGATGGGGCAATGCTTTTTGATTAGCCATGGACCACCTCCCCGGCGCTGTCTTTGTGTAAACTCAGAAAAGTTTTCAGCAAGCGTGCATGGGTGCGGGGAGACACGAGCATCAAAGGCCAATCGTTATAGGAAATATACCGAACGCAACCATTAGCCCAGCCGTTCTCAAACAGGGCCTTGTCACCACGCTCAGGAGAATCATCATGTGAATCCAGAAACAGTTGTTTTTCTGAAGAGATATTACAAATGCCCACAGCAGATTCAGGGACAGCCCATACCTCACACAATATGGCCTGCAAGCGTTCTCCGGCATGCTCATCATTAACCGTTTCGAAAAAGACATACTGCTCATCAAGACCGCGATACTGAGAATCAGTGCAGAAACATATCGCACGATAGAGAGTCTTCATCGCGGTCCCTCCATCTCCTCGGCTTCAGTTTGATCCCCTAATACAGAATCGAACTTGGATTTCCACTGAGGAAACAGTTCACTCGCCAGTGAATACATCGTTGTGGCGGCAGAATCACTTACACGATTAGTTTTATTTTCAAGACGATGAGCAGGTTGCCCAGCAGCATGACCTTCAACATATATTTCCAGGTCATAAATGAACGTACTTAAAAGAGAAACGGAAATGGACTGGTTGTGCTGGCTATATTTACCCGAATCAATAATTTCGCCAAGGATCTTATATGTTTCTTTTGCACGGCGAGTGTATTTCATGCAATTGATGAGAACTTTAACTCGCGGTAACACCACTCCCAATGCAGAAAAAGGAAGCAGAGTCTCCATCATATGAATGGTACCGCGTATAAATTCCCTGACATCCGGCAAAATGGGTTTAATAACACCAATTGCTGTATTCGTAGCTGCCAGCACAATAAGCTCCAACATAATAGTTCGAGCCCCCTGTGAGTCGACGATAATTACATCATATTGAGAAAAAAGAGGATGCTGGAGAATGTTGCGTAGTCGAAACCGTCCGTCTGGCGCATTTAGCATAGCGGTAGGCAATTGAGCATTAGGATCATTTGAAATGATAAGATCCAACCCAGAGATAACAGTTTTGGAGATAACTTGTGAGGGTTCGTCGAGATTGACGGTTTGCATTAACAATTCATACAGACCGCAGGGAGCTTCGTAGTCCAGAGCAAAAATGCTACTTGAGGTGGGTTGGGCGTAGTCGCCGTCTATCAATAACGTCTTTAACCCGGCATCAGCAAGAAAGCCGGCCAGATTTGCGGCCTGAGTGGACTTACCTTCTCCACCCTTGGTAGAAATTACAGGAATTACATGCATATAGACTCACCTGATAACAAATCAGGATGTATATGCTCGTACCAAAAAAATCTACATTTCTATAACAGTAGAACTAAAGGATTGAAAATCCTCGTGTCCTTGGTTCGATTCCGAGTCCGGCACCACTAATATATAAACGGACGTCTACTGACGTCCGTTTTGCTTTCTGAAATCAGCTAGTTACCCAGTCTCGTTGTCTACTCTCATCTACTGAAATCTACCTACAGCTATACTGTTTTGATGGTATATTTGCTGGCACATCCAGTTCGATGAGTTTTGTACCATCAATGGAGGCTCAACGATGGCTCTGACTGACATTCAGATCAAAAACGCAAAAACCCCGGAAAAGAAGATCAAGCTGACTGATGGCGCGGGTATGTATCTTCTCCTACACCCGAACGGCTCAAAATACTGGCGTATGCAATACCGGTTCGACGGTAAGCAAAAAACCTATGCCATTGGTGTCTATCCCTCCGTATCCCTCTCAGAAGCTCGTACAAAGCGTGATGAGGCCAGAGCGATGATTTCCGCAGGTGTAGACCCCTCTGAAAAAAAACAGGCTGTAAAGGCTCAGGAGAGCGGTTATTTTACGTTTGAAGCTGTAGCGCGTGAATGGCACAAAAAAATGTCTGTTGCTGAGAGGTGGATACCGAAACACAGTGAACGCATTTTAAACAGTCTCATCAATCATCTTTTCCCTGCCATAGGATCACGAGATGTTAAAACGCTAAAAACTCGCGATCTGCTTTTACCCTTGCGTAAAATTGAGACGAAAGGCCAACACGAAACCGCCTCACGTTTAAAACAGCGCATTACGGCTATTATGCGTTATGCTGTTCAAGAAGATATGATTGAACACAACCCGGCGGATCAACTTGATGGAACGCTGACCCCTCCAAAACGCAAACATTATCCAGCTCTTAAACTTGATCAAATACCAGACTTATTAAGCCGCATTGATGCCTACAGAGGCCGTAGGTTAACTGTATTAGCGTTAAAGCTAACAATGCTTGTATTTATACGGTCGAGTGAACTACGCTTTGCCAGATGGGCGGAAATCGACTTTAAAAATGCTTTATGGGTTATTCCACCGGAAAGGGACGAGATAGAGAACGTTAGATTTTCCGAGCGTGGTTCTAAAATGCGTATACCACATTATATCCCGTTGAGCAATCAGGCTATTGATGTATTAAAAGAGCTGAAAGAGATCAGTTATGATATATCTGACGGGGAAGGATTAATTTTTATTGGTTGCCATGATTATAAAAAACCAATGAGCGAAAACACAATAAATAAAGCCTTGCGCCAGATGGGTTATGATACTCAAACTCAAGACCCTGTAAATAATTCTGTGTAATTGCCATCCGATTAAAGGTGGTCGCTCAG
>NZ_JBJXVK010000039.1:0-25417 GCF_046159765.1 Pectobacterium artocarpous
GGCCGTACTGTAGGCGCGGGCGTTGTTGCTAAAGTTATCGCTTAATCGCTGATAAACTTAATGCATGAAAAAGGCACTTCGGTGCCTTTTTTTATGGCGACGATTCATCGCTGCCATCTGTTGTGTCGTCGGAAGTCATGTTACCAATTGCTTTCGACGATTTTTCATATCTGAATAATTAAATGTAAATTGAAATAAAAACAATTCTTATTTACAATGACGAAATTGGTTAAAAAACCGCTAGGAGCGGTTTCAAATATCGCTGCAGTGTCCCGAAAGGTAGCGTGAAAGACACCTGCGATAACGATGAGTCATTTTGGTATGTATGTTTGTTTGTGCAACGCGATCTCTGACAAAGTCATTCGTAATGCTGTCCGTCAGCATCAGCCCCAATCTATGCAGCAGCTACGCAAACTCGTTCCTATTGGGACAGACTGCGGTAAATGTATCCGCCAGGCACGTGTTATTTTCGAGGAAGAGCAAGCTAAAATTCCTGACATGTATGAAGTAGCATAAAATGTAGGGTTGTTTTTTTGACTCTCTGCCTACCGGTTCTACACTTTAAGAACTGGAGCGGAGGAGTATGTCATGAAAGGCGATAAAAAAGTTGTTACACACCTGAATAAGTTATTGGGCAACGAGCTGGTAGCCATTAACCAATATTTTCTTCATGCCCGGATGTTTAAAAACTGGGGCTTAACCCGTCTTAACGATCACGAGTATCATGAGTCTATCGACGAAATGAAGCATGCTGATCGCTACATTGAACGCATTCTTTTTCTTGAAGGTATCCCGAATCTACAGGATTTGGGTAAGCTAAATATTGGCGAAGATGTTGAAGAGATCTTGCGTTCTGATCTTCAACTGGAGTTGGATGGCGCAAAGAATCTGCGCGAGGCGATTGCCTATTCCGATTCGGTGCATGACTACGTCAGTAGGGATTTAATGATAGAAATTCTTGCCGACGAAGAAGGGCACATCGACTGGTTGGAAACTGAGCTGGATTTGATTACGCGCCTTGGTATACAAAACTATCTTCAAGCTCAGTTGAAAGCTGAGTAACATGGTATCATAAATCTGTTATGTGCCCCCTATAGTCTAACTCCGGCCGGACTCAGACACATCGCTCCGGCCGCATTTAAAATCATTTCATCCTGCTTGTTGCTTCCTCAGCCAATTTGCGTATAATGCGCGAGCTTACCAAAACAAGGTAAGCCTGATTCAATCAGAATCAGCAGGTCGATATTCATTTATTGGCCAAAACAATACTCCCGATATGGGGGTTATGTGCTAACGATTACACTCCCCCATCAATCGAAATGGGTGTGAGGAGTAGTTTTTTACGTTTATAAATAATTGGAGCTCTGGTCTCATGCAGAACCAAAGAATCCGTATCCGCCTGAAAGCGTTTGATCATCGTTTGATTGATCAATCAACTGCGGAAATCGTCGAGACTGCTAAGCGCACTGGTGCGCAAGTACGTGGTCCGATCCCGCTGCCGACCCGCAAAGAGCGCTTTACCGTTCTGATTTCTCCGCACGTCAATAAAGATGCGCGCGATCAGTACGAGATTCGCACTCACAAGCGTCTGGTTGACATCGTTGAGCCAACCGAGAAAACCGTTGATGCTCTGATGCGTCTGGATCTGGCTGCTGGTGTAGACGTGCAGATCAGCCTGGGTTAATCAGGTCATTGAGCGATTGAGAGGTTGAAACAATGATTGGTTTAGTCGGTAAAAAAGTGGGCATGACCCGTATCTTCACTGAAGATGGCGTATCTATCCCCGTAACTGTTATCGAAATTGAAGCAAACCGCGTCACTCAGGTTAAAGACCTGGCTAACGACGGTTACCGCGCTGTGCAAGTAACGACGGGTGCTAAAAAAGCAAACCGTGTTACCAAACCAGAAGCAGGTCACTTTGCTAAAGCTGGCGTAGAAGCTGGCCGTACTCTGCGTGAATTCCGTCTGTCTGAAGGCGAAGAGTTCACTGTAGGTCAGAGCATCAGTGTTGAAATTTTCGCAGACGTTAAAAAAGTAGACGTTACCGGTACATCTAAAGGTAAAGGTTTTGCTGGCACAGTTAAGCGCTGGAATTTCCGTACTCAGGATGCTACTCACGGTAACTCCTTGTCCCACCGCGTTCCGGGTTCTATCGGTCAGAACCAAACTCCGGGCAAAGTGTTTAAAGGCAAGAAAATGGCAGGCCAGCTGGGTAACGAACGTGTAACTGTTCAGAGCCTGGACGTAGTGCGTGTTGACGCTGAGCGCAACCTGCTGCTGGTTAAAGGTGCTGTTCCGGGAGCTACCGGTAGCGACCTGATCGTTAAACCAGCTGTGAAGGCGTGAGGAGATAGCAATGGAATTAGTATTGAAAGACGCGCAAAGCGCGCTGACTGTTTCCGAAACTACCTTCGGTCGTGATTTCAACGAAGCGCTGGTACACCAGGTTGTTGTTGCTTATGCAGCAGGTGCCCGTCAAGGTACTCGCGCCCAGAAGACCCGTGCTGAAGTAACTGGTTCCGGTAAAAAACCGTGGCGTCAGAAAGGTACTGGCCGTGCGCGTTCTGGTTCTATTAAGAGCCCGATTTGGCGTTCCGGTGGTGTGACCTTCGCTGCTAAGCCTCAGGACCACAGTCAGAAAGTTAACAAAAAGATGTACCGCGGCGCGCTGAAAAGCATCCTGTCCGAACTGGTACGTCAGGACCGTCTGATCGTTGTCGAGAAGTTCTCTGTAGAAGCGCCGAAAACTAAGTTGCTGGCGCAGAAACTGAAAGACATGGCTCTGGAAGATGTGCTGATCATCACTGGTGAACTGGATGAGAATCTGTTCCTGGCTGCGCGTAACCTGTACAAGGTTGACGTGCGTGATGCTGCAGCAATCGATCCAGTTAGTCTGATCGCCTTCGACAAAGTCGTTATGACTGCTGATGCAGTTAAGCAAGTTGAGGAGATGCTGGCATGATCCGTGAAGAACGTCTGCTGAAAGTACTGCGCGCGCCGCACGTATCTGAAAAAGCATCTACCGCGATGGAAAAAACTAACACCATCGTTCTCAAAGTTGCTAAAGACGCGACTAAAGCAGAGATCGTTGCTGCTGTAGAGAAACTGTTCGAAGTAGAAGTTAAAGACGTAAACACCCTGGTAGTTAAGGGTAAAGTTAAGCGTCACGGACAGCGTATTGGTCGTCGCAGCGACTGGAAAAAAGCTTACGTCACCCTGAAAGAAGGCCAGAATCTGGACTTCATCGGCGGCGCTGAGTAAGTCGGAGGAGAAAGACAATGGCAGTTGTTAAATGTAAACCGACATCTCCGGGTCGTCGCCACGTTGTTAAAGTGGTTAACCCTGAGCTGCACAAGGGCAAACCTTATGCCCCGTTGCTGGAAAAGAACAGCAAATCCGGTGGCCGTAACAACAATGGCCGCATCACTACCCGTCACATCGGTGGTGGTCACAAACAGCAATATCGTCTGATTGATTTCAAACGCAATAAAGATGGTATTCCTGCGGTTGTTGAGCGTCTGGAGTATGATCCGAACCGTTCCGCGAATATCGCGCTGGTTCTGTACAAAGACGGTGAGCGTCGTTACATCCTGGCGCCGAAAGGCCTGAAAGCCGGCGATCAGATTCAATCTGGCGTTGATGCTGCAATTAAAGCGGGTAACACCCTGCCGATGCGTAACATTCCTGTCGGTTCAACGGTTCACAACGTAGAAATGAAACCCGGTAAAGGCGGCCAATTGGCTCGTTCTGCTGGTGCTTACGTTCAGATCGTTGCTCGTGACGGTTCTTACGTTACCCTGCGTCTGCGTTCTGGCGAAATGCGTAAAGTCGAATCTGACTGCCGCGCTACTCTGGGCGAAGTTGGCAACGCTGAGCATATGCTGCGCGTTCTGGGTAAAGCTGGTGCTGCACGCTGGCGTGGTGTTCGTCCTACCGTTCGCGGTACGGCAATGAACCCAGTCGACCACCCACACGGTGGTGGTGAAGGTCGTAACTTTGGTAAGCACCCAGTTAGTCCGTGGGGCGTTCAGACCAAAGGTAAGAAGACCCGCAGCAACAAGCGTACTGATAAATTTATCGTACGTCGCCGTACTAAATAATCTTAGAGGATAAACCATGCCACGTTCTCTCAAGAAAGGTCCATTTATTGACCTGCACTTGCTGAAGAAGGTAGAGAAAGCGGTGGAAAGCGGTGACAAGAAGCCTTTGCGCACTTGGTCCCGTCGTTCAACGATCTTTCCAAACATGATCGGTTTGACCATCGCTGTCCATAATGGTCGTCAGCACGTTCCGGTGTTTGTTTCCGATGAAATGGTCGGTCACAAACTGGGTGAATTCGCGCCGACTCGTACTTATCGCGGCCATGCGGCCGATAAAAAGGCCAAGAAGCGCTAAGGTAGGAGGAAGAGATGGAAACTATCGCTAAACATCGCCACGCTCGTTCTTCTGCTCAAAAGGTTCGCCTGGTGGCAGACCTGATTCGCGGTAAGAAAGTGTCGCAAGCTCTGGAAGTTCTGACCTACACCAACAAGAAAGCTGCTGGTCTGGTTAAAAAAGTGCTGGAGTCTGCTATTGCTAACGCAGAACACAACGATGGCGCTGACATTGATGATCTGAAAGTCGCGAGAATTTTCGTAGACGAAGGCCCAAGCATGAAGCGCATTATGCCGCGTGCTAAAGGTCGTGCGGATCGCATCCTGAAGCGTACCAGCCACATTACTGTGGTTGTGTCCGATCGCTGAGACTCTGGAGACTAGCAATGGGTCAGAAAGTACATCCTAATGGTATTCGCCTGGGTATTGTCAAACCTTGGAACTCTACCTGGTATGCGAATACCAAAGAATTCGCTGACAACCTGGACAGCGATTTTAAAGTTCGTAAATACCTGACGAAGGAACTGGAGAAGGCTTCCGTTTCTCGTATCGTTATCGAACGTCCAGCAAAAAGCATCCGTGTGACTATTCACACTGCTCGCCCTGGCATCGTGATCGGTAAAAAAGGTGAAGATGTTGAAAAACTGCGCAAAGTCGTAGCGGATATCGCTGGCGTACCTGCACAGATCAATATCGCAGAAGTTCGTAAGCCTGAACTGGACGCAAAACTGGTTGCTGACAGCATCACTTCTCAGCTGGAGCGTCGTGTGATGTTCCGTCGTGCTATGAAGCGTGCGGTACAGAACGCCATGCGTCTGGGCGCTAAAGGTATTAAAGTTGAAGTCAGTGGCCGTCTTGGCGGCGCTGAAATCGCGCGTACCGAATGGTACCGTGAAGGTCGTGTTCCGTTGCATACACTGCGTGCGGATATCGACTACAACACTTCCGAAGCGCACACCACTTATGGTGTTATCGGTGTGAAAGTGTGGATCTTCAAAGGTGAGATCCTGGGTGGTATGGCTGCCGTTGAACAACCGGAAAAACCGGCTGCTCAACCTAAAAAGCAGCAGCGTAAAGGCCGCAAGTAAGGAGAGTCGCTGATGTTACAACCAAAGCGTACAAAATTCCGTAAGGTGCACAAGGGCCGCAACCGTGGTCTGGCGCAGGGTACGGATGTTAGCTTCGGCACTTTCGGTCTGAAAGCTGTTGGCCGCGGTCGCCTGACTGCTCGTCAAATCGAAGCTGCACGTCGTGCCATGACCCGTGCTGTTAAGCGTCAAGGTAAGATCTGGATCCGTGTATTCCCGGACAAACCGATCACCGAGAAACCGCTTGAAGTTCGTATGGGTAAAGGTAAAGGTAACGTGGAATATTGGGTTGCCTTGATTCAGCCAGGTAAAGTCCTGTACGAAATGGACGGTGTGCCGGAAGAGTTAGCCCGTGAGGCATTCCAACTGGCAGCAGCGAAACTGCCTATCAAAACCACCTTTGTAACTAAGACGGTGATGTAATGAAAGCAAATGAGCTGCGTGAAAAGAGCGTTGAAGAACTGAACACTGAACTGCTCGGCTTACTGCGTGAGCAATTTAACCTGCGTATGCAGGCTGCCAGTGGTCAGTTGCAACAGACTCACCTGGTAAAACAAGTGCGTCACAATATTGCACGTGTTAAGACTTTACTGACTGAGAAGGCGGGTGCGTAATGACCGATAAAATCCGTACTCTGCAAGGTCGTGTTGTAAGTGACAAAATGGAGAAATCCATGGTTGTTGCTATCGAACGTTTCGTGAAGCACCCTCTTTACGGTAAATTCATCAAACGTACGACTAAGCTGCACGTACATGACGAGAATAATGAATGCGGTATCGGTGACGTGGTTGAAATCCGCGAATGCCGTCCGCTGTCCAAATCTAAATCTTGGACACTTGTTCGCGTTGTAGAGAAAGCGATTCTGTAATAAAGTAGCGCTCTTCTCTTATGATAAACGGCTCTGCAAAGGGCCGTTTATTTTTTCTACCCATACCAAGGAAGCGGTGTTATAATGCTGCGCCCTCAATTATGGGGTATTTAATGGCCCGAAAGGGTCCTAAAGTAGTAGTTGACATTAGCGGAGCACTAAAATGATCCAAGAACAGACTATGCTGAATGTGGCCGATAATTCCGGTGCACGTCGCGTAATGTGTATCAAGGTTCTAGGTGGCTCGCACCGTCGCTACGCAGGCGTCGGCGATATCATCAAAATTACCATCAAGGAAGCAATTCCTCGCGGTAAGGTGAAAAAAGGCGATGTTCTGAAGGCGGTAGTGGTGCGCACCAAGAAGGGTGTTCGTCGCCCGGACGGTTCTGTCATTCGCTTCGATGGCAATGCTTGCGTTATTTTAAACAATAACAGCGAACAGCCTATCGGTACGCGTATTTTTGGGCCGGTAACTCGTGAACTGCGTAATGAGAAGTTCATGAAAATTATCTCTCTGGCACCAGAAGTACTTTAAGGAGCGAATCATGGCAGCGAAAATCCGTCGTGATGACGAAGTTATTGTGCTAACCGGTAAAGATAAAGGTAAGCGCGGTAAAGTTAAGAGTGTCCTGTCTGCGAGTAAGGTCATTGTTGAAGGTATCAACCTGGTTAAAAAACATCAGAAGCCTGTTCCGGCTCTGAACCAACCAGGCGGCATCGTTGAAAAAGAAGCGGCTATTCAAGTTTCTAACGTTGCAATCTTCAATGCGGCAACTGGCAAGGCTGACCGTGTAGGCTTTAGATTCGAAGACGGTAAAAAAGTCCGTTTCTTTAAATCTACTAGCGAAACTATCAAGTAATTTGGAGTAGTACGATGGCGAAACTGCATGATTACTACAAAGACGAAGTAGTTAAAAAACTCATGACTGAGTTTAACTACAATTCTGTCATGCAAGTCCCTCGGGTCGAGAAGATCACCCTGAATATGGGTGTTGGTGAAGCGATCGCTGACAAGAAACTGCTGGATAATGCAGCAGCTGATCTGGCAGCAATCTCCGGTCAAAAACCGCTGATCACCAAAGCACGCAAATCTGTTGCAGGCTTCAAAATCCGTCAGGGCTATCCGATCGGCTGTAAAGTAACTCTGCGTGGCGAACGCATGTGGGAGTTCCTTGAGCGTCTGATTTCCATTGCTGTACCACGTATTCGTGACTTCCGTGGCCTGTCCGCTAAGTCATTCGATGGTCGTGGTAACTACAGCATGGGTGTGCGTGAGCAGATCATCTTCCCGGAAATCGACTACGATAAAGTCGATCGCGTTCGTGGTTTGGACATTACCATCACCACTACTGCGAAATCCGATGATGAAGGCCGTGCGCTGTTGGCCGCCTTTAACTTCCCATTCCGCAAGTAAGGTAGGGTTACTAATGGCTAAGCAATCCATGAAAGCACGCGAAGTTGTTCGTGTGAAACTGGCTGAAAAATACCGCGCTAAGCGCGAGGAATTGAAAGCTATCATCTCTGGTGTGAACTCATCCGACGAAGATCGTTGGGATGCGGTTCTTAAGCTGCAGACTCTGCCGCGTGATTCCAGCCCGTCTCGTCAGCGTAATCGCTGCCGCCAAACTGGCCGTCCACATGGTTATGTGGGCAAATTCGGGTTGAGCCGTATTAAGCTGCGTGAAGCCGCCATGCGCGGTGAAGTACCAGGCTTGAAAAAGGCTAGCTGGTAATTGTCACCAATTGAATCACGGGAGTAAAGACAGATGAGCATGCAAGATCCGATCGCGGATATGCTGACCCGTATCCGTAACGGTCAAGCCGCGAACAAAGTTGCGGTCACCATGCCTTCCTCCAAGCTGAAAGTGGCGATTGCCAACGTGCTGAAGGAAGAAGGTTACATTGAAGATTATAAAATCGAAGGCGATGCCAAGCCTGAACTGGAAATCACTTTGAAGTATTTCCAGGGCAAGGCTGTGGTAGAAAGCATCCAACGTATTAGCCGCCCAAGTCTGCGCATCTATAAGAAAAAAGATGAGCTGCCTAAAGTTATGGCTGGCTTAGGTATCGCGGTTGTTTCTACCTCTAAAGGTGTTATGACTGATCGTGCAGCTCGCCAGGCAGGTCTTGGTGGCGAGATTATCTGCTACGTAGCTTAATCGGGAGGAAAGAATGTCTCGTGTTGCAAAAGCACCCGTCGTCATTCCTGCCGGCGTAGAGGTAAAACTCAACGGTCAGGATATTTCGATTAAGGGTAAAAACGGCGAGCTGACTCGTAAGATCCACGATGCTGTTGAAGTAAAACAAGCTGACAACGCTCTGACTTTCGCCCCGCGCGAAGGTTTCGTTGACGGATGGGCCCAAGCGGGTACCACTCGCGCTCTGTTGAACGCAATGGTTATCGGTGTTACCGAAGGCTTCACTAAGAAGCTGCAACTGGTTGGTGTTGGTTACCGTGCTGCTGTTAAAGGCAATGTGGTTAACCTGGCTCTTGGGTTTTCACACCCAGTAGATCATGCACTGCCGGCAGGTATTACTGCAGAATGCCCAAGCCAAACTGAAATCGTACTGAAAGGTGCTGATAAGCAAGTTATTGGTCAGGTTGCTGCGGAATTACGCGCCTACCGTCGTCCTGAGCCTTACAAAGGCAAGGGTGTCCGTTACGCCGACGAAGTCGTGCGTACCAAAGAGGCTAAGAAGAAGTAAGGTAACACTATGGATAAGAAAGCAGCTCGTATCCGTCGTGCGACCCGCGCACGCCGTAAGCTCCAGGAACTGGGTGCGACGCGTCTGGTGGTACATCGTACACCACGCCATATTTATGCGCAGGTTATTGCACCGAACGGTTCTGAAGTCCTGGTAGCCGCTTCTACTGTAGAAAAAGCTATCGCTGAACAACTGAAGTCTACCGGTAACAAAGACGCAGCAAGTGCAATAGGTAAAGCTATTGCAGAACGCGCGTTAGAAAAAGGCATCAAGGATGTCTCTTTCGATCGTTCCGGTTTCCAATATCATGGTCGAGTCCAAGCACTGGCAGATGCTGCCCGTGAAGCTGGCCTTCAGTTCTAAGGTAGAGGTGTAAGATGGCTCACATCGAGAAACAAGCTGGCGAACTGCAGGAAAAGCTGATCGCGGTAAATCGCGTATCTAAAACCGTTAAAGGTGGTCGTATTTTCAGCTTCACCGCACTGACTGTAGTGGGTGATGGCAACGGCCGCGTTGGTTTTGGTTACGGTAAAGCGCGTGAAGTTCCAGCAGCGATCCAGAAAGCGATGGAAAAAGCCCGTCGCAATATGATGAATGTCGCGCTGAACAACGGCACCCTGCAGCACCCAGTTAAAGGTGCTCACACGGGTTCTCGTGTGTTCATGCAGCCAGCTTCCGAAGGTACCGGTATTATTGCCGGCGGTGCAATGCGCGCCGTTTTGGAAGTTGCAGGGGTTCACAACGTATTGGCTAAAGCCTATGGTTCCACTAACCCGATTAACGTGGTTCGTGCAACGATTGATGGTTTGGCTAATATGAAGTCCCCAGAAATGGTCGCTGCCAAGCGTGGTAAATCCGTTGAAGAAATTCTGGGGTAATGACCGTGGCAAAGACTATTAAAATCACTCAAACCCGTAGTGCAATCGGTCGTCTGCCGAAACATAAGGCGACACTGCTTGGCCTGGGTCTGCGTCGTATTGGTCATACTGTTGAACGTGAGGATACTCCTGCGGTTCGCGGTATGGTCAACGCGGTTTCCTACATGGTTAAAGTGGAGGAGTAACAGATGCGTTTAAATACTCTGTCTCCGGCCGAAGGTGCTAAACACGCACCGAAGCGTTTAGGTCGTGGTATCGGTTCTGGCCTGGGCAAAACCGGCGGTCGTGGTCACAAAGGTCAGAAATCTCGTTCTGGCGGTGGCGTACGTCGTGGTTTTGAAGGTGGTCAGATGCCTTTATACCGTCGTCTGCCGAAATTTGGTTTTACTTCTCGTAAAGCAATGATCACTTCAGAAGTTCGTCTGTCTGATCTTGCAAAAGTAGAAGGCGACGTAGTTGACCTGAATACGCTGAAAGCCGCTAATGTTATTGGCATTCAGATTGAATTCGCGAAAGTGATTCTGTCTGGTGAAGTTGCTCGTCCGGTAACGATTCGTGGTCTGCGTGTCACTAAAGGTGCTCGTGCTGCTATCGAAGCTGCTGGCGGTAAAATTGAGGAATAAGTAGCAGATGGCTAAACAACCAGGATTAGATTTTCAGAGTGCTAAAGGCGGAGTTGGTGAACTGAGGCGCAGACTTTTGTTTGTTATCGGTGCGCTAATTGTTTTCCGTATTGGCTCTTTTATCCCGATTCCTGGTATTGATGCCACTGTGCTTGCCAAATTGCTTGAACAGCAGCGAGGCACCATCATTGAGATGTTTAACATGTTCTCTGGTGGTGCTCTCAGCCGTGCTTCTATCTTTGCTCTGGGTATTATGCCGTATATTTCGGCGTCGATTATTATCCAACTGCTGACGGTGGTTCATCCTGCCTTGGCTGAAATAAAGAAAGAAGGTGAAGCTGGCCGTCGTAAGATTAGTCAGTATACCCGCTACGGCACCTTGGTATTGGCTATATTCCAGTCGATCGGTATTGCTACCGGTCTACCGAATATGCCTGGAATGCAAGACTTGGTGATAAATCCAGGTTTTGCTTTCTATTTTACTGCTGTTGTAAGCCTGGTTACTGGGACAATGTTCCTGATGTGGCTGGGAGAACAGATTACTGAACGTGGTATCGGTAACGGTATTTCGATCATAATCTTCGCTGGTATTGTTGCGGGTCTACCGCCGGCTATTGGCCATACCATCGAGCAAGCTCGGCAAGGCGACCTGCACTTCCTCCTGTTGCTGTTGGTTGCAGTTTTAGTGTTTGCAGTAACCTTCTTCGTTGTTTTCATTGAGCGTGGTCAACGTCGTATCGTCGTTAATTATGCAAAACGTCAACAAGGTCGTCGTGTTTATGCAGCACAGAGTACGCATTTACCGCTGAAGGTGAATATGGCAGGGGTTATTCCCGCGATCTTCGCTTCCAGTATTATTCTGTTCCCTGCCACGATTGCATCCTGGTTTGGGGGCGGTACCGGTTGGAACTGGTTGACAACTATTTCGCTGTATTTGCAGCCCGGACAACCGCTTTATGTGTTACTCTATGCGTCTGCAATCATCTTCTTCTGTTTCTTCTACACTGCGTTGGTTTTCAACCCACGTGAAACAGCAGATAACCTGAAGAAGTCCGGTGCATTCGTGCCAGGAATTCGTCCGGGAGAGCAAACGGCGAAATATATTGATAAAGTGATGACTCGCCTGACTCTGATTGGTGCGATGTATATTACTTTTATCTGCCTGATCCCGGAGTTTATGCGTGACGCAATGAAAGTACCTTTCTATTTCGGTGGTACATCTTTATTGATCGTTGTCGTCGTCATCATGGACTTTATGGCTCAAGTGCAAACTCTGATGATGTCGAGTCAATATGAGTCTGCATTGAAGAAAGCAAACCTGAAAGGCTATAACCGTTAATTAGGTGAGCTTGAGAAGTTACGGAGAGTAAAAATGAAAGTTCGTGCTTCCGTCAAGAAATTATGTCGTAACTGTAAGATTGTTAAGCGTAACGGTGTCGTTCGTGTGATCTGCAGTGCCGAGCCGAAGCATAAACAGCGTCAAGGCTGATTATCTCGCATATTTTTCTTGCAAAGTTGGATTGAGCTGGCTAGATTAGCCAGCCAATCTTTTGTATGTAACTGCAACATTATTTGAGTATCCTGAAAACGGGCTTTTCAGAATGGTGTTGCTGTATAAAATTGTAGGAGTGCATAGTGGCCCGTATAGCAGGCATTAACATTCCTGATCATAAACATACCGTTATTGCGTTAACGTCGATTTTCGGTATCGGTAAAACCCGTTCGCAGGCTATTTGTGCTGCAACAGGAATTGCCGAAGATGTTAAGATCAGTGAGCTGTCTGAAGAGCAAATCGATAAGCTGCGTGACGAAGTTGCCAAGTTTGTTGTAGAAGGTGATCTGCGTCGTGAAGTTACCCTGAGCATCAAGCGTCTTATGGACCTTGGTACTTATCGTGGTTTGCGTCATCGTCGTGGTCTGCCGGTTCGCGGTCAGCGTACCAAGACTAACGCCCGTACCCGTAAGGGTCCGCGCAAACCGATCAAGAAATAATCGGGGTGATTGAATAATGGCAAAGGCACCTATTCGTGCACGTAAGCGTGTAAGAAAGCAAGTCTCTGACGGTGTGGCTCATATCCATGCTTCTTTCAACAACACCATCGTAACCATTACTGATCGTCAGGGTAATGCGCTGGGTTGGGCAACTGCCGGTGGTTCCGGCTTCCGTGGTTCTCGTAAATCTACGCCGTTCGCTGCTCAGGTAGCTGCAGAACGTTGCGCAGAGGCCGTGAAAGAGTACGGTATTAAGAACTTGGAAGTTATGGTTAAAGGACCTGGTCCTGGCCGTGAGTCTACTATCCGCGCATTGAACGCGGCTGGTTTCCGCATCACTAATATTACTGATGTGACTCCGATCCCTCATAACGGTTGTCGTCCGCCGAAAAAGCGCCGCGTATAACGCCGCTTTTAGGATTGTTGGAGAAAGAAAATGGCAAGATATTTGGGTCCTAAGCTCAAGCTGAGCCGTCGTGAAGGCACCGACCTGTTCCTGAAGTCTGGTGTTCGTGCGATCGATTCCAAGTGTAAAATTGAACAAGCTCCTGGTCAGCACGGTGCGCGTAAACCGCGTCTGTCTGACTATGGTGTACAGTTGCGTGAAAAGCAAAAAGTTCGCCGTATTTACGGTGTTCTGGAGCGTCAGTTCCGTAACTATTATAAAGAAGCTGCACGTCTGAAAGGCAACACAGGTGAAAATCTGCTGCAACTGCTGGAAGGTCGTCTGGATAACGTTGTTTATCGTATGGGTTTTGGTGCCACTCGTGCTGAAGCACGTCAGATGGTAAGCCACAAAGCTATCATGGTAAACGGTCGCGTTGTTAGCATCGCTTCTTATCAGGTATCCCCGAATGATGTCGTCAGCATTCGTGAGAAAGCGAAAAAGCAATCTCGCGTGAAAGCCGCTCTGGAGCTGGCTGAACAGCGTGAAAAGCCAACTTGGCTGGAAGTTGATGCTGCCAAGATGGAAGGTGTGTTCAAACGTATTCCTGAACGTACCGATCTGTCTGCGGACATTAATGAACACCTGATCGTCGAGCTTTACTCCAAGTAAAGCTTAGTACCAAAGAGAGGACACAATGCAGGGTTCTGTGACAGAGTTTCTAAAACCGCGCCTGGTTGATATCGAGCAAGTGAGTTCGACGCACGCCAAGGTGACCCTTGAGCCATTAGAGCGGGGCTTCGGCCATACTCTTGGCAACGCACTGCGCCGTATTCTGCTTTCATCCATGCCAGGTTGCGCGGTGACCGAGGTTGAGATTGATGGTGTACTGCATGAGTACAGCACCAAAGAAGGCGTACAGGAAGATATCCTGGAAATCCTGCTCAACCTGAAAGGGCTGGCGGTGAGAGTTCAAGGCAAAGATGAAGTTATCCTTACCCTGAATAAATCTGGCATTGGCCCTGTGACTGCAGCCGATATCATCCATGATGGTGATGTCGAAATCGTCAAGCCGCAGCACTTAATTTGCCATTTGACCGATGAAAACGCATCTATTAGCATGCGCATCAAAGTTCAACGTGGTCGTGGTTATGTGCCGGCATCTGCCCGTATTCATACGGAAGAAGATGAGCGCCCGATTGGTCGTCTGTTAGTTGATGCTTGCTACAGCCCTGTAGAGCGTATTGCCTACAATGTTGAAGCGGCTCGTGTAGAACAGCGTACTGACTTGGACAAGCTAGTCATCGAAATGGAAACCAACGGCACGATCGATCCTGAAGAGGCGATCCGTCGTGCGGCTACCATTCTGGCTGAACAACTTGAAGCTTTTGTTGACTTACGTGATGTTCGTCAGCCAGAAGTTAAAGAAGAGAAACCAGAGTTCGATCCGATTCTGCTGCGCCCTGTTGACGATCTGGAATTGACTGTCCGCTCTGCTAACTGCCTTAAGGCGGAAGCTATCCACTACATCGGTGATCTGGTACAGCGTACCGAGGTTGAGCTGCTCAAAACGCCCAACCTGGGTAAAAAATCTCTTACTGAGATTAAAGACGTACTGGCTTCCCGTGGTCTATCTCTGGGCATGCGCCTGGAAAACTGGCCACCGGCAAGCATTGCTGATGAGTAACCAGATCACAGGTTAAGGTTTTACTGAGAAGGATAAGGTCATGCGCCATCGTAAGAGTGGTCGTCAACTGAACCGTAACAGCAGCCATCGTCAGGCTATGTTCCGTAACATGGCTAGTTCTTTGGTTCGTCATGAAATCATCAAGACGACCCTGCCGAAAGCGAAAGAGCTGCGTCGCGTTGTTGAACCGCTGATTACTCTTGCCAAGACCGACAGCGTTGCTAATCGTCGTCTGGCATTCGCCCGTACTCGTGATAACGAGATCGTGGCAAAACTGTTTAATGAACTGGGCCCGCGTTTCGCGAGCCGTGCAGGTGGTTACACTCGTATTCTGAAGTGTGGCTTCCGTGCTGGTGACAATGCGCCGATGGCATACATCGAACTCGTTGATCGCTCAGTCTCTCAGACAGAAGAAGTTGCTACTGCAGAGTAATCTGTAAGAGCATAAAAAAACCGGGGAAACCCGGTTTTTTTACATCTGAAATACACTAAGCTCTATTAATAAAAGCAGGTAAGAGATTGCCATGTGGTTGATTGATGAGTTAGTTGAAAAACATATCCGCAAGGCTCAAGAAGATGGCGTTTTTGACAATCTTTCAGGCTCCGGCAGTCCTTTGATTCTTGATGATGATAGCGGAATACCAAAGGAACTCAGAATCGCCTATCGGTTACTCAAGAATGCTGGCTATTTGCCTGTAGAACTTCAAGAAAGGAAAGAAGCTTTACAACTAACCGACTTTCTTAAAACGGTATCCTGTGATTCACCTGAATACGAGAAAGCCTCTCGACGCTTGTGTATGTTGGAAATTAGCTTGCAGCAGAAAGGGATCAACACTGATTTTATACATCATGATTACAATACACAGCTCAATAAAAAGTTCTAGCTGCCAGAAGAATTCGCTGGAGTGCTATTCTCATCTTTCCATTTCAGCTATATACTCCGCCTGATTTATTTATATATACAGCTTATTAGCCCAACTTTCTTCGGAGTGATGATGACCACATATCGTCATAAACGTGGGAAAATTCAGGACAACGCCATTGAGGCACTGTTACATGACCCACTGTTTCGCCAACGCATTGAAGTGAATGAAAAAGGGAAAGGAAGTTATCGTAGAAAAGAAAAACATGTGAAGAAAGGTAGTTGGGAGGCCAGTGGTAAGCAATCAAGTGATTATTTACCTCTGGCCTTTCTGCTTTTTGTGTAACGAAAGCAAGAATTACTAGAAACTCAGTTCTTATTATTTAGGCTGTTGTTCTTTCAGTAAGTCGCGAATTTCAGCTAATAGCTTCTCTTCAGCACTAGGCTTCGGTGGGGCTGCAGGTGCATCTTCCTGCTTGCGGCGTAGTTTGTTCATGAGTTTTATCGCCATAAAGATCGCAAAAGCGACGATGACAAAGTCGAAGATATTTTGAATGAAAGCACCATAGTTCATGACAACGGCGGGAATGTCGCCTTGGGCATCACGAAGAATTAGGCTGAATTGTTTAAAATCCACTCCACCGATCAAAAGCCCAAGTGGCGGCATAATAATATCTGATACCAGGGAAGAGACAATTTTGCCGAATGCAGCACCAATAATAACACCTACCGCCAAATCGACAACGTTGCCACGCATGGCAAACTCTCTGAATTCTTTGATGATACTCATATCCGTTCTCCTTGCCAAAAATATAAATTAATTCTAACCAATAGCCGTATCTTTGCCAGATTATCGATTCGCGATAAATCTGTTCCTACATTATAAAAAGAAGGGGCTTGGTTGAAATAGCCGTTCAACATCAGGTACAAATTTTTTGTCAGCTAAGAACATGATGACATGATCGCCTTGCTCTATTTTGCTATTTGCATTGGCAATGATGACGTCATCACCGCGAACAATTGCGCCGATAGTGGTACCGGGTGGAAGCTTAATATCTTCGATCATTCTTCCGACCACTTTTGATGTGCCCTCGTCACCGTGGGCGATCGCCTCAATGGCTTCTGCCACACCACGGCGTAAAGAGGATACGCTAACGATATCAGCTTTGCGTACATGGCTGAGTAGCGCAGAAATGGTTGCCTGCTGCGGGGAGATCGCGACATCAATGACGCTACCTTGGACTAGGTCGACATAAGCTCGACGTTGGATGAGCACCATCACTTTTTTCGCACCCATACGTTTGGCCAGCATCGCTGACATGATATTCGCTTCGTCATCATTGGTAATGGCGATGAATACATCAATCTGCTCAATATGTTCTTCGGCAAGAAGCTCCTGGTCTGAAGCATCGCCGTGAAATACTACGGTATTTTGCAGAAGCTCAGCCAGCTCTGCTGCACGATCTGCATTTCGTTCTATCAACTTGATGCTGTAGTCTTTTTCTAACCGTTGGGCTAATCCTGCGCCGACGTTACCTCCGCCAACGATCATGATCCTTTTATACGGTTTCTCAAGGCGCTGCAATTCGCTCATCACCGCGCGAATATGTTGGGAAGCTGCGACAAAAAACACTTCGTCACCAGCTTCGATGATAGTGGAACCCTGTGGACGAATCGGACGATCGTGACGGAAAATAGCCGCAACGCGGGTATCGACATGCGGAATGTGTTCACGGAGAGAGATGAGGGCATTACCAACCAATGGGCCACCATAATAGGCATTAACCGCGGCAAGACTCACTTTGCCTTCAGCGAAATTGACGACCTGAAGCGCTCCGGGATATTCGATCAGTTTGTAGATGTTATCGATCACCAGTTGCTCTGGGGAGATGAGGTGATCGATGGGAACCGCTTCTGGTAAAAACAGCTGTTCTGATTCACGGATGTATTCGGCAGCACGAATGCGCGCGATCCGGTTTGGTGTTTTGAAAAGAGAATAAGCAATCTGGCAGGCTACCATATTCGTTTCATCTGAATTGGTAACGGCGACCAGCATATCCGCATCTTCCGCTCCTGCTTCACGTAGCACTCGCGGATGAGAGGCATAGCCAGTAACGACACGCAGATCAAACTTATCCTGAAGCTGGCGTAATCGGTTTGCATCAGTATCAACGACAGTGATGTCGTTATTTTCACCTGCCAGATTTTCTGCCAGTGTTCCGCCGACCTGACCCGCGCCAAGGATGATAATTTTCATAATAAGCCATGCCGTTTATTGATTGCTGCCTGTTGCAGACAATACTGGGTTCAATATCAGTTTTTTACCAGCTTCGCATAAAAGAAACCATCGCCACCCTCAGCATGAGGAAGCATCTGTATACCTGGCATTTCGTGTGTTCCTGTATCAACCAGTGTTGCATCGGCATGACGAGTCAGGAAGTCCGTAACTTGTTGGGCGTTTTCTTGCGGCAGAATGGAGCAAGTGGCGTAGACCATCGTGCCGCCTGCTTTGAGATGTGGCCAAATGGCGTCAAGAATTTCTTTTTGCAGTGCAACCAACTCCTCAATATCTCTGTCCCTGCGTAGCCATTTGATATCAGGATGACGACGAATCACGCCTGTGGCGGAACAAGGGGCATCCAACAGAATACGGTCAAACATACGCCCTTCACACCACGAATCGGGGTAACGCCCATCACCTTGTTTCACTTCTGCATGCATTTGTAATCGCAGTAAATTTTCTTTTACCCGACTTAAACGCGTCTCATCAATATCGACGGCAAGTACGTGAGATTTTGGCGCAGCTTCTAAAATGTGCGTCGTTTTTCCACCGGGAGCAGCGCAGAGATCGAGGATCTGTTCGCCATTTTGTGGATCGAGCCAATAGACGCAGCCTTGAGCAGAAGCATCCTGCACCGTTGCCCATCCTTGTGAGAAGCCCGGTAATTGATCGACAGCGCAGGGAGAAGCTAACCGTATCGCATCAGAGTATTCAGTATGAGGAAATGCTTCGATCCCCTCTTGCGCCAGTAAATTTAAGTATGCTTCCCGCGTATGGTGTAACCGATTCACGCGTAGCCACATCGGAGGGCGCTGGTTATTTGCCTCAACGATGCTTTGCCAGTGATTTGGATAGGCATGCTCAATACGTGCCAGCAGCCAGCTTGGATGCAGGTAGTGAGATGAGTGAGTTGTCTCACGCTGAATGAGTTCTTCTTGTTGGCGCTGGAATTGGCGCAATACGCCATTAATCAGCCCCTTGAGCTGTGGTCGTTTTAGTGCGACAGCACCTTCTACCGTTTCTGCCAGAGCTGCATGTGGCGGGATTCGAGTGTAGTGCAGTTGGTAGATGCCGACCATGATGAGGTAATGCAGCGTGCGTTGTTTGCCCGTCAGGGGCTTTGCCATCAGTTGTTGAATACACCATTCCAACTGCGGTAAAACGCGTAATACGCCAAAGCAAAGCTCTTGCAAAAGTGCGCGATCTTTATCGGAGACTTCACGCTGATGAACGGGTAATAAGGCACTGAGCGACTGTCCCTGATCCAGAACCTGTCCCACCACTTTTGCGGCAATACTGCGTAAATTGTATGAGCTTTTCATGTGTTAGCGATGACGTATACGTAAAAAGAGAGGATATACCGGCATGACGCCGGTATGAAAAATAGATTAGTCCAGTGTATTACCGGGAACGAACCACTCACGACGTGAGTTAAGCAGATCCTGTGCACGCATTACTTTTTTGCCTGCAGGCTGCAATTCCTGAATATTCAAGATACCAGCAGCTGTTGCCACCTGAATACCCTGTTTATCTGCTTGAAGAATTGTACCGGGCAATGAGCCATGTGCTGTGGTCATGACTTCAGCTTTCCAGACTTTCACCGGTTGTTCATCTACCGTGAAATAACTGACTGGCCAGGGATTGAAAGCACGAATACAGCGCTCAAGCTGCTCGGCAGATAACTGCCAGTTTAGGCGAGCTTCTTCTTTGCTGAGTTTTTCTGCATAGGTAGCAAGGGTGTCATTTTGCGCTTCAGCGACAGCGCTGCCATCAGCAAGTTGTTCCAGCGTTTCCAATAAGCCGCGCGGTCCCAGCTCAGCAAGTTTATCGTACAGCGTTGCGCTGGTATCTTGAGGCTGGATGGGGCATGAAATTTTGTGCAGCATTGCACCCGTATCGAGTCCGACATCCATTTGCATGATCGTCACACCGGTTTCGCTATCCCCAGCCCACAGTGCACGCTGAATTGGCGCTGCACCACGCCAGAGAGGTAACAGAGAACCGTGGACATTAATGCAGCCAAGGCGTGGCATAGATAATACGGGCTGCGGCAGAATTAAGCCGTAGGCGACAACGGCCATAACATCGGCATTTAATGCCTGAACTAGCGCCTGATTTTCTGCCGGTCGCAGAGATTTAGGTTGGAAAACGGGGATGCTATGTTGCTCCGCCAGTACTTTTACCGGGCTGGGGGTGAGCTTGTTGCCCCTGCCTGCTGGGCGATCCGGCTGGGTGAAAACGCCAACGACCTCATGTCCTGATGATAAAAGCGCGTCAAGGTGACGCGCTGCAAAGTCAGGGGTGCCGGCAAAGATTATGCGTAAAGAATCAGACACGGTGCTTCCTGTCAGGATGAAAATTAGCGGGCTCGGCTATTCTGCTTAGCCAGTTTTTCCAGTTTTTGACGAATGCGCTGGCGTTTAAGCGGGGAAAGGTAATCAATAAACAGTTTCCCAACCAGATGATCCATTTCATGCTGAATACAAATGGCAAGTAGTTCGCTTGCTTCGAGCTCGAACGTCTTACCTTCACGATCTAATGCACGCACTTTTACATGCTCTGCACGAGGAACCAGCGCACGCGTTTCAGGGATCGACAGGCAACCCTCTTCGATACCCGTATCGCCGCTCTTTTCAATCAGCTCGGGATTGATCAGCACCAGCCGTTGGTTTCGTTCTTCAGAGACGTCAATGACAATAATACGCTGATGAATATCCACCTGTGTTGCGGCAAGTCCAATACCTTCTTCTTCGTACATGGTATCGAACATATCATCCACGATACGTTGAATCTCTGCATTGACTTCTTTTACGGGCTGCGCAGGAATGCGGAGCCGCTCGTCTGGGAAATGTAATACCTGCAAAACTGCCATATATGTTTAGATCTGTATCTGAATAGTGAGAGAGTCTTAGCGCTCATTCTAGACATTTCCTGCCCCGATTGACAGCATCAGCTCTGAATTGCACCACTTATCTGAACATATCGGAATAAGGGACGCTGATGCTATCAACGGAAATTTGGCTACGTATGACGGGCGTAAGGCACCTAAGCGCTTTACGCGCTCGGGGTATTGTCAGAAAACTTATTGATTTAAAAACGTTCGATCATGAGAGCCTGAGCGCGTTAGGTCTGTCTGATGAGCAAATCGCACAATTCTGTTCCTATGATCGTAAGATCCTGGAAACAACACTCAATTGGTTGTCTTATCCCAATCATCATATCGTGACGTGTGAAGATGCTCTATATCCTTTTCTGTTGAGCAACATTCGTGATTTTCCACTGTTGCTTTTTGTATCTGGCTCTCCTGAGTTATTGGCATCGTCACAAATATCGATTATTGGTAGCCGAGGCTGCAGTGCTTACGGCGAACGCTGGGGAGGATTTTTTGCTCAAGAACTTGCCACAAATGACCTTACTGTGACAAGTGGGTTAGCCATTGGTATTGATGGTATTGCTCATCGTGCTGCTTTGGATGCAGGAGGGAGAACTATTGCCGTGTTGGGAAGCGGACTGGAGAATATTTATCCCAAGCGTCACGTTAAGCTTGCCGAACGTATTTGTGGCGCTGGCGGTGCATTGGTCTCCGAATTTCCCCTCGCGATGCCGCCTTTCCCAACCAACTTTCCCAGAAGAAATCGTATCATTAGCGGATTAGGGTTGGGGGTTCTGGTTATTGAAGCGTCTATCCGCAGCGGGTCGCTGGTCACGGCACGTTATGCTTTAGAACAAGGGCGGGAGGTTTTCGCTTTGCCAGGGCCAATCGGTAACCCTATGACTGAAGGAACGCACTGGTTGATCCAGCAAGGAGCCAACCTGGTTACACATCCGAAGGATATTCTTGAGCAGTTGGTGAGTGAGCTACAGTGGCTGCCAATGGAAAGCGGGCAAACTATTTCTAACGAAGAAGAGGATGGCGAATTGCCATTTGCCGACGTGTTGGCTAACGTAGGAGATGAGGTTACACCTGTTGACGTTGTCGCTGAACGTGCCGGCCAACCTGTGCCAGAGATAGTCACCAAGCTATTAGAGCTGGAGTTAGCAGGATGGATCGCAGCAGTACCCGGCGGCTATGTCCGATTAAGGAGGGCAGGCCATGTTCGACGTACTCATGTACTTGTTTGAGAGCTACATCCACAATGAAACCGAAATGCGTGTCGATCAGGATACGTTAACTGATGACCTCACCCGCGCTGGATTCGATCGTAACGATATCTATAGCGCGTTGAGTTGGCTGGAAAAATTGGCCGATATTCAGGAAGGGCAGACTGCTCCGCTTTATTTGGCGAACGATCCTCTGGCTATGCGGATCTATACGCAGGATGAGGAGTTGCGTCTTGATGCGGAATGCCGTGGCTTTTTATTGTTCCTTGAGCAAATCCAGGTTCTGAATCTTGAAACGCGGGAGATGGTCATCGAACGCGTCATGGCGTTGGAAACGCAGGAATTTGATCTGGAAGATCTGAAGTGGGTCATCCTCATGGTGCTTTTCAATGTGCCTGGCTGTGAGAATGCCTATCAGCAAATGGAAGAATTACTCTTTGAGGTCAATGACGGTTATGTGCAATAGCCAGAGGGATAATATTTCGAATGGCTAAGCCCGTACTGTTTGCTGAAAAAAAACAGGAAATATGTCCAGACTGTGGGTCAGTGCTGGTTATCCGTTCTGGGCGGCACGGCCCGTTTCTCGGCTGTTCTGCGTATCCAGAATGCGAATTCATTCGCCCGCTGAAAGCACAGGCTGATGGACATATAGTCAAAGTGTTGGATGGGCAGCAATGCCCACTTTGTCAGTCGACATTGGTACTAAGGCAAGGTCGTTATGGGATGTTCATCGGCTGTGGCAATTACCCTGAATGCCATCATACCGAGACTATCGATCGCCCTGATGAAACGGCGATTCGATGTCCACAGTGTAATGAAGGTACGTTGTTACAGCGTAAGTCTCGCTACGGCAAAGTGTTTCATTCTTGCGATCGCTATCCCGATTGTCAGTTTACGTTAAACCATAAACCGATAGCGGGTGAATGTCCTTCTTGCCATTACGCCTTATTGTTTGAGAAAAAAACGGCACAAGGTACCAAGCTGTTCTGTGCCAGTAAATTATGTGGAAAGCCGGTAGCGGCAGAAGTTGATAAGAATGAGTGATGTCTCTGATGAACTAATGATTCCCGTTTTACGGGAGTTACATAACGAGCTGGTTATTGCGTACCCGACAGAAGCGGTATTTGGGTTGGGCTGCGATCCTGATAGTGAGGTGGCGGTTAATCGCCTGCTAGCGTTAAAACAGCGTCCTTGGCAAAAAGGACTGATCTTGATTGCGGCAGATTTTAGCCAATTGGCACCTTATATTGATGACAGCGCGTTATCCGATGAGCAGAAAGCTATGATGTTTTCCACATGGCCTGGTCCGGTGACTTGGGTATTGCCTGCAAAACGCATGACTCCGCAGTGGTTAACGGGGCAATTTTCTTCACTTGCGGTGCGCGTTAGCGATCACCCGTTAGTCAAGGAACTGTGCCTGCGTTACGGTAAACCGCTGGTGTCGACTAGCGCCAACTTAACTGGTCAACCTCCTTGCCGCACGGCTCAGGAAGTTTCTCAACAGTTTGGTGATGATTTTCCTGTGCTGGTTGGGGATGTCGGCGGAAGAATGAACCCATCAGAAATCAGGGATGTATTAACTGGCGAGCTTATTCGCCAGGGGTAACGGCAAGTTGGAGGGGAACGTGTCTGAAGTAACGTCTTTTGCAGTTTTTGGCAATCCGATTGCACATAGTAAATCACCTCGCATACATGAGCTATTTGCTGCACAGACGGGGATAACGTTGACGTACGAGCGAGTCTTGGTGCCTCTGGATGATTTTGAGCAGATGCTACGCCAGTATTTTCTCGCTGGCGCAGGTGGTGCGAATGTGACTGCGCCCTTTAAAGAGCGTGCCTTTGCCGAAGCCGATGAACGTAGCGAATGCGCGGCGCTTGCTGGGGCGGTCAATACATTGAAGAGGCTGATTGACGGTCGCCTGTTTGGTGATAATACGGATGGCATTGGTTTACTTAGCGATCTGCAACGATTGGCGCTGGTGAAACCGTTAGATCGTGTGTTGCTGGTTGGTGCTGGTGGTGCAGCGCGAGGTGTTATCCAACCCTTACTGGCCTATGGCTGTACGGTTGTGCTGACGAATAGGACGTTTTCCAAGGCGGATGAATTAGTTAAAGTCTTCAGTGGCATTGGAGATATTCAAGCTGTTGCCCTCGACGATTTACATGGCCAGTCGTTCGATTTGATCATTAATGCGACATCTTCTGGGATGTACGACAGTATTCCTAACTTACCGCCAGAACTCATTTCGCCGGAAACAGGTTGTTATGACATGTTTTATCTGCCACAACTGACACCTTTTTTGTCATGGTGCGTACAGCATGGTGCTATCCGTTATGCAGATGGTTTGGGAATGTTAGTGGGGCAAGCGGCACATGCGTTTAAGCTTTGGCATGGCGTTATGCCTGATGTAGAACCCGTGATCGGTTTACTAAAGCAGGATCTTGCGAAGTGAATCAGGCGATCCAGTTCCCAGATCGTGAAAGTTGGGATGATAAGGTAATGGCAATCCGCTTTCCCGTTTTAGTGAATGGCTTTCAGCAGGAATGTTTAGTGAGCGCAACACAGCTCCAGCAACGCTATGGCGGCGATAGCCCTGAACAGTGGCTGGCGCTGTTCAGGGAATATCGATGGGATCTTGAAGATGAATTGGAAAAAATGATCGTTGCTGAAGAATGGGATGATGAAGGTTGCTACTCGTTGTCCTGAGCAAGATATTCATCTTTCCAACGGACATAGTTGTTTGCCGAGTAAATTAATCCCTCTATTTCTTCTTGAGTCAGCGGGCGAATTTTTTTAACTGGGCTGCCGAGGTATAGATGTCCTTTCTCTAGTCGCTTTCCAGGGGGAACCAGGCTACCAGCACCGATCATGACATCATCCTCAATAACGGCGCCATCCAGGAGTATTGATCCCATTCCTACCAGAACCCGATTTCCTATTTGGCAGCCATGTAGCATCGCTTTATGGCCTACAGTGACATCTTCCCCAATAATAAGCGGGTTACCTTCTGGTTTTCTCTCTGAACAGTGGGTGATGTGGAGTACGGAGCCATCCTGAATATTACTCCTGGCGCCGATAGTGATGTAGTTAACATCACCGCGTATAGCGACAAGGGGCCAGATACCGACATCATCGCCTAGTGTTACTTTGCCAATCACCACGCTGGAATGATCGACCATGACTCTTTCGCCTAAAACGGGAGAAATACCGTTATAACGGCGGAATGTTTTTGCACTCATCGACAACCTCGTAGTTATTTACCACATACTGATGATTTGTATTACAGACAAAATATCGACAGATATGAGACATCGGCAACTGAAAAATGGTGTGGATCGAGTAAGATCTCATCGAAAGGGGCGAAAAACAGGCGAACAGAAAAAAAGATCAAGAAAGTTGTTGTGTAACGAAAACGGATCCCTATAATGCGCCTCCATCGACACGGCGCTGTGAACGCAGAACCGGGTCGATAAAGAAAGAGAAAACGCTTTAAAATAAGCATTGACTCTGAAGGTGTTAAGCGTAATATACGCCACCTCGCGAAGCGGTTAAGGCCGTAACGCCCTGCTCTT
>NZ_JBJXVK010000040.1:0-20791 GCF_046159765.1 Pectobacterium artocarpous
CGTAGCGCCGATGGTAGTGTGGGGCTTCCCCATGTGAGAGTAGGGAACTGCCAGGTTTCAATTAAGACAAAAGGCCATCCTTAATAGGATGGCCTTTTGTTTACAGTATATTAGCCCTTTTCTTTTGCCTGCATAGGCGCTGCTTATCTTCTTATTCATTCTCCTCATAATAACGTTTTGTTTATATCTGCTTTATTTATCCCTGTTTCATTTAAGGATAATTAAAAATACTGTCTGCTTTGTTACATTAATAAATTATTACAATCAGGAACTTTTTGCCTCAGAGGTTAAGTGCTGCTTTACTATAGCGGGCATCGTTTCATGCCCGGAAAAACAGGAGAATAAAATAAGATGACTGATCTAACGGAGAAGGCGAAAGATACGCGTCAGCGTATCCGGGCCATAGTTGGCGCTTCATCGGGTAATTTAGTCGAGTGGTTTGATTTTTATGTTTATTCCTTTTGCTCAATCTATTTTGCCCATATCTTTTTCCCGTCGGGAAATACCACCACGCAATTACTACAAACAGCAGGGGTTTTTGCAGCAGGCTTTTTAATGAGACCGATCGGCGGTTGGCTTTTCGGTTACATTGCTGACAAGCATGGTCGTAAAAATTCAATGTTAATTTCGGTTTGCATGATGTGTTTTGGGTCTCTGGTGATTGCATGTTTACCGGGATATGAAACTATTGGCACCTGGGCCCCCTTTTTATTGCTATTAGCTCGTTTATTTCAAGGACTTTCCGTTGGGGGGGGAATACGGTACCAGTGCAACGTATATGAGTGAAGTTGCCGTTGAAGGAAGAAAGGGATTCTATGCTTCTTTTCAATATGTCACGCTGATTGGTGGTCAATTGTTGGCATTGCTCGTTGTTGTGATATTGCAGCAGATTCTGAGTGATGAAGATTTGCGTGCATGGGGATGGCGTATTCCTTTTGCCCTCGGTGCTATTTTGGCGATTGTTGCGCTTTATTTACGCCGTTCTCTGAATGAAACCTCTGATAAAACGACGCGCGAACATAAGGATGCCGGTTCGCTTGCGGGGTTGTGGAAACATCGCCGCGCCTTTATTACCGTATTGGGTTTTACGGCCGGTGGCTCCTTAGCCTTTTATACGTTTACCACTTATATGCAAAAATATCTGGTGAATACGGCGGGAATGCATGCGAAAACGGCGAGTGGATTAATGACCCTCGCGCTGTTTATCTTTATGCTGCTGCAACCGTTCTTTGGCGCGCTGTCGGATAAGATTGGGCGGCGTAGCTCAATGCTTTTCTTCGGTGGGTTTGCAGCACTGCTCACGGTTCCCATTCTGACGGTGCTACAGAGTGTGACAAGTCCTGTCATTGCTTTCTCGTTGGTGATGCTTTCACTGATTGTTGTCAGTTTCTACACGTCCATCAGCGGAATTTTAAAAGCAGAAATGTTCCCGCCCGAAGTTCGTGCGTTAGGCGTTGGTTTATCTTATGCGGTGGCTAATGCATTGTTTGGTGGTTCTGCTGAGTATGTTGCGCTTTCGCTGAAATCATTTGGTATGGAAACAGCTTTCTTCTGGTATGTATCAGGAATGGGAGCGATTGCGTTTATTGTATCGCTAACACTGCATCGGAAGGGAAAAGGGATGAAGCTTTAGTGTTCAGATAATTGCCATAACGCATAGCCGGTGGTTGCACCGGCTATATCCCAAACAAGATCTTGCCAGCTCCAGCCGGTTCCGCCTTCCCGGCTATCATAAAGCTCTTTTGCCATCCCCATTGCTGATTGACAACATAATACCGAATCCTCCGCTATGTTCTGAGCTCCAGCGCTGATAAGTACCATACTCATATCCGGCGGCGCTGATGGCGACTGAGTCGAGAAAATGTTGGGCTTTATCCTGACCTGTCTAGCGATCTTGCGTGATGTTAGTGTATCCAGAACAGCAAACCATTGTGGCAATGCACAGTAAACGCATAGCGCTTATCCATAGAGAATAAAAAAACCCCGGAAGCCGAGGTTTTTCAAAGTATAGCGTGAGTCTTAGAGAATGCGACTGATGAGCCGATCAATACGAATACGGCGCAGGCGTCGTATTAGCTTACGGACTTTCACCGGATATTGCGCGATGCTTTCCAGTTCCATATAGCTTTTTACGATGTGGGTATGTGTCCTGATTTTATCCAGCTCGTCCAGACGTTGCTGCAATAAAACCTGCTGAGGATCGTGAATCAGGATGGCGTTTTCCAGATCCAGACGCCATGCGCGAGGGTTAAGGTTATTCCCCGTCAGCAGTTGCCATTTGTCATCGATCCACATGCCTTTCAGGTGGAAGCTGTTGTCGCCGTCTTTCCATAACCGCACAACAAGCTGCTGATTCTCAATGTAGCGTTCCAGACGACTCAGGAAACGGCGCAGGTTGATCTCATAGAGATACGGTAATGCCCCAATGATTTTAAAAGGCTGATCTTCTGGAATATAGAAATCGTTGGCGGTCTTATCACCAATAATAATTTCTACTTTCTTGCCGTCTCGCAACAGCCGGATGATATTTCTGACCAGTAGCGCTGGCAGGTTGAAATAGGGGGTACAGATGATCAGATGCTCGTCAGCGCAATACATCAGGTGATGTATGGTCTTGTTCAGCGGGCTTTGCTTTCCTAATCCGACCAATGGTGTGACGGTTAATTCGTTCGCATCCGTGCTGTATTCCGGGGCCTGATAGCTGGCGGTACGCAACGTTTGACGGAACTGCTTGATATCATTTTTGATTTCCAGACTCTTCGGGCGATCGGTATGATCCAACCGCTGGACTGCCGGGGCTGACAGCATCGTCTGGATATAGTGCACCATCGTATCAGCCAATACTGAATTATGAATCAGCTGATAGCGGTCATAGCGGTACTTCTGATGCTGATGCAGATAAACATCATTCAGGCTGGCTCCGCTATAGATGACCGTGTCATCGACAATGAATCCTTTCAGGTGCAGGACGCCCAACGCTTCGCGTGTGTTGACAGGAATGCCATAGACAGGGAAATGCGTGTCTGAATGTTTTTTCGCCATGTCACAATACCAATCGGCATTGGTATTTTCTGCCGCTGCGCCGATCCTGCCACGCTGAGCACGATGCCAGTCTACCAGAACGCGGGCATCCAGTTCTGGACACTGTCGTTTGGCTTCATAAATTGCGGATAGAATCCCCATGCCGCCGTCATCACGTTCAAGGTATAACGCCACGATATAGATGCGCTTTTTAGCACTCAAAATGGCGTTAATCAACGTCGTGCGGAAAAGTTCAGGCGAATGCAACGTCTGAACATCATCTGCGTTCTGAGGGATTCTGGGCAGTTGTGCAAGGTGCTGTTGGTATTTATTGCGTTTAAAATTTGACAGCATCACAGTGCGTTTCTTCTCTCATCAGTTTATACCCACCATACTCTTCTAGCTGCACTAGGGTATATGACCTTCTGGTCATTATTAAAAGTTAAGGAGTAGCCGAATGAGCGATAATACCATTACTTTCCGGCTGTTGTGAGCCCGTTTTGCGATAACCATTCCCGTTGCAAGAGCCATGTCACGTCGTACGATCAGTCTTTCAGCGGCAATTCCAGCGTCACAATACCTTCTTCTAATTGTACGTCGATGTGAAAACCGAGCTTTTTGGACAGTTGAATCATGCCTTGATTATGCGGCATGGTGATGCCAGTCAAGCGGGAGAGACCGTGTGCCCGGGCGTAACCAATCAGCTTTTCCAACAACCGTCTGCCAAGGCCCAGCCCTTTTAGATCGGAGCGCACCAGCACGGCAAATTCTGCATCCGTATTATCAGGATCGGAAATCGCGCGCGTCACGCCAATAATCTCAGCCTTCTCTCCACGTTGGCGTACGGCAACGAATGCCATCTCACGATCGTAGTCAATTTGCGTCATATTGGCTAAGTCTTCGTGATTAAATTCATTAATTTCGCTGAAATAACGGTAATACAGGTCCTCTTTCGTCACTCTTGCGATGAACGAGCTGAGCAGGGGTTCGTCTTCCGGCAAAATCGGTCTAAACAGGCAGATGTCGCTATTTTTGAGAATGACCGTTTCTTCTAGCTCATGTGGATAAGGGCGGATTGCCAGCCTTGACTGTGGATCGCCACTAAACGGTGTCAGGTGCAGCGTGACATCCAGCAGCGTAAACGCATCCCCAGACGCCAGCAGAGGATGGATATCTAGTCGGGAAATTTCAGGGCAATCGAGAATCAGGTTGGAAACCTGAACCAGCAAGCGGCTGAGCGCGGGAATGTCCAGAGGACGCAGCGCGCTGTATTCCCTAATTTTACCGCCTTTCACCGCTTGTAGCACCAGATAGCGGGCTAGCGTCATATTCAGCGGGGGAAGGGCGACGGCGGCTTGCTTTTCTCGCCACTCAACGCCGCCTTCTCCCAGCATAATCAGCGGGCCGAAAACGGGATCTTGCTCGACGGCAATCCTGAGTTCCTGTGCACCCGCGCGATTTGCCATGCTCTGCACCAGCAGGCCGTAAATACGCGCCTGCGGATAGGTGCGTTTTACCCGGTCGAGAATGGCGTCTGCCGCCTGCTGGACTTCTCTGGCGGTTCGCAGGTATAGCATGACGCCTTGAACTTCCGACTTATGCGGAATATCTGGCGACCTCAGCTTAATCGCAACCGGGTAGCCAATTTGCTCAGCGATATGGACGGCTTCTGCACTGTCGCCAGCAATCCAGGTGGGTAAGGTATTCAAACCATAGGCTTGCAGAATTGGTTGAACTTCATGCGTATCGAGCTGAGTGACGCCATCTGACAACGCCTGATGAATCAGAGCATGTGCCTGACTGGCGTTGATGCCTAAATCCAGCGGCAGCGCTGGGGTTTCCTTTAACTGTTTCTGATTACGCCGATATTCGACGATATGCATGAATGCCGTTACCGCGCCTTCTGGCGTGCGATAGGTCGGAATGCCAGCGTCGTTAAACAAGCGCCGCGCTTCCTGCGAGGAGAATTCGCCGCACCAGTTGGTCAGTAGCGTAATTCTCTTCCCACGCGGATGTTGTTGAAAGAGAGTAATCAGCTGCGCAGCGCTCTCGGTACTGGGGGCGGCAGCGCTGGGGGCGTGAATGATCAAGAGTGCATCGATCTCGTCGCTGTCCAGTAATACGGATACCGCCGCCAGATAACGAGCGGCTGTCGCATCATCACGCAGATCGAGCGGATTACCGATAGTGACGGCCTGCGGTAACGTTTTCTGTAGCGCTTGACGGGTCGCCTCGCTGAACTGTGCCAGCTTGCCTTGTCGGATGAGAAGCTGATCCAGCGCCTGTGCGGCCGGCGACGCGCCGTTGCTCACCAACATCAAGCGTTCACCGCGTAGCGGTCGCAGGTGACTTAAGGTTTCCACTGCGGAAAACAGCTCATGTGTATCCCGTACCCGCAGCAAACCTGCACGTTGAATGGCCGCGTCATAGGCGGCATCCAGACCGTGGCGTTGGTCATTCAGCAGTTTCTGTGCCTGCTGGCTGCGCCCGCTTTTGATCACCAGTATCGGTTTATTTCGGGAGGCGCTACGGGAGGAGGAAAGAAAGCGGCGTGCATCGCTGATGTGTTCCAGATGCAGCAGAATCGCACTGGTCTTGCCATCGCGTGCCAGAAAATCTAACAGGTCGTCGACATCAATATCCAGGCTGTCGCCCAGAGCGATAAAATAGGAAAAACCAATACCGCGCTGCTGCGCCCAATCCAGTATCGTGTTGGAAACGGCGGCCGACTGCGAGATAAATGCCAGTTTGCCTTTCATAATTGGCACTGGCGAGAAGCTGGCATTCAGACCTTGCCAAGGCGCGAGTAGTCCGAGACTGTTGGGGCCAAGCAAGCGCATATGGTAGCGCACGGCGCAGGCTTTTAATTCGCTGAACTGGGCCGGCGGCGCGGAGAGAATGATGACAGTTTTGCAGCCTTTTTGCCCCAGATCCTCTAACAGCGTCAGATTACGGCTGGCGTTGGTACAGATCACGGCAAGATCGGGTGTCATCGGCAGGCTGGCAACCGTCGGGTAGCCCAGCACGCCGCAAACCGCGCGATATTTCGGCGTAACGGGCAGCACGGGGCCGCTGAAATGGCCGTCCAGCAGGTTCTTCATCATCAGAAAACCGGCTCGTCCCGGCTTTTCTGATGCGCCGAGAACAGCAATAGACTTAGGGCGTAACAGTGCTTCCAATCCGCGCTGGCTCATGCGTCACTCCTTACACATCAATCCCCTTTGATACTAAACGCTTTCTGCCGGTTATGTTGTGACGATGGGTAAATTTTCCCGCACGCGGTGGTGTGATTTCCCAGCCAGATAGTGTCGCCGGAAACGGTCAAAGTGTTGCGATAGCGCGTCAGCTGCAATGGTGTCGCCTGCCTGAGTGAGCAGCGCGATAGCAATCTCGGCGGTGCAATGTTGTCCTGCGCTGCTGGCTTCACGCAACTGATAGCGGGAAAGGGCGTCTACATTCAGCGACAGGATTGGCAGATTGTCCAGATAGGGGCTTTTGCGGAACATCTTGCGCGCTTCCGGCCAGGTGCCATCAAGCAAGACAAACAGGGCGGGCTTTTCCGTGGCGGGAAGTTGCTGAAATACCTGACGTCCTTCTTCTGCCGCATCGGCAAGGAAGACCAGATAGGGCTGAACATCCGGGTCTTGCAGAGCCACAAGCAACTGGGGATCGGGCGCGGTGCGTGACCAGAGAAACGCCTGTGTCTCAGGCAGAATATCGGCGATGAGGCGTCCGGTATTGCTCGGCTTTAGCGGTTCGGTATCAAACATCACCAGACAGAAGCGGCTGCGGGATGGCTGTGTCTGAAAGGTATGGCACAGACAGTTGGTTGCGGGCAACAAACACTGCTGGCAGCGTACGATGCGGCAGCCACGGGCGCGGAACGGTTTGGTTGACTGCTCAAGACGCTGCTGGCGCAGGCGAAGTACGGCATTGTCCATGCGAGGAGGGTTGGCCATTAAAGGACGGTTGATCATGAAATAGGTGACGCCATGAGATGTTGCAACGAACCTGCTTCGTTGTAAGCATCGGGAAGCTGGTTCAGAAAGGCGACATTCTAATCGACTGGCGGGTTGACCAAAAGAGGCGTGGGCAATTATGCCCACGTTTCCCACCCTAACGTTTTACAGCGACTCGTCCAGCCAGCTCTCAAACGGTGCTTTTGGCAACGCGCCGTTGAGGATGTCGACCATCTGACCCTGCTTGAAGATCATGAGGGTTGGAATGCTACGGATGCGGAAACGTGCGCTAAGTGCCGGTTCGGCTTCGGTGTTAACCTTAATAAAACGAATTTTCCCACTACGCTCCTGCGCGACATTTTCGAACACGGGAGCGAAGTTGACGCAGGGGCCGCACCAGGGTGCCCAGAAGTCGACCACGACGGGAAGATCGTCCTGCAACAGTTTATCGAGCGTTGCCTCTGTGGCATTGATGACGTCACCACTGAATAAGGTTTCTCCACAACGACCACACTTTGTATGGTCATCAACACGCGCTTCTGGCAGGCGATTGGTTGTTTGGCAAGATCCACATACCGTATTCATAACAGGGCCTCAGATAAAAGGGCTAAAATAAAGATGTCGCTGATAAAATGCGCGTAATTCGGCATTGGAAAGTCAACGGCATGTTGCTTAAGCGTGAATAAATTATGGTGGGGAGACCGGATGACAACAATGTGGTTTGCCCAATAGGTACAATAGCTTCTGACTGTTAGCGCTCTTTTACCACAAGCGTGTGGCTAAGCGGGTGTACATAAGGTAATCTTCGCGCCCAGCGCGTAGGTGGAGAAAACAATGAGCGATTCATTCAATAGTAAAAGCGGCAAAGTCCGTGTGATGTACGTCCGCAGTGATGATGAGGGCGAGAAAGAGAATAAAAACAAGCGCCCAACTGACAAAGATCGTCGTGGCGATCGGCGTGATGGCGGCGGTTCACGGGATCAGCGTGAAAAGCCGAAGCATCCGCGCGACGTTAACCCGCGCTATGCCCGGGAAAATCCGTCCCGCGACGGCGATAGCAATAAAACGCCGTGGGGCAATAAAGATCGTAACGAACACCGCGGCGATCGTCCTCGTCGTCCGCGTGATGAAGAAACGGGGGGTTATGAATCCCCGTGGAAAACCGTGTCTCGTGCTCCTGGCGATAGCGAAACACCAGATCATGGCGGTATTACTGGCAAAAGCCAGATCGATCCTGAGCAACTGCGTCGCCAGCGTCAGGAAGAAACACGCGTCTATGGTGAAAATGCCTGTCAGGCGCTGTTTAAAAACCGCTCTGAGGTGATTGTTCGTGCCTGGTTCCTGCAAGAAGTGACGCCACGTTTTCGCGACGCATTGCGCTGGATGGCGGCAAACCGCAAGGCTTACCACGTTGTGGAAGAGGAAGAATTGGTTAAGGCTTCCGGTACTGAACACCACGGCGGCGTCTGCTTTCTGATTAAAAAGCGTCAGGGACTGGATGTGCGTGAGTACCTGAAAACGGCCGGTGAGCATGACTGTGTGCTGGCGCTGGAAGATGTGGGTAACCCGCACAATCTCGGCGGTATTATGCGCAGCTGCGCGCATTTCGGCGTGAAAGGTATTCTGGTGCAGGATGCTGCACTGCTGGAATCCGGCGCGGCCGTGCGTACGGCGGAAGGCGGCGCGGAACACGTTAAAGCGATTAACGCTGACGATTTCCTGTCCGTGCTGGCGGAGTTCCGTCGTGCGGGCTACACCATTGTGACCACGTCCAGCCATAAAGGGACTGCTTTGTCGCAGGCTACGCTTCCGGCGAAAACCGTGATCGTGCTGGGTCAGGAAGGTGATGGTCTGTCCGATAGCGCCTGGCAACAGGGTGATGTGAAAGTCTCTATCGGCGGTACCGGTAAGGTTGAAAGTCTGAATATTTCCGTCGCAACGGGTATTTTGCTGTCCGAGTGGTGGCGACAGAACCAGGCCTGACAATTGCGCGTTGGCTCTCAGGGGGAATTCCCCCCTGAGAAGGCGTAACCACGGATGAGAGAACGATTGATGAAGCAGAACGTTATCGCGGTATCGTTGTTGTTGGGCGCATTACTGGCAAGCGGTTGCAGTTCGCTACCGCACTCATCCACCGCTGTTGCCGCTGCACCGGTCGCTGAGGCGTGTAAGATTGGTGACAAGCAGGTACAGACCACGCTGTATTTTGGTTTGAATCGTCCCGCTGGCCCGGTGATTTCCGATGCTGAGTGGAAAGCGTTTCTGGACGGCGAAGTGACGCCACGCTTTAAAGAAGGGCTGACGGTGTTCGATGCTAAAGGACAATGGCTGGGGAACGATGGTGTCGTTGCCCGGGAGAACAGCAAAGCGCTGATGTTGATTCATGGTGCCGATAAAGAGCGTGATATTGAAGCGCTGCGCACCGCTTACAAATCACGTTTCGCGCAGGAATCCGTCATGCGGATTGATGCGCCCGTCTGCGTCGCCTTCTGATTCAGACCGTTTGTAAATTTATCCATAGAACAAGAACGGTGATAATGGGATAGAAGAGTAAAGCGTTTGCGCCATGGATGGCGCAATCCGAGCTTACAAGGACGTACTCGTAGCGTCTTTACGATCTACCCATTATCACCGCTCGACTGATTTTGTTATCAGTCTGGTGATTTTTATCAACTTGTATTACAGCACCAGTCCCGCTACCGCCGCAGACAGCAAACTCACCAGCGTAGAGCCGTAAACCAGTTTCAGGCCGAAGCGTGATACCACGTTGCCTTGTGCTTCATTCAGCCCTTTGATCGCACCGGCGATAATGCCGATTGATGCGAAGTTGGCGAAAGAGATCAGGAACACGGACAAAATCCCCAGGCCGCGTGGCGACATCTCTGCCGCGATCTTCTTCAGTTCGATCATGGCAACGAACTCATTCGCCACTAGCTTGGTTGCCATGATGCTACCCGCGTTCAGGATATCGGAAGACGGAATGCCGATCAGCCACGCCAGCGGTGAAAAGACATAGCCCATAATCGCCTGAAAGCTAATACCGAAAACGGTGCTGAACAGCGCATTGACGGCGGCAATTAAGGCCACGAAACCGATCAGCATTGCCATAATAATCATCGCGACTCTAAAACCGGCAAGGATGTATTCCCCCAGCATTTCAAAGAAGCTTTGGTCTTCATGCAGCTTTTCCAGCTTCAATTCTGGTTCATCGTCAGGCTGATAAGGGTTGATGATCGACAGAACGATAAAGGTGCTGAACATATTCAGAATCAGCGCCGCAACGACGTATTTGGCGTCCAGCATGGTCATGTAAGCGCTGATGATCGACATCGAAACGGTCGACATCGCCGTCGCGGCCATCGTGTACATCCGCCGTGGTGACATGTCGGCGATGATGCCTTTATAGACGATAAAGTTCTCCGACTGCCCGAGCATCAACGTACTTACGGCGTTAAACGACTCCAGTTTCCCCATCCCGTTCACTTTGGACAGCAGTGTGCCGATCCCTTTGATAATCAGCGGTAAAATGCGCCAGTGCTGCAAAATGCCGATCAGTGCGGAAATAAACACGATAGGGCAGAGCACATTGAGGAAGATGAAGGAAAGCCCTTGTGCGTTCATCCCGCCAAACACAAAATCGGTGCCTTGATTGGCGAAGGATAAGAGCTTTTCAAACAAACCGGCAAAGGCGCGAATCGCGTTAAGTCCGATGCTGGAATGTAAAAGAAAATAAGCCAGCAAAACCTCAATTACCAGCAGTTGCACAATGAAGCGCAGCCGAATGCGTTTTCTGTCGTGACTCGCAAGCAATGCCAGCAAAAAAATTGCCGTCGTTGCCAAAATGAAATGTAAAACCTGTGACATAGCACAACCCCCCATCCCCGAATAAAAAGAGGCGCATTGTAATCGGAATGTGAAAACATGTTTATCCCGAATCTGTAAATCCTTATTCGCTACAGCACTATCAGATAGGGGGGGCGGCAGGATAATCAGGGAAGGGGGAGAATATTAAGAGTGTTCCCCTTCGACCAATTTACTGGCTGAAGGGGAAAGAAGGATTACGGCGACGAGTTAATGCGCGCCACCCCCTCCACCGCTGGTGGTAAAGGGCGGTTTAGCGAACCAGACCAGCACCAGCAGCACCAGAAATCCCCCAGCAGCAACCCAGAAGATCTCGTTGGCGGAGATAATCAGTCCCTGCGCGGTAATCTGTTCTGCGATGTAGGCCGAGGTCTGCGTTTGACTCATACCCATGGACTGAAGTTGTTGGTACGTCTCCTGCGCTATCGGATTATACGGTGTGATAGATTCCGTCAGATGCGCATGGTGCAACGATTCACGCTGCGTCCAGAGCGTGGTGGTTAGCGACGTCCCGATCGATCCCGCTAGCGTTCGGGTAAAGTTCGACAGACTTGATGCTGCCGCTAAACGTTCAGGTGGAAGTCCCGACAGCGTGATGGTGGTCAGCGGCATGAAGAAGCAGGCGACGGCAAACCCCTGAACGAACTGTGGCCAGGCCGATGCGCCGAAATCCATGCCCGGTTCGAAGGTATACGCGCGCCAGTAAAAACAAACCGCATACATGATAAAGCTGAACGTCACCAGTTTACGCATATCCAGACGCGGTGCGAATCGACCGATAATCGGCGACAGCACGACAGGCATCAGTCCAACCGGTGCGGATGCCAGCCCGGCCCATGTGGCGGTATAGCCATACACCTCCTGCAATAGCTGCGGTAAGAGCACGATCGTCCCGAAGTAAAACATGTAAGCAAGGCTGATACACAGACAACCAATGGTGAAGTTGCGCGATTTAAATAGGGATAAATCCACCACCGGATGGTCGTCCGTCAGTTCCCAGACAATCAGGAACACGATGGCAATCACCGCCACGACGGTCAGGGTGATGATTTCCGTCGAGTTAAACCAGTCCAGCTCTTTTCCTCGGTCGAGCATCATCTGAAGGCAGCCGATGCCGACGACCAGCAACGCCAGCCCGATGGTATCGATGGGCGTGATCTCGGTTTTGGTTTCTCGCCCACGCAGCGTTTGCAACGCAATAAATACAACGGCGATGCCGAGCGGAACGTTGATGAAGAATATCCATCCCCAGTGGTAGTTGTCGCTAATCCAGCCGCCTAGAATCGGGCCGCAGATCGGCGCGACGACCACCGTCATTGACCACAGCGCCAGAGCGATGCTGCGTTTCGCGGGGGGATAGTTGCTAAGCAACAAACTCTGTGACAGCGGGATCAGCGGCCCGGCGACAATTCCCTGCAACACGCGGGCGAAAATCAGCATTTCCAGGCTGGTGGACACACCACACAGCCAGGATGTCAGCGCGAAGAGCGCTGTTGACCACAGAAACAGACGGACTTCGCCAAACCGTTTAGCCAGCCAGCCGGTGACAGGAATAGAGATGGCGTTAGCGACCCCGAACGACGTGATGACCCATGTTCCCTGCGAGTTGGACGCACCCAGATTACCGGCGATGGTCGGAATAGCGACGTTGGCGATGGTAGAATCCAACACCTGCATAAACGTTGCCAGCGACAGAGCAACGGTCATCCAGGCCAGACTGGCACCTTTAAGCGGTTCTCTCTGCACGTTTCTCTCCTGCCCGATTAACCGGCGTTCGCCTGAATAATGGCGCTGATGTCCTGGTTAACAGGGGTGAGATCCAGCGTCAGCGCATCACTTTGGTAGGCTGGTGTGGTGCGTGAGGTTTCTGCTAACGCGCTGCCTTCTGTATTGGCGGTATCGACATTAACCAGTGCGGACAGGCCAATACGTAACGGATGCTCGGCGACCTGCTTGGGATCGAGTTCAATACGGACGGGCAGGCGCTGAACGACCTTGATCCAGTTGCCGGTCGCATTTTGGGCAGGTAACAGGGAGAACGCGCTACCGGTTCCCATATCAAGGCCGACCACTTTTCCCTGATACACGACATCATCACCGTAGATATCTGCGACCACGGTAGCCGGCTGGCCGATACGCATATTGGCTAGCTGTGTCTCTTTAAAGTTCGCATCGACCCACAGGTGATTGGCGGGAACCACGGCCATCAGCGCTGATGTCGGAGAGATACGTGCGCCAATCTGTACGCTGCGGCGGGAGACATAACCATCAATTGGGCTGACGATTTTGGTGCGCTGTAGCGCCAGCCAGGCATCGCGCATTTCTACAGAGGCTTGCTGTATAGCAGGCTGCTTCTCAAGCGGTGTATCCAGAATCATCGCCTGATTCCCCTGATATTGCTGCCTAGCGACTTCCAGCGCGGCTCTGGCGGTCGCGACGGCATCACGAGCATGCTGCACTTCTTCACGCCCGATGGCATTGGCGCTGCCTAGCGCCTCCCGGCGGCTCAAGTCGCTTTGTGCCTTGTTTAACTCGGTTTGGCGCAGTTCAATGTTGGCCTGATACTGCTTGCTGTTAATAATCAACTGGTGCGTCTGACGCACGCTGTTGGCCAGTCCGGTTTTCGCGCGTTCAAACGCCTGTAGGGCATCGGTAGGATCCAGCTCTACCAGTACCTGTCCCTGCTTAACAAAATCGGTATTGTCGACGTTAACATGAGTGACGCTGCCGCTGACCTGCGCCATGATCTGAATTTGATTACCTGCGACGTAGGCATCGTCAGTGCTTTGGTGGTACCTGAGCACCAGAAACCAGTAAACCAGCCAGACACCGCCCAGCACGACAAAAATAAACGTCAGCAGCGATAGCACTCGCTTACGCTGTTGTTTTTTGTTTCTTGGTGGCGTTTGCGGCACCTGATTTTCCACACTTTCACTCATGCTGTTCTCTCTCTTTTTATTCTCTTTGTATCGGCTATCACACCAGACTGTGCAGCCTGGCGATAGTCGCAATGAATTCATCTTGTTGTGCCGCTCGGGGCGCTTTCAGATCGCCTTGCTGGGAGCGTGAGATTGTCGTTTGCTAAGCCGCACGTTGCGATGGCGGAAAGGTCATGCGTATTTTTCGCAGCAAAACCCACCTGCCCGATACGCCTGCATCGGGTCATTCCGGGTGAAAAGGTGCCGACTATGATGCTTTATTGTTTTCTGTTGTTATTGAATATCGACGTTACAGGCTATCGATGTCGTCCATTTCATCCAGCCGAACCAGAAGCTTTCTCATCAGGGCTTCAAGCTGAGTTTGTTCACTGGGCTCAAGTGTCGAGCACAGCACATGGAGGCTGCGATGCTGTGGTGGAATCAGTTCGCCGAGAAAGGCTTTGCCTTCTTCTGTCAGATGCAAGTGCAGGCAGCGTCTGTCGTTGCTGCTTTCGCGTCGCTCAATCCAGCCTCTTTTTTCCAGATCGTCAGCGATACGCGTTGCATTGGTGCGTGATGACCCCAGTGCTGCGCTGAGTTCGGAAGGCTGAATGCTATAAGACTCTTGAGACTCCAGCGTCAGCAATGCCATGAAGAGGGTTTCATTGATGCCCTGATCTTTCAGCATTCTGTTTCTGTGTTCCAGAATTTTGCCTTGGACATGCATGAAAAGGCGCAATAGTAAGACTTCTTGGCGTGGGAATCCTGGTTTACGTGAAGCACGCAGGTCGAGCATTTGTTCTATAGGAGTGAATGAACTGTCCATTTTTTATATAAACCTCATTAATCACGGAGTGCATAGTAACTAATGTTACTAACTGGGTAAACGGCATTCAGGTGGGAAATTGTGCTTATTTCTGTGACAGAAAGTAAACAAAGAATAGTGTACATGAGGAATGATTCGCCGTTTACTTTATTTAAATCAAAATCTTATTTGATAATCCAGGCTGCGAATTCAAAGCAGCTTAAAGGCAATTCCGTAGCACAGCGCTCCCAGTAACGTCGATAAGATGATACTGCGGGTTTTATAAAAACAGGCCGTCAGCGTCATAAAGCCGACCAGCGTTGGCAGCAGCTTTTCGTGATGTGAAAGAATATCCGGCACACTGGAAACGATCAGCAGCGCACAAATAGAGGCAATGCTGATGCTATCAAGCAACAGGGCCTTTTTACCGCGCAGCAATGAGCCAGAGGCGCGTGAGGTGCTCAAACGCAGGGGCAGATAGCGGAAGAGGTAGTTCACCAGCCCCACCATCAGCCCGATAAGAATGACTTCCGTACTCATGTGTTCACCTGTGGCGTGGCGGGGTTAACCAGCGAGGCCAGACAGCCGCTGAGAATGCCGAGCAGTATCGCGGTTGGGATGGAGGAAAGCAGTAACCCCAGCAGCGCACCGCCTAGCGCGCAGGCTACGACCAGACTCTGTTTGCGTTTGAAAGAGGCGAGTAAAAAACTCAGGAAAAGTGCGGGCAGCATGAAAGATAGCGCAGCTTCGACGGCAGGGTAGTCATCCAGCGGGCCGTTGCCGAACACGGCACCGATCACTGTACCGAGCACCCATGAGAGCCAGGCGAGCAGTGACACGCCCATCATCCAGTTTTCTGACCAGCGGCGGTTGTCTTTCGCCAGCCGGGTCGCGGCGGCGGCAAAGACTTCGTCCGTCAGGCCGAACGCCCAGAACGCGGTTTTCCGGGTCGGCAGCCGTTGTGCAATGCGATGCCGTAACGCCGGTCCATACAGCACATGGCGGACATCCATCGCCATGACGGTCAAGGCCGCCACCCAGATGGACATGCCTGCGCTGAGCAGGGCGGTGATGACGAACTGACTGGCGCCAGCGTAAATGATGCAGGAGAGGAAAATGCCTTCCAGCGGCGTAAACCCTAATTTGACCGCGTTCATGCCAAACGCGAATGCCACGGGCATGTAGCCAATAACAATCGGCAGACTGTCGAAGACACCTTCGCTAAAGGACGCAGACTTTGTCGGTACCGATGATGCGGGTGTAGTTGATGAAACGGGTGTAATTAATGTCTTCACTGGCCTGATATTTTTTGTACTTAAAGGGAATTAACCAATAACACTAGCAAAGCGTTACCGGAATTTCACGCTATTGCGAAACGGGCGTGATGATTTTTAGTGCAATGGTATCGGACGTAACTTTCCCGGAAGAAACGGTCTCAACGAAGAGGGCTCAACCGGGAGAGTGACAAACGAGAGGCGCTATAGCGCTGCCATGGCTTCCTGCGTTTCGTGATGATGGCTTTGCCACCACACCAGCAGATTCAGCAGGCTGATAATAGCGCCTGCGGCACAGACGCCCAGCCAGCCCCAATGCTGGTAAGCCGAGGCGGAAAGGAGTGAACCCAGCGCGCCGCCGATGAAGTAGCTGGTCATATAGCCGGCCGTCAGTCGGTTACGTGCTTCGGGCATCATACGGTAGATCACACTCTGGTTGGTCACGTGCACGCCCTGAACTGCCAGATCCAGCACGACGATACCAATGAGCAGCGCGGCGACGGAATGAATGCCGAGCGCAATAAAGCCCCATGACAGCAAAAGCAGGACAATTCCCACGCTGGTGGTCGGCTTGGCTTTGCCCTGATCGACCAGACGCCCGGCACGCGATGCTGCCAATGCGCCCGCCGCGCCAACCAGCCCGAACAGACCGATTACGCCTTCGGAATAACCGTATGGCGGCGAAGCCAGCAGGAAGGCCATCGACGTCCACAGAATGCTGAAGTTGGCAAAGGACAGGCAGCCGAGAATGGCGCGTGTACGTAGCAGCGGGGTGGTGGAGAACAGACGGAAGATTGAGATCAACAACTGCGGGTAGTTCAGCGTACTTTGCTGAGGAATGCGTGGCAATGCCCGCCACAAAATCAGCGCCATGATAACCATCAACGTGCTGGCAACCCAGTACACGGTATGCCAGTCGCCGAGTGAAGCAAGCGCGCCCGCGACGGTACGCGCCAGCAGAATTCCCAATAGCAAGCCACTCATAATCGTGCCGACGACCTTACCGCGCGTCTCCGGGGTCGCCAGCGTCGCGGCGAGCGGCACCAGCAACTGTGCGACAACGGAGAACAGCCCGGTTAACGCCGTACCGGCAATCATGATCCAGAGCGTAGGCGCGCAGGCGGTGAGCAACATCCCGCCTGCGGCAAGTAACGTCATACCGACAATCAGCGTCCGGCGCTCAAACATATCCCCCAATGGAACCAAAAACAGCAGGCCGACGGCATAACCCAACTGTGCGGCGGTGACAATGAACCCCGCCTGATTGACGGAAAGCGCGAAGACTCTGGCAATGGTATCCAGCAGCGGCTGAGCATAATAGTTACTGGCGACGGCGAGCCCCGTCGCGGCAGACATAATCAGGGTCAACGACAGGCTGAGTCCTGGTTGTGGCTGGGGTGATAGCGATTGTTGCTGAAGAGACATAGTGTGAACGTTAATATGATGTTAAAAGCAGAAGCTATAGTATCCGGCAGAGCCACATAAGATGCCAGAATATCTTTACACTTCTGATGGATGACCGGGATATTTGGTTTTGCCGGGATTGATTTAGCGTATCGCTATCACACTATCACGCTATCGACAGGAGACATCATGTTTAAGGATTATCAGGTGGTTAAGAAAAAAAATATTGCGGTATTAATGGGATGCGTACTTTTGCCAGCCGTAGCGCTGTGGTCGATGGGGGCGCAGGCGATTACCGTTGTTTACGTCTCTGCGGCCACTGATGGCGCAATCGACGCCTACACGCTCAATACGCAAAGCGGCGAATTGACCGCTATCGGAAAAGTGGCCGCAGGAACGAAGGTGATGCCAATGGCCATTAGCCCGGATAAATCGTTCCTCTATGCGGCCACGCGCGGCATTCCTTACTCGGCGGTCAGTTATAAAATCGACCCTAAAAGCGGTGCACTCAGCTCGTTAGGGAAAGCGGAATTGCCGGACAGCATGGCCTACATTTCGACAGATTTTACGGGAAAGTGGCTGTTCAGCGCCTCGTATGGCGGTAATAAAATCGCAGTGAATGGTATCGATGCTGACGGCAAGGTGAACGCGAGTGCCGTCACGGTGGTGCCAACAGGGGAGAAGGCACACAGTATTATTGCCGATCGCAAAAATAAGTTCGTCTTTGCCAGCAATCTGGGCAGCGATCAGATTGTGCAGTTCCGCTTTGATGCGAAAACGGGCACGTTAACGCCGAATGAACCGGCGGAAATTAAATTGCCTGAAGGGAACGGGCCGCGCCATCTGGTGTTATCGCCAGATAATAAAACGCTCTACGTGAGCAATGAACTGTCCGGCAACGTCGCGCGTCTGGCGCTGAATGAAAAAACCGGGCAGCTTACGCTGTTGGATTATACGGACACCGTTCCTGCCGAGGCAGGGATGAGGGCAGGGACGATCACGCCGGATAAAAAGAATACCGACAGCCGACCGCAGATTTGGAGCGCTGATTTACGTCTGACGCCAAATGGAAAATTCCTGTACGTGTCGGAACGCACCAAAAGCACGATTACGCAACTGCGAGTAGAACCGAAAACCGGCCAGTTAAAATACATTACGCGCTACTCGACGGAAACGCAGCCGCGTGGTATTCAGATCGATCCAAGTGGAAAATTCCTGATCGCCAGCGGTGAAAAATCGACGTCGCTGTCGGTGTACCGCATCAATCAGGACAACGGGGATTTAGTGCGAGTCGGGCAATACCCGACCGGCAAAGGCGCTAACTGGGTCGAAATCGTTAATCTGCCGTAATTGCTGTGCCTCAATAAAAAGCGCCCCTTTCGCTGGAAAGGGGCGTAATACAAAATATGCGACGTTGTTTTGTGGCTATTATCAATTTTTTTATAGCAAAGATAATCTATCTAAACTTATCATACTCATTAGATGAGTGAAATAACTCTGTCAACAGATGAGATAGTTGAGTCTCTGTGCGCGATAATAATTCTCGTAATGTTCATTTTTTTAATAGCTTGACTTACGATAATTTCACTTTCTTCATCAAGGGAACTTGTTGCTTCATCCATAAATAAAATACTTGGCTTCCGATAAATAGCTCGTGCAATAAAAATCCGCTGTTTCTGTCCACCGGATAATCCTTCCCCAAGTTCACCAATCAGTGTTTCATAGCCCATAGGCATTTTAATTATAACATCATGGATGTAACTCGCTTTGGCACATTGAATCATCCAGTCTTCATTGACATTATCCACGAACCCGCAAATATTTTCTCTTATAGATCCAGAGAATAAATTATCATCTTGCATCACGCACGCAATCATTTTGTGATAATTATTAATTCCTATTTTTTTAATATCCACGCCGTTAACGATTATTTTCCCTGATTCAGGTTCAAATAACCCACACATTACTTTCATTAATGTTGTTTTTCCTGAACCTGATGAGCCAGTTATTGCAACACTTTCTCCCTGCGAGATGGCTAGATTAAGTTTATTGAATACGGGCATGGATTGGTTATCGTAGCGATAACAAAGATCCTGCGTTTCTAGTGATGCAGGTATCAAATTTGCTTCATAGAGGGTATCGGGTCTCTTCATTTCTTTTTTATGTAGTGCGATATCTGAGATGCGCTCATTATGTAAACTCATCATGCGAAGTTGGAGTAAGAAGTTAGTTAGTGATGTTACTCGAGTAGAGAACTGGCCTTTGAAAGATGCAAATGCCACAAACATACCCACTGTCATTTGATTATTAATAACCATGTTAGCGCCTAGCCATAGAATCACAGCCTGATCACAAGCAGATATAAATGTATTTATACCACCAAAGAGCATTTCCATTTTTGTGACTTTAATACCGGTATTGATCGTATCTATTTCCAGATTAAGCCAATGTGTACTTCGTTGGTTACTCATTCCCTGCATTTTTATTGCGGTAATTCCATATAATGTTTCCATAAAGTAAGAGTTTGCTCTTGCTCGTCTTATCAATGATTCTTCTGATAGTTGTCGATAATAATTGTAAGTTAACAGTCTGATTAATATATATAAGGTGGTAAACCCGATGACAGCCCAAATGAGATGTCCGCCATATAAAACCATAAGAACGAGTACGCCAATAACCATTATTCCATCCATAATGGCACCAACTACACTGGTTGTGAAGGTTGTTCGTAATGTATCAAGTGAGTTAAAACGGGATTGAATATCACCTAATTTACGACGCTCATAATAGTCTAATGGTAACGAAAGTAGATGGGAGAACAATCCTGCTTTCCATTGAACATTTATTAACGTACTCATCATCAATGATGACCAGGCTCTAACAATACTAATTGATGTACGTAATAGAATGAAAAATAGTAATCCGAGACAGATTAGAGTAACAAGATTATTGTCTCCTGCTGGAATTACGTGATCGATTGCTAATTGAGTACCAATTGGAATAACTAAATTCGTGAATTCAATCATGAGTGATAATAAAAATATTTTTACTAGTGTCCCTTTTATTCCATGAACACTTCGAATGAGCGAACCTAAACTGATTTTTTCACGTACCGTCTCGGCAGTAAATTCACTCCCAGGCCAGACTTCAAGTGCGACACCAGTAAAGTGCTGAGACATTTCTTTCTGCCCAACAGTTCGAGATCCTTGCACTGGATCGTGTAGAATAAAGGAATTACGTTTAACACCGACTAACACTACAAAGTGGTTAAAATCCCAGTGGAGTATCGCGGGGGTTCTTAATGAATGGATTTCATCTAGATCCAATGATAATGCCCGGCTCGTCATACCTAATTGTGTTGCAATGTTATTAATGCCAGTTAATGTTGTTCCACGAGTTGACAGATTAAATTGTTGCCGCAGGGATATAAGATCTATGTTTTTTCCATAGTATCCACATATCATCGCCAAGCAGGCTAAACCACATTCTGAAGATTGAGACTGTAATTTAAATTGTGTAATTGCCTGTTTTTGATATGTTCACTCCAAC
>NZ_JBJXVK010000041.1:0-17475 GCF_046159765.1 Pectobacterium artocarpous
GCAACAACTCGTTGCAAGGATGTTTACCCCAAACCTGATTTATTCAACAAAGCCAATTCTATACAGAACAGTACAGGATTTTAAGGATACGGACAGAGTTTTTCTTGCATATGAGCTTATAGATCAAGAAATAGTTAAGATCTCGGAATCAACATACTATCGAGGCATGAAAGAACTTGCTAACAAAGGTTTTATTGCTGAAACGACAGTACAGAATTCATATTTTATTAATCCTGATTATATTTTTAATGGTGATCGTTTGTCTTTTGTAAAATCTTATATTCTGACAGAATCGAAATCTCATGTTATAAAGACGAAAAAACACGCCATAGAGGGATTAAAGCAGCAGGCTTAATATTATCCCTTCGGTGCAATAGTAAAAGGCTTAAAATGGCTTGTAGAGCGTTTGACTGCTATCAAAAGATATGGCAATGAATTAATAATGAGGGATATATAGTATTAAAGTTTTACGACAGTCCATTTCATGTGAATCACAATAATGAAGTGGCGAATGAAATGGTTAAGAAAGTAGATTTCGGACATTCCGCACAGGTGGTGGGCTGCATACTCTGCTGAACACCTCAGAAGAGCCGATTCTGAGTGTTGCAGACAAAAAGCTGCTTCCTGCTGGTCAAAGTTAAGCCGACAACAGGCGATTATGTTCACGTATCATGTCATTTCAAATGTATCCGTATAATATTTAAACACAATATCAACATTTCCGCTCTGCTAGTTCCTGCAAACCGTTGAAAATCATTTGAATAAATGATCTGTACTATCGATCAATATATAGATAATGATAGATTTATGCTATCAAATGCGCCTAAATCGATCGGTGTTTTAATTGATTAAAACGATCGATAAATAACTTATAATAGTTAATATCTATCACAAATCCATTTTTGATCGTTACAAACGATATGACACCCTGTCAGTTGTAGATCAATTATATCAATTGGTTACATCCTATCTTTAAGGTGAAAATCATGTCTGAATGCCCGTTTTGCAGAACAGAAGTCCAGCAGGGCGTTTCCGTTTGTCGTGGTTGTGGCGCGGAAGAAGTAAAAGGCTACGTCAGTCAGCAAACGATGAAGTTTTTAGCCGTAGTTGGAACAATCCTTGGCATTCCCACTGCCTTCGTTGTCGCTTTCGCAACGCATTCAACACCATTAATGGTTATTGTTCTTCTGGCGATGATGCTTGGCCCGATACTGATTTTAAAAATAAAGAACAGAAACAAGATTAGCTGGATCAGGCCAACGGCCCGGTAAGTACGCCAGCACTAGGGAGAACAATCATTTAAATGGCTCACTGCTTCTAGGGCGTGAGCTTTTTTTAAAACAATAATCAGGCGAGTAACAATGAAAAGAACAATCACAGCATTATGTGTTCCCGTTCTGCTGGCGTTAACGGGTTGCCAGCAGTTAAACGAAGCAACAGGGAAAGTAGGGGATACGATCAACGCTTCCTTATCTTCTCTGAACGGGGCTTTAAGCCCATCGAACAGCAAAAGTACTACACTGGCCTCTGATAATATCTCGGTGAACACCGTCAGTGGTTTAGGCGTTATTTGCCGTGATTATGAAGCAAACGCTATGGCAGGTAAAAAGAACTGGATTGGCAAGAAGATCAGCATCAGCAATGCCACGGTTCTGGAAGCACAGGAAGCCTACGACACCATGAAGTACCTTGGTGCGCAGCGAGACCATAAAACCTACGCTATTATCTTCCAGACGGCTGATACGAAATATTGCGGTGGGGCTGTACTGTTGACTTACAATGCTGGTCAAGATGATGATATTCTGAAATACAAAAAAGGTCAGAAAGTGAATATTACTGGTGTGGTCTATGATATCGGAGATCGGACTTTCAACACCCATAACAATGGCAACATGGCATGGAAGATGGTTAAAATGGAAAAGGGAGTAATACGATAAATATTTATTTCATTGAAATGCATCCTCTTAAACTATGCAGTTTGAGGATGCTTCTCTTAATGTCGTTTCTCAAATTAGGCAGCAGAATCCTTCTCAACAGCAAGGAAGGGCGAGTTGTCGAGGGCAGCAAAAGAAGCTTCATTATTAAGTAGTCGGATAAAATATCTTTTTTGATCTTTCGTGTTAAGGTTCACTAAGCCTCCTGTCAGATCAATATTTCTTTGAAAAACAGGGAATTGCTGCATTACTTGTTGTATTTGAGGAATTGATACCCCCGTTTGTACTAAGCTTCCTTTCGAGACCATAGCAAGTCTACGCATAAATGCCCTGTCTTTATACATATCCTTGAAAATATCTAGCGGTGCTGGCATACCTTGTGTGTTAACAATTCCAAGACTGATTATCAATGGCGTTGAGTTGTTTGCAAGATTATCTATCACACTCTCTAATCCATACATTCTTTCAAGTAATTTAATATTTAATGCGTAATATTTATTCTGGAAGAAGAAAAAGTCAATAGTGTCATTTATATCAATACTATCATGAGTTATTTTATCTAAGGTTCTGCCATTTAAACTAAAAAAAGATTTTTTTGTTTTCTTATGTAGTGAAACAGGGTATTTGTGTTGGTAAATTACTACACTGTTCCCATTGCCATCACAAATATGGTAAATTACGCCTTTTACCGATGTAAGGCTTTGTGTAGTGAAATCAAACTGTGTTGCATTACCATTGACTCCGAAATTTAGCACATCGTTCATCTTCGTAAATTCAATAGGGAGGTGATTGATTGCTAAATGGTCATATTCGAAAACTTGTTTGTCTCGTTCCAGTAATGTTGACACAAGTGGGATTACTGCCTTACCTCTGTTAGGTTCAATGACATTATCCATTATACTTTTGGAAAATGAAGTGGTCAGATCTACTTCGGCATTAGGTTCAAGATTAACTTTAAATATATCTACAACACCTTGAGTATCAGCAACAAAAAAAGCTTCACCAGAGATTTTCTGTGATTGTAAAATATTTTCAATGTCAGTGAACATATTGTGATCTCTATATTATTTTAGCCAAATAAGTTTCATCGTCGATTTTTATATACTTTATACTATCTGTGTTTTTTAGAACACCACGGCATATAATTGTGCATTTTTTAACACCTCTATCATGAACATTAGCTTTGTATATTCTGAATCCGAGTATTGCAAGTGATGGATTTGAATAAAACCTATTTGTTTTTACGTATATCGCGCCGATAACAAATATCATCAATCCTAAATTTAATACAGTTCGCTTACTGTCGACATCAGTAAAAACTAAGGGCATTATATAAGTGGTTAAAAACTCTAAATGCTCATGATTTTCATTGCTAATGTCTGATACAGTACATGCAACAGACCAGCCCGAACCAAAACTATTTGCAAGAATTATTAAAATAATTGCACCGATAAAGATGAAAACCAAACTAACTATGAAAACGATATTTCTCACTCTCAATGACGAAATCGGAAAAGTAAAATTTTCAGTGAAAACATAATCCCACAGATTTTTTATCAAAACCTTATCGAAAGACATAATTAATAATGATAAAAATAGAAGCCACAGTGATAGTATATATAGCACTGTTTTAAGATATGGTCTGCTATCCATCAGCTTCTCCTGTACAACTTAAAATAGTTTGTAAATAGAAAAACTAAGGAAATCATTTTCCTAGTTCTCCTGCCAACAACTCAGCTTGTTTTAAAACAGTCTCTGTGGCGAGCAATGACATATCAGGCGGATAACCATATTTTTTCAGCAGACGTTTTACCACCACGCGAATTTTCGCTCTTGCCGCTTCTTTAACTGTCCAGTCCAGACTGACATTGTTGCGGATCGCCTCCGTCAGTACGACCGCCAATTCACGCAGCTTTTCCTTTTCCATTAACTCACGTGCACTGTCGTTATCTGCAACCGCAGAATAGAAGGCATATTCGTAGGGGCTGAGGTTTAACTGGCTGGCAAGGCTGTCAGATTCCTGTATGGTTTTAGCAAGCTTGATCAGTTCATCGATCACTTCCGCAGCGGTCAGTACCTTGTTCTGGTAGCCGTTGATTGCAGAGGTCAGCATATCGATCAGTTTTTTACCCTGAGTAAAACTTTGGTTTGAGCGAACCTTGATCTCGTCAGAGAGCAGCTTTTTAAGCGTTTCCAGAGCAATATTTCTGTGCTGATAATCCTTCATTTCCTGAAGGAATTCATCGGAGAGTACAGAGATATCCGGCTTTTGTATTCCCGCTGCGTCAAAGATATCGACGACTTTATCCGTAACCAGAGCCTGATCGATAGTCTGCTTTACCCGCACTTCGAGGCTATCATTGTGTTCTTCTTCTGAGCCGTCCGGGTTTTCAGTAAATTTATTCAGACGAGCCTTCACTGCCTGGAAGAATGCGACTTCGGGTGCTGCTTCCATTGCTTTATCATGTGGCGTAGCCAGTGCAAATGCCTGAGACATAGCAGCAACAGCGGCAAGGAAACGCATTTTCCCTTTGCCGTTATCCAGCCCTAAAATGTGGTTTTCTGATTCAAGGATGATCGTCAGTCGCTGTGAAGTCGTTGCCGTAAAGTAGGCTTTGTAATCGTAGCCATGCATCATGCCTTCCAGGATTTCCAGCTTTTCCTGCATGAGCGTAACGGCTTCTTCCTGAACCTCAGCAGGATCTCCACGTCCTCCGGCATCGGAGTAGAACGACAAGGCTTCTTTTAAATCAGAAGCAATACCGAGATAGTCAACCACCAGACCACCGATTTTGTCCTTGTACACGCGGTTGACACGGGCAATGGCCTGCATCAGGTTATGACCCTTCATCGGTTTGTCGATATACAGGGTATGCATGCTGGGAGCGTCAAAGCCTGTTAACCACATATCACGCACTATCACCAGTTTCAGCTTGTCGCCATCGTCTTTCATTCGGTTAGCCAGAACCTGTCGTTCTTTTTTTGTGGTGTGGTGTTTAGCGATTTCTGGCCCGTCAGCAGCAGAAGACGTCATGACGACTTTTATTACGCCGTCATTTAAATCATCACTATGCCATTCGGGTTTAAGTGCGACGATTTCCTTATACAATTCAGCGGCAATACGACGGGACATGGTAACAATCATGCCCTTGCCATGATCGGCATTGGACTTTAAACGTTGTTCAAAGTGCAGAACCATATCCGCTGCAATGGCTTTAATGCGTTTTGAACTGCCAATCAGCCCTTCGATTCTGGCCCATTTAGAACGTTCTTTCTGGGTAAGCGTCAGCTCGTCTTCATTAAACTCATCATCAAACTCTTCGATAAGCTGTCGGCCTTCTTCACTGATGGCAATTTTCGCCAGACGGCTTTCATAGAAAATACGCACGGTTGCACCGTCTTCAACGGCCTGCGAAATATCGTAGATATCAACGTAGTTACCGAAAACAGCAGGCGTGTTAACGTCCGTTTTTTCTATGGGCGTTCCAGTAAAGCCCAGATAGGTCGCGTTGGGTAAGGCATCACGCATATATTTGGCAAAGCCATAAACGGTGCGCTTACCTGTTACGTTGCCTTCGCTGTCTTTCACGTCAACTTCTTTGGCGCTGAAACCGTACTGTGAGCGGTGGGCTTCATCAGCGATAACGACAATATTGGTTCTGTCGGACAGTAACTCATAGATATTACTGCCATCATCAGGCTGGAATTTTTGAATAGTGGTAAACACCACACCACCAGACGCGACGCGCAAATATTCTTTGAGTTCTTCTCGGTTGTCGGCCTGTTTCGGTGTCTGACGAAGTAGCTGGGTCGCGGAAGAGAACGTACCGAATAGCTGATCATCCAGGTCGTTACGGTCAGTAATCACCACCACAGTCGGATTATCCAGCGCCAGCACAATCTTCCCGGTATAAAACACCATCGAAAGCGATTTACCGGAACCCTGGGTATGCCAGACTACGCCCGCTTTGCGATCTCCGGTTTTTTGCGCATTAACAAGATCGTTACTGTTACGTCCCTGTTGGCGTACTGCTACTTCGGCAGAGGGGGAGTCCGCATTCACCGCCGAGGCACGAATAGTGGAAAGTACCGCTGCATTGACCGCGTAATACTGATGATAAGCCGCCATTTTTTTAACAGTACGGATACTGATAATCCCTTTGCTGTCTTCATGTTTGCTGGCTTCAAACACGATAAAGTGGCGGATCATATCCAGCAGCGTTACAGGATTAAGCAACCCCTGTAATAAAACTTCAAGCTGTGGCTGGGTACTGGTGGCTTGCGTTTTACCGTTAGCGGTTTTCCAAGTCATATAACGACTGAACTCAGCCGAAACTGTCCCCGCTTTGGCTTCCAGTCCGTCAGAAACCACATTAAAGGCATTGTAGGTAAACAAGCCGGCGATTTGGTTCTGATAGGTTTTAATCTGGTTATAAGCGCCTGATACCGTAGCATTTTCGTCAGCGGCATTTTTAAGTTCGATAATGACTAATGGCAGACCGTTGATGAATAAAATAAGGTCCGGTCGGCGGGTATGATTGCCTTCTTTGATGGTGAGCTGATTAATGACCAGAAATTCATTATTAGTGGGATCGTTAAAGTCGATCAGGCAGGCCAGTTCACCTTGCGTATTCCCATCCTTGCTGACTTCGATATTGATACCTTCGGTCAAAAGGCGATGAAAGGCCAGATTGTTTGCCATCAGGTCAGGTGTGCTGATCTGCATCACCTGTTTCAGGGCTTCCTCACACTTCTGTTCACTAAGGTGAGGATTCAGTCGTTGCAGGGCAGTACGCACTTTATCTTCAAGGATAACCTGCTGATAGCTACGTAACGGATTGATGCCACTGGGTTCAATGTCCGGGCCGTAAACATACTCATAGCCCAGCCCTTGCAGGTATTCAATCGCCATTACTTCAATATCGGATTCGGTCATCTTTGCCATGCGTACTGTCCTTATTGCTGCTTAACCAGAGAGCGGGTTGTGCACCCGCTTAATTATTTTATGCTACTGACGCGATTGCTTCTTCTGCATACTGAACCCTTACTTCACCACTCATTAGTTTAGGGAGAAGAGTGTCTCGGAGAGATTCTATGTTTTTAATTTGTAAGTTGTTTATACTTATTTTTTTCCAGAAGGAAGCAATCTGTGTCGTGAACTCTTTCACCTTATACTCCAGGGGGAGTTTAAATTCTGGGCGTTGTAATCCATCAGCCGACAGCTGATTTACAGTTGAACCGTTTGTTGCAGCAACAACTTGCTCATGCATATCTTTGGAGCAAAGTAAGTAGTACATAAAGGCATTAGTTAAGTAACTATCGTCATTGATATTAATTTTGAATAAATGGTGCGTATAGATTGACAATTCACTTTTAGTTGTCGGAATTATAGCAGGATAACCGATGAGTCGATATTCATGACCTTGTTCAGTATTGGCTACAATGATATCTCCAGATTTTATAATATGTCTTTCTTTAAAATCACCATTGTAATATTTTATACCTGTACTCTTATAACCACCGCCCTCAAGTACTGAGTTCAAATTAAAAAGTGGAATGCCATTATCTGAGGTTGTAAGACCAGACCCCTTATAACTTAACCCCTTGGCTACTGTAATATGACAATCCAGTGTCGTTGTTTCCCAGTCTGCCTGCGATTCTTCAATAAACCACTGCCTAAACAGGGTTTCAGCCATAGATTCCAGCGTTTTATTCTGTCGATGAAGTAGGTCTATTTTGTCATCAAGAGAGGACAGCACAGAGGCGATAGATTTTTGTTCACAAATGTCTGGGAAACTGATTTCTAGCTCATGTACATGGTTTCTATTGACACCAGGGACTGCACTTTTATCGTTGAATTGTGACCAGTTTAATGTTTTTAAAAGATAATAAACGAACTTCTTATCATTCGATTTAAAATCATTTACATATAATGTTGTGTTTAACGGCCAGAAAGGAACTTTACTATAAAAGACTTCTCCAATAGTTCCATATCGGCCTGTTATTACACCTGACTCTTCTATTTGTGCTATATTATGGTAATCAGTAACTCCTGATGACGATACAATAGGTATATTGCCAGAATTTCTATTCTGTTTTGGTAGATCATATCCACGTTTCAGCGTGAAAAATTTATCAAGCCTACCTTTTTTCCAATCACTCATAACACCACCTTCGCCAGATTATCAGCGATAGCTTTATTGAGACGTGTTTCTTCTTCCAGTTGCGCTTCAAACTCCGCTTTAAGTGCCGTAAAACGTTCTTTGAAGTCGAAATCGTCTTCTTCGTCAGCAAGACCCACATAACGGCCTGGTGTCAGCACATAATCAAGTTTAGCGACTTCATTGATATCGACAGAAGCACAGAAACCCGCGACGTCTTCATAGTCGCCACCTTTGTTACGCCAGTTATGATAGGTATCGGCGATGGTCTTGATATCCTCGTCGGAAAGTATTTTGGTACGGCGGTTGATCAAATGACCAAGATTACGGGCATCAATAAACAGAATTTCTTTGCTGCGATCACGATACTGATTGCTGTTTGTACGATCACGACGCATAAACCATAACGCCGCCGGGATCTGAGTATTCAGGAACAGTTTTGCGGGTAAGTTAACGATACAGTCAATAACATTGGCATCTTTAACCAGTGCTGCACGGATATCACCTTCACCCGAACTTTTAGAGGTCAAAGCCCCTTTTGCCAGCACAACGCCAGCCTGACCTTTTGGTGAAAGGTGATACAGGAAATGTTGCATCCAGGCAAAGTTAGCGTTGCCAGCAGGAGGAGCACCATATTGCCAGCGAGCGTCTTTACGCAGCAGTTCACCTGACCAGTCGGATACGTTAAATGGTGGATTCGCAATGATAAAATCAGATTTTAAATCTTTATGAGCGTCGTTAAGGAAAGAACCTTCATTGTTCCACCGGACGTGTTCTGAGTTGATGCCACGGATCGCAAGGTTCATTTTTGCCAGACGCCATGTAGTCTGGTTGGATTCCTGACCGTAAATCGAAATATCGTCAATATTTCCCTGATGGGCTTCAACGAATTTCTCTGACTGAACGAACATACCTCCGGAACCACAGCAGGGATCAAAGACACGACCTTTATAGGGTTCCAGCATATTAACCAGCAGACTTACAATGGATTTAGGCGTATAGAACTGACCGCCTTGTTTGCCTTCTGCCAGTGCGAACTCACCAAGGAAGTATTCGAATACGTGGCCTAAAACGTCAGCAGAACGCGCTTTGGCATCTCCCAAAGCAATGTTGCCAATCAGATCTATCAGTTCACCAAGAACAGTGGCATCAAGATTTTGACGGGCATAGACTTTCGGCAACACGCCTTTTAGCTGTGGGTTACCCGCTTCGATAAGTTCCATCGCATCGTCTACCAACTTACCGATTTCGGGTAGCTTGGCCTTAGATATCAGGTAACTCCATCGTGCCAGTTCAGGAACAAAGAACACGTTATAGGCGGTGTATTCGTCTTTGTCTTCCGGTTCCGCTCCTGCGTATTCACCTTTCCCTTCTTTTAGCAATTCGTAATGAGATTCAAAAGAATCTGAAATGTATTTGAGAAAAATCAGGCCCAGTACGACATGCTTGTACTCGGCAGCATCAATGTTTTTACGTAGCTTGTCAGCCGCTTTCCACAGGATGACCTCTAACGGGTCTGCTTTGATTTCTTTGGGTTTTCTAGCCATTACGGTCATTTTCCAGATACGGACGATTGACCTATTTTGCCTTAAAGTTCCTGTTGTTACGAGCTTATCAAAGGATTATTAATCACTCAGAATTGATTGTTTTGATTGAAAATCATTCATCTTTGCGCTTGCTAGAACCAAAGAGAAGCTTAGGCAGCGTGAAACTTTTTGATTTTGTAGCAACTTTCTTTTCCTTTGGTAAGGGTGGAAAGGTCACTGCTCGGCTTGTTTTGTCTGGCTCTTGTTTTTTCTCCGGCTCGTGGTTGTAGTTAGCGTCCGGGGGTACGGAAACTTCTGCTGATTTATTGGTCGTGCCCATAGCCTCCCACTGCCTGCGGGTGATCTTCAATTTCGTAACAGGGTCAATCATAACCTCATCAAGCGGATCGATAATGGCTGGCGTGGCTGCGGTAGTGGATTCTGGTACGGCTTTCTGAACAGGGTGCTTAACCAACACACTCATAAAACTTTTAATAAAATCATATAGCTTGTGTAAATTGATCTTACGCTTACTCCTTAATAGCGTTGGTTTTTCTGTTTTTGGCGCAACACCATAGTAAAGGGACATATCTTTTGGCTTCACCTCGGCAGGCTTAAAGCGGCGCTTCCTTTCCGGAATAACCAGCATAGGCTGACGAGCCGCTTCTGGTGAACGTTGCATCGGGTGCTGTGGCGCTGGTTTTGCTTTCAGACGTTCAATACGGAAAGTGTTGAGGTTGACGGTAATGAGATGGCTCACATCACTGTTAAACAACTGCCTGAAATCTTTAGCAGCTTGTTTCGTCTGCGCTGCTTGCGCCTGCTCTGCGGCACGTAGGGTTTTGGCTCTTTTGGTATGCCATGATTTACGGTCTATCCTGGTAAGCGCAGGGCGATCAAGCTCAATGGCCTTAGCCAGTTGTTCGTTTGCGATATCCTGTCTTCCTGTTTCCTGCGCTGTTTTAGCCAGAGCAATGGCTTCTTCACGCTGTACAGCAAGGGAACGGTGATCTATACGATTCACAGAACCAGTACGTTCCAGTGCACGGTTAGACATTCTGGACCATGATGCACGCCACTCGTCCATTAAATCATGCTCGTTCCAGCTTCTGTTCTTGTTGCCGAAACCTTGTGGTGTTATCTCGCGTAGCGTCAGCATAACGTGAGCATGGGGATTATGACCGTCAAGGTCATGGAAAGAGATATCGGCAATCATGCCTTTGCTGACAAAATTGCGTTTACAGTAGTTTTTCACTAACGCGATTTTGGCATCGTTATCCAGTTCAACAGGAATAGCGATATCAAAATAACGTGATAACTGTGCATCTTTACGTTTTTCTATTTTTTCAATTTCATTCCACAACACAGCAGAGTTTTCAATAATATTAAAAGGTGTGTGTTCTGGTGCAAGAATACAATGGTGGAACAGGTCAGAACGATATGAATAATCGTACACGTCTCCCGTTCTCATGTCTTCTATTCTTTCTCTTGCGTTATATGCGGCAAGATAGCAGGACGATTTTCCTGCGGATCTTTTGAGCATGCTAAACGATAAATGAAACATTGCCATACTACAAAAATACTCCTGTTGGTTTTAATCTGTTTTAAAGGTGTTGACCTTTGCTGCTTTTAGTTTTTCGCAAGAAAAACTATGGGTTTGACTCTAAGGCCCCCGCCAGGCCCACACGTTGCGAAGCAATGTATAAGTGGGCATTGTATTTATTTTTTATTCAGCTTGTGCCGAATCAAAATAAAACAATGGTCAAGTTTTTCTCTGGATATAAGCGCCGAAAGAAGAGGCGCGTAAGCTTGGGGTAAAGGAATATAAATCAATGTGGGATGTTTTTCTTTTTTCTTATATTAATAATATAACTCGGTATTTAATGTTTGTAAAATTTGCCAAATAAAAAAGATGTGATAATTGTTTTATTCAGATTAAAACAACAATAGAGGTAAAAATGAATAAAATAATAAATGTCATTAATAATGAGAATGGAGATTGCGATCTGGAAACAAAATGGTTTCTGATTGATTACAGCGACAACAACGAAAGTATGCGCATCAGATTAAAAGAAGACACCGTTAAAGAAGCTTTTACTGCTATCCGTAGCGAATATGAACCTCAACTGCTGGAAGCCAGCGAGCAAACCCGTTTCAGAACCCTGTCTGGGCGGTATGGTAATGCTGTCTCTTCCCTCAAAAGAAGCATCATGCAGGAGCTGATTATCATCGTAACGGGGCTTTTCCTGCATTATTTCAGCATCGACAGTACATATGCTACCGCCAGAGAAGTCATCAGGCAGTTATTTGGCCTTTCGGTTAAACGAGAGGTGATTTTATCGTCCTTTGCATCAGGTGGAAGGCAGGCAGACAGGAAAGGCGGGTGGTTCAGTATGCAGCAGCATGAAAGATCAATGCTCTATGATTGCTTCAACGGCGTGATTAATGCCGGACAGCAATATGAAGCGATAAAAAGTCGCCTGAATGTACTGGTTGCTGCCACTAAACGATAATACAAAACAAAAAGATATATCCCTTTGTTTTACTGATAAATGGATTACTGAATAAGGAAAGCTATATGAAGATCAAACCCTTTATGGTTTTGGGGACGTTGGATGAAAGTACAATGATATTGCTGGGTCTCAATACAGTTTTGTGGTGCCTGGTGATCGGATTTAATATTACAGGAGGAATTTAATGGAAAGAAAAAATTTACAGCAGCTACTTGCGTCAGCACAGCAGGAACTGAACAGATTAACGACAAAAGAAAAAGCGTTAACACGAAAAGAAACAACACACAGAAAAATCGTATTAGGTGGTGAAGTAGCAAAGTATCTGGGGCTGGATATCGATCATGATGTGTTAGTTGGTTTTCTTCTGACTTTCGCCAGTTCGACAGAAATACAACGAAAAACCTGGTTAAGTAACGGGAACAGAGCCAGAGAAAATGAAAATCTGAGAAAAGAGCAAAAAAATAAAAATTCCATCAAAAAAACTGCTCGTGAAAAAAGTGATACTAAGATACATCAAGAGTCGGAAAATGTTACTCATCCTGATGCAATGATAAAAAATACCGAAAAGGATAAAATAATGCAGCTTAATAACACTTTTTCCGCCATGCTTGAAAAGAAACTGGCAGGGAAAAAACAACAATGAATGAACTGACAATGGAAGGTACAGAAAGCAATGATGAGGTTATCGCGGCAGCAACAGACCATATGGCGTTTTTTCTGTTCTCCATTCTCTCGGATTGTTATCCGGAAATCGCCACATCTGAATTTGAAAACATCTTCAATGATGAATTTAAAGTTGATATTGAAAGTTTTATTAAAAATTACAGAAAAAACATTGGAAACAGAATAGCGATGTCTGGTAAAGAGCTTGCTCAGATATATTCAAATCAGCGTTTTTTTGAAAAGCTGTCCAGAGCGCTCGAACAGTGTAAAAAAGATAAGGCAGCTTTCACTACTATGAATCAGGTAAAGGCTGTTCAGTTTTAGCTTTTGATATAACGCTGAGCAGACTAAAACTTGTTTTTGGCTGTGAAGGGTTGGGCAAACCCACCGGGTGCGGCAGTAATTTATTTCATGTTCTGCATTGACATAAAATATACAGGTGTTATGACAGGATTGTTGTGATCATTATTTTACCGTTCAGCCCATTTTTTAAAGGGGCCTTTTTATTGACAATTTTTTTATAAAAGGTTAGTTACAGAAGTGAACGGTAAATAAAAGGAGATAATAATGATTAAAAGTAAAAAAGGATTCTCATTGCTTGAATTAATTCTGGTGTTAGGTGTGGCATCCGCTATTTCATTTATGAAGTTTCAGGATCTGAAACAAGAGCAGGAAAATATACAAGCCAAAGTAGCCGGAGAACAGCTTAAACAGGTGGGGGAAGCGGTTAATGGCTATATCAGTATCCGCTACGATAAACTATCCACGTTGACGGCAGCGGCAGGAACAGGCACAGATCCGGGCCCAAGAATATGTTCGGGTTCGGTTTGTACCATCACTTACCAGACGCTGATCAATGAAGGATTATTGCCTTCCTCTTTTACTGGCGTGAACGTGAATAAATCTGCCTATACCATTTTATTGAAACGAGAGGGTACAGCGCCAAACTATGTGATCAATGGATTAATCACCACGAAGACCTCATGGACAGAAGGAAACAGAGTTCGTTACGATCTGCTCGGTAAAGCTATGCAGACTGCGGGTGTTGACAGTGGCATGAGCAAACTTACTAACCAGATCTCAGGTTATAGCGGTTTGTGGTCTGAAACGACATCGGGATTTTCCAGCATCAACAACGTGGGTCTGCTTGGCTATCGTGTTGGTTATAACAGTGCTATGTACTCGGTTTATCTGCGTCGTGATGGCACATTACCCATGACGGGCGATCTGAACATGGGAGGTCAAAGCATTAACAACGCCAAAGACATTACCGCGTCAGGTGATGTCAACGCAGTTTCATTCAATGGTTCCTATGGACGCTTTGCCAAGAACGTTAGCGTTTCAGAAGATTTAACGGTGACGGGCTTCTCCACCTTTGGCAAAAACGTATCAATGAATAGCTATCTGACCGTTAAGAATGGCGTGGATTCAGATAGCTATGTAGCGGCTAAAACCAATAGCAGCCGCCTTCAAATCGGTGGGGGCGGTTCCAGTAATCAGAATGCGGTGCTGATCAACGTGGCAGGCGGGGCGGGTGACGGTTATCTCTCCCTTAATGGTGATAACAACTCATCGGTTAAGCTTGATGTATGGGGTAGTCAGAGAATCCGTGGTGATCTGACGTTATCTGCGTCAAATGATGGTAAAACTACGGGTGCTATTTCTGCGACAGGTAATATTACTGCTTCGGGAACGGTTTCAGGGCAGTATTTTCAGCCCACGTCCACATCAGTTGCGGGAACGGCTTGTGCTTCGAATGGTTTAATGAGTAAAAATAATGAAGGACTAATTCTATCGTGCCAGAACGGTATATGGAGAAATGCGTTTAATACGTCAGAGGTGTATTACTCTCCGGATGGCGGTAATACAGCATGGTTGGGACAAAATCTTGGTCAGCATAATTTTTGTGCATTGAGATCTGTCAGTATTCCAGTTATTGCTGATAGGAGTGGTGGAACGCAATGTTCATTGAGTCAGGATACTGATGGAAACTGGTTGTTAAAGCAAACGTCAGGATATTCCATTGTGGTGTGTAGAGCTGTCTGCTTTTAATGTAAAAACATGCGTTTCTGTGATTTAATATGTTCTAATAACTTAATAGATTATATATGTACTCTTAACATATCTAACCACTCATATGTGAGCGGTTAGATTATAAAATAAATAACGCCTGTGTTTACCAACGCAGCGTCAGATCATGTTGTTCAAGAGATTGAAAGAAAACTATTTCCTGCCAAAACTAACCTCAACAACATTATCAGGGGCGTCATTGCCGGACTGAATGATCTCATACTCAATAAAATCACCCCATTTCAGAAACAGATTCCGTAGCTTCTCTGCTTGCTGGCCGACTTGATAGGTTCTGATCAAACGATCCTTGGGAACATGGTTCAGCAGTAGCTCAATCAACCGTTCAGGTGCGTCCAGATACTCAGCACAACCAGTTGCAACGCTGCGACGGAGATCGTGTGGTGAGAAGGGGGCTGCTTCTGCCATATACTTTGTTCTTAAACGTTCAAGTGCACGAGTTATGGCATCACCCGTGACGGGAAAACCCGGTTTGCTGAGGGATTCGAATACCCAACCTCCTTCTGAAATAATGCGCTGTGTTTTCAGTATGGATAGGGCAAGAGGGTGCAGGGTCACAATATGGCTTTTACCATTTTTGGTTTCCGGTATCGTCCAGCGGTCGCCATTAATTTGTTCCCAACGCATATTTACCGCTTCTGAACGGCGTACACCCGTCAGAATAATGATGCGTAGTGCATTGGCGATAGCTTGGGAAAGAATAACGCTGGATGCGATACCTCGTCCTCCACTGGCGATAGCACCACCACCAAATCCAGCTTCGTCCAGTGCTTTCCATAACATTTGCAACTCGTCTTGTGGTAGCCACCGTTCACGTGGTTTACCCATTGAGGCACCAAACATGGCAGGTTTAAGCAAACGAGCAGGATTATGGTCGATCAATCCCTGTAACGCGGCGTGGTCAAGCGTCATGTTAAGAAGAATAAGCCCCTTGCGAACACCTTCAACACTGGTTTTTCTTACGCGGATCAGATGTTCGTAAATAACGGCTCTGGATAAATCACAGACCCGTACAGCACCTAATCCTTTTTCCAGATGGCGACGATATGTCCCCAGATAATCTGCCAGTGTGCGTGCACCAATGGGTTTACTTGTTGCTCTGAATGCCAGCCAGCTTTCCCACAATTTTGAAAAAATCGGCATTTGCTCATTTTGTTGTTTTTCCGCTTTTCGGGCATAGCGTGGATCGATACCTTGCTTAACCAGTTCTACCGCCTCTGCATGCGCTTCCCGCGCCTGAGCCAAGGTCATCGCTGGGTAAGCACCCAAGGTGATTTTGATTTGTTTCCCGTTGAGGTAAGGGCGGTACAGCCAGCTCTTCGTTCGACTCCCATAACGGGATTCGATTGATAAACCAGAACCTGCTTTTGATTTAACGCTGACGACAATACGGGTTTTGCCCTCTTCTGGCGTCAGGTTTGCTACCTGTCTGTCTTGGGTGATCATGGTTCCCATTTTGACCTCATCTCGCGTACTTACTGGCGTACTTATTTAGCATTGTATAGAGTGAAATCTGATGGAACAATATGAGACGGTATTTTAATTTAACTATATGATTTTAATGTTTTTATTGGTGTGGTGTGAGATGTGGTGAAACATGCTGAAATTGACCTTTTTTATTTTCGTAATGCGAAGGTCGTAGGTTCGACTCCTATTATCGGCACCATCCTATCTATTTTAACGTCTCCTTAAGTCTACTCAAACACCCTTTAAACCCTTATAATATGCGGTTTCACGGCCCTTATTGTCTCTGCTCGTCTACTCACGTTCACAGAAATCTACGGTGAGTTGGGGGCATCGGTGGGGGCATATCGTGTTCGGTCTAAAGGAGATGCCCCCCAAATGAAGCTCAATGCCAGACAGGTAGAGACTGCCAAGCCCAAAGATAAACCCTACAAGATGGCTGATGGTGGTGGCCTCTACTTATTGGTTAAAACCAACGGTCACGCTACTGGCGTTTAAAGTATCGTATTGATGGAAAGGAAAAGTTATTGGCGCTGGGGGTATATCCCGATGTGTCCTTGGCTGATGCCAGAGCAAAACGTGATGAAGCTAGAAAGGGTATCGCTGGGGGTATCGATCCTTTGGAGGCTAAAAAAGAACAAAAAGTTGAGCGTGAAGCGCAGGTCAAAAACACCTTTCAAGAAATTGCGCTCGAATGGCACAACATGAAAGTGAAGAAATGGTCTGCAGGGTATGCCTCTGACATTCTTGAAGCCTTCAACAAAGACGTCTTCCCGTTCATTGGTCAACGCCCCATCGCAGACATCAAGCCGTTGGAACTGCTAAACGTGCTGAAAAAGATGGAAGACCGAGGCGCGACTGAGAAAGCCAAGAAAGTACGTCAACGCTGCGGCGAAGTGTTTCGCTACGCCATCGTGACAGGCAGAGCTGAGTATAATCCCGCGCCAGATCTCACCAGTGCCATGCAAGGGCATGAGTCTACACATTACCCATTCCTGACTACCGAAGAGCTTCCCGCTTTCTTTAAAGCCCTTGCTGGCTACTCCGGTAGTGAATTGATGGTGCTGGCGGTGTAAGCGCACCCGTTTTAGTTCCACACACTTTTTGAGATTTCCGGGTTTTCAGC
>NZ_JBJXVK010000043.1:0-14820 GCF_046159765.1 Pectobacterium artocarpous
CCTGAGCGACCACCTTTAATCGGATGGCAATTACACAGAATTATTTACAGGGTCGTATTAAGGGATATTGAGCTCACCGTCTAGCGACTCGATCCGTCTGTAGTTTTCTACCGCCTCGCAAAGATCTTTATTTGATAAATAAACGGGGCTATCTTTTTCGAACGGGTGTCCCTTATATGCACAACGATGGACGACATAATTTTCCCACGCGGCTTGATCTGCTTTGAAAAGCTTAACTGCATCTTCCTCATCTTCCATAGTTATAAGTTTGGATAGAAAGTTTATTGCTTCTTTATTTTTTTGTTCTAATTTCTCTCTAGAATCAGCAAGCATTCGGTCAGTGCAAATATACACTTCATGATAGCTCTCGCCTTTCATTATATCTTTACATAACGTTTTTTCCATTAACTCCAGCTTACTCAAATAAATTTCACTAAATGCAGGAGATATACCGTTCACAGCAAATAGTATCAACATACATAAATAGATATTTTTCATTTTTTCATCCTTAAATAACCCGCTCGATTTCTTCCAGCCTCAAACTTTAACAAATAAGCATCACTCTCTATTTTCTTTATTAAGAGGTCGATGTCATTCTTTGCGGCGATAGGGATAGTCGTCTCCCCTCTTATCCCTTGATAGGCAAGATCCACCAGAATATCTCTTATAGCAGGATGAAGCTCATCCCAATTCACTCTACCCGGTACATCAGCGGAATAACTTGCGTATCGTTTTTTCGCTATTTCGATATACCCACCATAAACCATATTAAACAATGTCACCTGCTGTTGGTGCGTAATTGTTCCTATTTTCGTTTTGTATTCTTTGACAAAAAGGGCTGCCGCCGCGCCTTTTAGCCCAGCCCCCGTCGCTATTAAACTCGCTTTTTCACTACCAATACCAATTCTGAGCATATCCGAATAAATTTCGCCTTTGGTTCTCTTCCCCATATCATAGCCTCGACCCAATGTCACACCAGATTTATCATTTCCTGGCCAGTGAATGATTCGGCTAAAATCACGACTATTAGGCATATCATTCCCTTCGCCATCAAAGGTTATTTGTCCTTGAGGTACTCTTAGCATTGATTAAGTTCCTTTTCATTAATACGAATCATCAATGTGCGAAGTTAATTAGCATATCTTTAAGTTTGTGATGAACTAGTTAATAAAATCAGCCATAAATGACATAATTACCAATGGCTGTATGTTTTATTAACAAATAAAATTAAATACCACTATCATTCCAGATACTATAACCTGATGTTCCCGCAGTTTTGTGCTCCCATGATATGGAATTATATTTTAATAAAACTTTCTCATATGGCATTACATCATTGTCATTAATCGAATGTGGATAACTACAAGAAATATCAACAATGCGCGCATCTGTTAATTTAATGACATAAAACAACTCTAATTGCCCAGCGGTATTTATTCTATACAAAAAGAAATTTGCACTTAACTTTTCATTGGAAGAGGTAGAAACACCAAGCAACGGTGACGACTTATCGATAAGTTTAATTATTTCAACGGGATGGCAAGATAGATTATCATCATGACTCATTGAATGGTTTAAACTTAATACTTGAATTTGATCTTCATGACCCATTTGGCTTCTATTACCAATCGACTGTAATGTTGAACAGCCAGAAGAAATTAATCCTTGCTTATCACCCGTCAACTCTAAATAGATAATACTCGACATCTTTAGCTGCCTCTAAGAATAAATATGATCAATGCACTGATGGTGTATTAAGCCTGAGTGAAAGTTTTCGCCCATCTGACGTCTTCATTTCCACCAGAATACGTTGAGTCACCTGCACCAGAGAAAGGCATAGCTTCATCATCAATGCGAGTATTTCTTCAGGAGGTAGCGAACTATTAATAAGGCTACTTTTTAATTGTTCATTTAACTGAACGGCAAGTTTTCCTTTATTTCCCATACTAGGTTTCCATGTGTTATTACACTTTCACCAACCTAACCTAGAAAATAATAATAATCAATATGAAAAGAAATTAGAAAAATGAATAATTTATTTTAAATTAATAACACACTGCAATTAGATTTATCCAACAGCACTTTCAGGCACTACTGAAGAAACGTTAAACTCGCTTGAGAAAAACCGGTGAATTGCGTTGCCATAAAGAAATGCCATCCCTGTTGCTATCAGATGACATAAAGATAACGCCGCCAACGGCGAAACACCATCAGCGGCGTTAAGAGAAAACTCAGCGCTTAACCCGCCAAAAAGAAGCGGAACGCCGGGTTATTGGTTTCGTCGTGGCATTCATAGCCCAGCGCCTGTAAGTGCTGCTCGAATTCCCGATCGCCCGCCTCCAGCTCGAACGCGGCCAGCACGCGGCCAAAATCCGTACCGTGACTGCGGTAATGGAACAGCGAAATATTCCAGTGCGTCCCCAGCGTATGCAGGAATTTCAGTAACGCCCCCGGTGACTCAGGGAACTCGAAGCTATAAAGCCGTTCCTGGAGCGGTTTGGAAGGGCGTCCGCCGACCATATAGCGAACGTGCAGCTTCGCCATTTCATCATCGGACAAATCCACCACTTCATAACCGTCCGCAGATAGCTCCGCGATGATCTCCTGCCGCTCCGCATAGCCACGCGTCAAGCGCACACCGACAAAAATGCAGGCGTCTTTAGCATCCGCGTAGCGATAGTTAAACTCGGTAACGGAGCGGCCGCCCAGCAGTTGGCAAAACTTCAGGAAACTACCCTGTCTCTCGGGGATTGTCACAGCCAGCAAGGCTTCACGCTGTTCCCCCAGCTCGCAACGTTCGGAAACATAGCGTAACCCGTGGAAGTTAACGTTCGCACCGGACAAAATATGCGCCAGACGCTCACCCTGAATCTGATGCTGCTGGATGTACTTTTTCATTCCTGCCAATGCCAGCGCGCCGGACGGTTCAGCAATCGCGCGGACATCTTCGAACAGATCTTTCACTGCCGCACAGATGGCGTCGCTGTCGACGGTAATCACGTCATCCAGATATTCCCGGCACAGACGGAACGTTTCATCGCCGATGCACTTCACCGCGACACCTTCGGCAAATAGCCCGACACGCGGCAGATCGACCGGTTGCCCGGCATCCAGCGCCGCGCGCAGACAGGCGGAATCTTCCGCTTCCACACCGATCACCTGAATCTGTGGCATCAGCTGTTTGATCAATACCGCAACACCTGCCGCCAGACCACCACCACCGACGGGCACAAACACGCGATCCAGATGAGCATCTTGCTGTAGCAGTTCCAATGCCAGCGTGCCTTGTCCCGCAATTACCGCGGGGTGATCGAACGGTGGCAGAAACGTCATTCTCTGCTGCTGTGACAGTTCAATCGCCTTGGCCTTGGCTTCATCAAAGTTAGCGCCGTACAGCAGTACTTCGCCGCCAAAACCGCGCACCGCATCTACCTTGATGTCAGCCGTCGCCACCGGCATGACAATCAACGATTTAATGCCCAACTTGCTGGAAGAGAGCGCTACGCCTTGCGCGTGGTTACCGGCGGATGCCGTCACTACGCCATGCGACTTCTGCTCATCGCTCAACCCAGCCATCATCGCGTACGCGCCGCGCAGCTTGAAGCTGTGCACCGCGTGCCTGTCTTCGCGTTTTACCAGAATGACATTACCCAGCCGCGAAGAGATCTTATCCATCTTCTCCAGCGGTGTAACCTGAGTAACTTCATACACAGGCGAGCGCAAAATCGCTCGCAGGTACTCCGCGCCTCCCGGCGCGGCAGGAAGAGGTTGTGATACAGCCATCAGCATTAGCCTCCCAGCTTGCTTTTATCCCGTACCGCGCCTTTATCCGCACTGGTTGCCAGGCTGGCATACGCACGCAGCGCAAAAGAGACCTGACGTTCACGATTGTGTGGCGTCCAGGCCTGTTCGCCTCTCGCCTCTTCCGCTGCGCGGCGGCTCGCTAACGCATTGTCATCTAACACCAGCGCAATACTGCGGTTCGGGATATCAATCGCGATCGTGTCACCGTCTTGTACCAGTGCAATGGTGCCGCCGCTGGCCGCCTCAGGAGAGGCATGGCCGATAGATAAACCCGAGGTGCCGCCAGAGAAACGTCCGTCGGTGATCAGCGCACAGCTTTTACCCAGCCCCATCGATTTCAGGTACGTGGTCGGATACAGCATTTCCTGCATACCTGGCCCGCCTTTCGGCCCTTCGTAACGGATAACAACCACATCACCCGCCACCACTTTACCGCCCAGAATGGCGTCTACGGCATCATCCTGACTTTCATAAACTTTCGCCGGACCGCGGAATACAAGACTGCCTTCATCCACGCCAGCGGTTTTTACGATACAGCCATTCTCTGCCAAATTGCCGTACAGCACAGCCAGACCACCGTCCTGACTGTAGGCAAACTCGCGAGAGCGAATACAGCCTTCCTGACGATCGGTATCTAATGAATCCCAGCGGCAATTCTGCGAGAATGCCTGTGTCGTACGGATACCTGCCGGACCAGCGGCATACATGCTTTTCACGCTTTCATCCTGCGTCAGCATGACGTCGTAGGCTTCCAGCGTTTCTGGCAACGTTTTACCCAACACGTTACGCACTTCACGGTTTAGCAGACCGGCTCTGTCCAACTCGCCCAGAATCCCGATCACGCCACCAGCGCGGTGTACGTCTTCCATATGGTATTTCTGCGTACTCGGCGCCACCTTACACAGATGGGGAACCTGACGTGACAGCCGATCGATATCGGTCATGGTGAAGTCCACTTCACCTTCCTGCGCCGCAGCTAGCAGGTGCAGAACGGTATTGGTGGAGCCGCCCATCGCGATATCCAGAATCATGGCGTTTTCAAAGGCAGCTTTATTGGCGATGCTACGCGGCAATACGCTTGCATCATCCTGCTCGTAATAACGTTTCGCCAGACCCACAATACGTTCGCCAGCGTTAAGGAACAGTTGTTTACGGTCGGCGTGTGTCGCCAGCAGTGAACCGTTGCCCGGCTGAGACAGGCCCAGCGCTTCGGTCAGGCAGTTCATCGAGTTAGCCGTAAACATACCGGAACAGGAACCACAGGTCGGACAGGCGGAGCGCTCCACCTGCTCGCTCTGCTGATCGGAGACTTTCGGGTCTGCGCCTTGAATCATCGCATCCACCAGATCCAGCTTGATGATCTGATCGGACAATTTGGTTTTCCCCGCTTCCATCGGGCCACCGGAAACGAAAATCACCGGAATATTCAAACGCAGCGACGCCATCAACATCCCAGGGGTGATTTTGTCGCAGTTGGAGATACACACCATGGCATCTGCACAGTGTGCATTCACCATGTATTCTACCGAGTCAGCAATCAGTTCACGGGACGGCAGGGAATAGAGCATGCCGCCGTGTCCCATCGCGATACCATCATCTACCGCAATGGTGTTGAATTCTTTCGCAACACCACCAGAAGCTTCAATCTGCTCGGCAACCAGTTTACCCAAATCGCGCAAGTGCACATGGCCGGGCACGAATTGGGTGAAAGAGTTGACCACCGCGATAATCGGTTTACCAAAATCATTGTCGGTCATTCCCGTTGCGCGCCACAGGGCTCGGGCACCGGCCATATTACGGCCGTGCGTAGTGGTGGCTGAACGATACTTAGGCATGCTCTTATTACTCCAATAATTACGAATGTGGCGATGATGGAACACGTCACCGCCTGATTGTCTCTATACCCGTTATATTTCAAGCACCATGTGCGTTGCCAATGATGGACACATCGCTGAACTTCGCGTTGGCAGGCCGCGGTAAGTGGCATCCAAATCGGTTTAGCCGACCCGTTCTGCTGCTCGAACTATGTAGGGCATATCATTTAATTATTTACTGGATCCAACCAGCCCCATTTGTCTTCGGTTTCCCCGGTGAAGAGGCCAAAGAACGCCTGCTGCAAGGCTTTGGTGACTGGGCCGCGTTTGCCAATGCCGACCTGAATACCGTCTACACTACGCACAGGGGTAATTTCTGCCGCCGTGCCGGACATGAACACTTCGTCCGCCAGATACAGTGACTCGCGGGACAGCACTTGCTCACGCACTTCATACCCTGCCTCTTTCGCCAGCTTGATGATGGCATCACGCGTAATACCCGGCAGCGCCGAAGAGGTAAACGGTGGAGTGAAGATCACTCCGCCCTTCACTTCAAACAGGTTCTCACCTGCACCTTCAGATACATAGCCGTGAACATCCAGCGCAATCCCTTCCTGATAACCATGACGGCGAGCTTCGCTGCCCACTAGCAAAGAGGACAGATAGTTACCGCCCGCTTTAGCCGCCGTTGGAATGGTATTCGCTGCCGCACGATTCCAAGAGGACACCATGGCATCAATACCAGCTTCCAGCGCTTCTTCACCCAGATACGCGCCCCATGGGAACGCCGCGATGATCACATCGGTTTTGTAACCATCAGGCGGATTCACACCCATACCGACATCACCAACGAACACCAGCGGGCGAATATAGGCGCTAGTCAGATTATTTTTACGCAGCGTTTCACGGCAGGCTTCCATCAACGCATCCACGCTCTGCTCGACCGGCATACGATAAATTTTTGCCGAATCATGCAAGCGCTGCATGTGTTCACGGTGGCGAAAAACCACTGGACCCTTGTGTGAATTGTAGCAACGAACACCTTCAAAGACGGAGGTGCCATAGTGCAAGGCATGCGACATTACGTGTACTTTTGCTTCAGCCCATGGAACCATCTCGCCATTGAACCAAATGTAGTCCGCTTTTTTTGTCATTCTTTTTTTCCTTACTCTTTTTATGCGTTATGCGCTGATCTGCTGCGATGTTGTCGCTGGCTGAATGTCAACACAGGCGATGTCCAACAGCTTACTTAATTGTGTTGACAATAAATCCACCGAACGATGGCTGGCAACGGTCAGTTCAATATTAATGTGCTCGGCATTGGTGGTTTGTACCATATTCATGGCGCAAACTTTGAAACCGCGATGGCGGGTAACACGCAATACACGCTCCAGAACCTCGGGACGAAAGCGTGCCTGAATCGAAAGTTGATGGTGTGTCATTCTGTTGTCTCCGGCGCTTATTCTGTGTATGTCAGCCATTAATTGATTTTATCAAGCATCGTTTCGTTACCCGCACCCGGCGGAACCAGCGGCCAGACGTTTTCATATTCATCGATCGATACATGCAGTAAATAGGGTCCTTCGCTGTTAAACAACGCATCCAGCGCGGTATCAATTTGATCTTTACGGGTGATGCGCTGGCCGGGGATATCAAATGCGCTTGCCAGCGTCAGGAAATCAGGGTTATCGGAGAGGTCGGTTTCACTATAGCGTTCATCAAAAAATAACTGCTGCCACTGGCGTACCATGCCCAACCGTTGGTTATCCAGCAACACGATCTTCAGCGGCAGCCGTTTTCGTTTGATAGTGCCCAATTCCTGAACGTTCATCATGAAAGAACCGTCACCCGAAATACAGATAACCATGTCGTCTGGGCGCGCCACCTGTGCGCCTACCGCCGCGGGTACGCCGAAGCCCATCGTGCCAAGGCCGCTGGACGTGATGAAATTCTCAGGTCGAGTGAACGTCATGTGCTGTGCAGCCCACATTTGGTGCTGACCCACATCGGTCGTCACCACGGTATCGGCATCCATTCGTTCGGAGATGGCCTTTAGCAACGCGGGGGCATAAATCGCCTGGCCAGGATGGTCATAACGCCACGGATATTCCGCCTTCATCATCGTTGCCTGCTGGCGCCAGGCGCTGACATTCAGCGGTTGTTGCAACGCAGGTAATATCGTATTCAAATCGCCTTGCAGTGCTACATTGGCATGACGCAATTTACTCAGTTCCGCCGGATCGATATCCATGTGAATCACGCTGGCGTGAGGGGCGAAGGCATTCAACTTGCCCGTCACGCGGTCATCAAAACGTGCCCCGACGGCGATTAACAGATCGCATTCCTGCACAATCAGGTTCGCCGCCTTCGTGCCGTGCATACCAATCATACCGAGGTAATAGGGATGATTGGCATCCACGGCACCCAAGCCTTTCAGCGTCGAAACGGAAGGGATATCCGTCACACTCAGAAATTCACGCAGTGCAGGAACCGCATTCGCCATACCGACTCCGCCGCCAACGTACAGCACCGGTTTTTGGGCTTTCGCCAACAGAGCGTGCGCCTGTGCAATATCCTGTTCGGGGAAATCGACATCATTAGCCACTGGCGCAAAATTCGGGGTGAAGTCGCCCATAGCAAGCTGTATATCTTTAGGAATATCAACCAAAACAGGGCCAGGACGACCGCTATTGGCGATGGCGAACGCTTCTGCCATCACGTCCGGCAATGATTCGAGCGATTCAATCAGAAAACTGTGTTTCGTACAGGCCAGCGACAGCCCCAGCACGTCGATTTCCTGGAAAGCATCGGTGCCAATCAGTGCCGATCCGACCTGTCCGGTGATCGCCACCACAGGTACAGAATCCAGTAGCGCATCGGCCAAACCGGTGATCAGATTTGTTGCTCCAGGGCCAGAAGTCGCAATGCAGACCCCCACGTTCCCCGTAGAGCGAGCATAACCTATCGCCGCCATCACCGCGCCTTGCTCATGGCGACACAGCAGGTGTTTAACGCCGCCGTCGTAAAGTGCATCATAGACGGGCATTATCGCGCCACCTGGATACCCAAATACGGTGTCCACTCCCTGCGCTCGCAACGCTTGTACCACCCACTGCGCTCCATTCATAGTTATTTCCCCGACATCTTATGGGAATAACAGAATTTCATGCTAATGTTCATTTCCTGTTCCTTTCCGTTATAGATTACGCCCAACAAAAAACCCCCGACCTTTCGGTGCGGGGGTTTTCTTGAATTAGGCCTTGATTTTTAAGCCATTCTTCGTCCAAGTGCAGCCCCGCACGGTGGGATAATAATCACCACCACGCTAATCACGACTAGGCTAATCACTAGGGATAGGGCTTTCATAATAGGTTGTTCATTAATCTTCTGTCGAACGAATGCCTACAGAGTTATCACAGTCAGACAGGGCGTGACAACAACTTTTTTTCATCACTACCCGTAAGAATTCCCTATGATACAGGAAAAAACACAACGTAATCATAAGGTAGAAGTGCAGAAAATTATTTTCACTCTCTGGCTAAAAAATGATCACCGCGCGGTAAACCGTACAAATTGAAGCGGGCAGGCCAACCGTCAAGGAATGTGAGGGGGTCGCTCACCCTAAACCATTGCGGCGTATGTCGCACAAATTTTATCCATGGTTGAAACAGAGAATTATGTTCTGACGCTGCCACGCAGACTAGTGACAACGACCTCTACTTCTGCGCCTTTGCAAGACATGATGCAAATCCTTATCAGAGGGGAAATAGCATGTCATTGGCAGTTACCTATACTCGGGCAATGATTGGCGTACAAGCGCCGGACGTTTACATCGAAGTTCATATCAGCAGCGGGCTACCCGCCCTAACACTGGTGGGCTTACCAGAAACCACCGTTAAGGAAGCGCGCGATCGCGTGCGCAGTGCCCTCATCAATTGCGGATTTACCTTTCCAGCAAAGCGCATCACGGTCAATCTCGCCCCCGCAGACCTGCCAAAGGAAGGCGGACGCTACGATCTCCCTATTGCTCTGGCGATTCTGGCCGCATCAGAACAAATTGAGGGTGAAAAGCTAAGCCGCTATGAGTTTCTCGGTGAACTCGGCCTGTCTGGCACGTTAAGAGGCGTTAATGGTGCAATTCCAGCCGCACTGGAAGCCATAAAATCAGGCCGCCAGCTTATCCTGCCTGATGACAATAAACGGGAGATGACGCTGATACCACAGGGGGAAGCACTCATGGCCGGACACCTGTTGCAGGTATGTGCTTTCCTCCGTGGAGAAGAGGAACTACTCAGTTGCTCTGACATCATACCAACGTGGCAGGCAGAAGAAGATGCACTCGACCTAAAGGATATCATCGGTCAGGAGCAGGCTAAACGCGCGTTGGAAATCGCCGCAGCAGGCGGTCACAACCTGCTCTTGCTAGGGCCACCGGGTACAGGGAAAACCATGCTGGCGAGTCGATTAGGCAATCTCATGCCACCACTAAGCGATGAAGAAGCACTGGAAAGCGCCGCCATCAATAGCTTAATCAACATCGATGCCACCATGACGCACTGGCGAGCGAGGCCATTCCGAGCACCTCACCATAGTTCCTCCATGGCGGCACTCGTCGGAGGCGGTTCGCTCCCCAAACCTGGAGAAATCTCGCTCGCCCACAACGGCGTGCTGTTTCTGGATGAATTACCGGAGTTTGAGCGACGCGTTCTGGACTCGCTGCGGGAGCCTCTGGAATCTGGCGAAATTATCATTTCCCGCACCCGCGCCAAAGTGTGCTACCCGGCACGTGTACAACTCGTCGCGGCCATGAACCCCAGCCCGTCAGGCCACTATCAGGGCATTCATAACCGATTACCAGCACAACAAATACTGCGCTACCTCAGCAAACTTTCCGGTCCCTTTTTGGATCGCTTTGACCTTTCTATCGAAGTTCCTTTACTACCACCAGGGGTTTTATCTCAGCAACATTATCAGGGGGAAAGCAGCGCGACGATTCGCGAGCGCGTACTGATCGCACGGCAGATACAGCTAAAGCGGGCAAATAAAATCAACGCACTACTCACCTCACGTGAAATAGAAAAACACTGTGCGTTAGAGGCACCTGATGCGGCTTATCTGGAAGAGGTGATGAACAAGCTTGGCTTATCCGTACGCGCCTGGCACCGAATATTGAAAGTCGCACGCACAATCGCTGACCTCGGCGATCGGGACAACATCGAGAGAAAACATCTTGCCGAAGCGCTGAGCTATCGCTGTATGGACCGATTGCTCATCAAGCTCCACAAAAGTCTTGAATAGTGGAAGCGTTAGATATATTCACCACAAAAGAAAATGGGGCTAACGCCCCATTCTTAATTAATCATCGCTTTCCGTGTATTCTTCCACCGCATCCATCTGCGGTTTACCACCAGACAACGTATGGAAGCGTTTAGGACGACGGATACGATCCAGATATTTGGACCAGATTTTTTCCAGTTCCGTTTCCGCTTTACGCTCGCCGCGACACATTGCGACAAACGATGTCTCTTCCTCAGTCACTGGTTCACGTTTGCCCAAATCCAGCTCGTTAAATGCGTAACCGTGGCGTTCCAACAGTTGTGCTTCTTTAATCGTAAAGTCACCATGTCGGGAAAAACCACGCGGATAGAACTTGTTATCAAAAAAACGATGAGTGGTAGAGAAGCTTTCTGCCATCTTACACGCTCCTAATTCTTCTATGGTCGTGTTGTTTATGGCGCGGAGTATTAGATAGGCTTGACATTGTGTAAAACAAAACATTTAAATCATTACGACAAAATTTTTTTGGAGACGGGCGTGGATACCGAATTACTAAAAACCTTTCTGGAAGTCAGCAGGACAAGACACTTTGGCCGTGCCGCCGAATCCCTCTATCTGACGCAATCAGCAGTGAGTTTTCGGATTCGCCAGTTAGAGACGCAGCTTGGCGCTAACCTGTTCACGCGCCATCGGAACAACATACGCCTGACCCCAGCAGGAGAACGTCTTCTGCCCTATGCAGAAAGCCTTATCGGTACCTGGCAGATCGCCAAAAAAGAGGTCGCACGCTCACAACAGCACAGCCTGCTTTCGGTGGGAGCAACCGCGTCATTATGGGAAGCCTATCTGACCCCCTGGCTACAATCGCTGTACCAACAACGCCCATTGCTCCAGCTAGAAGCACGCATTGCCTTACGCCATTCACTGGTAAAACAACTCCATGAGCGTCAACTGGATCTCTTGATAACAACCGAGCCTCCCAAAATGGAAGAGTTGGCGAGTCAGCTACTGGGGAATTTCTCCCTTTCGCTGTTTGCAGCAGCAACACATCCCCCAGGACAGGAGCTACCCTATATAAAATTGGAGTGGGGCGCAGACTTTCATCAGCAGGAAACTCGCCTGTTAGCCAGCGATCAGCTTCCCGTTTTGACAACAACATCGGCCCATTTAACCCGACAACTGCTTGAAACAACTGGCGGTTGCGCATTTTTACCCAGTCACTGGCTACAAACCTATTCTACTCTGCGGGCCGTTGGCGACAATCAACCCGTCGTGCGTCCGTTTTATGCCGTTTGGTTACAGAATAGCGATCAACAGACGATGATTCGTCAGTTGCTGAAAACCCCTATTTTGCTTAATTCATGACCCATCATTCTCATGAATCACGAAACACGTCTGGCTAACCAGAAGTGCTTAATGCTTTCTGTAACCCAATGAAAGCAAACAGCAGGAAACCAATGACGATTTTTGTCCACCATGAGCTCAAGGTGCCGTCAAACGTGATATACGTTTGAATCAACCCTTGAATCATGACGCCAAACAGCGCTCCCATCACCAGAGCAATGGTAAACGCAAGAAAGGGTCGATGCCGTACGTGCCGATCAATTTGGCCAATAACACACCGGTAAACGCAATGACTGAACCCACAGAGAGGTCGATTCCACCTGAGAGAATGACAAACGTCATCCCAACCGCAACGATCCCCAGAAAGGCATTATCCGTCAGTAAATCAAAGAAAACTCGTGTCGAAGCAAAGCCGGGAAACTAGCGGAGGCAGAATAAATAGCCAGCAATAAATATCAGGATCGTCATCAGCAGGGGGAAGTGGTGTTTCAACATTATGTTTTCCTCCTGAAGAGGTGATGCAGAGAAATGCGCGGTGATTGCATAACCAAAACGAGCAGAACGACGAGAGCCTTCAGGACCAGATTAAATTCCGGCCGATAGCCTGAAAGCAGGATGCCGGTATTCATACTCTGGATAATCAATGCGCCAACGACAGAGAGCAGCACGTTAAAACGGCCGCCGAGCAGAGAGCCGCCACTAATCACGACGGCCAGAATCGCGTCTAATTCCAACCAGAGACCAGCGTTATTCGCATCCGCACCACGGATATCCGCCGTTACAATAACGCCCGCTACGGAGGCACACACGCCGCAATGACATAAGCCGCGATTAATACCAGCGTCGTACTCACGCCAGCATTGCGAGCCGATCGCAGATTAATACCGACAGATTCGATAAATAGCCCACGCGCCTTTTTACACGTCAGAATCCACAGAGCCAACAACACCACGCAGGCAATAACCACCGGCATAGGCAGATAGAACAGGGTTCCGTTACCCAACTTAGCGAACCCAGCGTCACCCGCAACGTCACGATGTTCACCTCGCTTCAATAATGTTTCATCAAAACTGTGCCCCAACATCATTTGGACTAACTCGATACGCAGTAATTCCTTGACCGGCAATGTCCCCACCAATCGTCCATTACGCAAAATGGTAATTCTGTCGCTAATGCAATAAACCTGATCCAGAAAATGCGTGACGAATATCATGCCAATTGCGCGATCGCGCAATTTCCGCAATATATCCAGCAGCATCTCAACTTCTTTTGCATCGAGGCTTGCGGTAGGTTCATCAAGAATTAAAACTTTAGCAAAGAGATCGATAGCTCTGGCAATGGCGACAATTTGCTCCACTGCGATGGAGTAATTGCCAAGCGGATGGCTAAACATCAATCGTCAACCCATAATTCAATAAGATCGCTTCTGCCTGGTGCAGGATTTTATGTTGATCAATGATGCCCCAACGCGTGGGCTCCCGGCCAATGAATAAATTTGCCGCAACGGACAGATTTGGTAATAAATTGACCTCTTGATATACGGTTCCGATACCCAATGACTGAGCATGCGCAGTATTAACAGAATTAATCGCCATGCCATCGAGGATAATATCACCCGAAGAACGGTGATAAACGCCAGTCAATGCCTTGATTAACGTCGATTTTCCTGCGCCATTCTCCCCTAATAGCGCGACTATTTCGCCGCGATTGAACGTGAAGTCCACCTGATGTAATGCTTTTACCCCCGGAAACTCAACGCTCTGCCCCGAATATCTAACAACCGTGTCGTTTCCATCAACATCACCTATGCGACAACGAAACAAGGCTACGCCACACCTGAGCAATATTATGGAAAAGTAGGCTGGCAATATTCACTGCCCCGTAGTTTAACAGTGCAGAAAACATAGCAAACCCACTTTTCCATATTCATATGTCTGCCAGGTATTTGGCAAAATTTATATCAACGATGAATCCATAATATAAATATCAATAACCGAGATCTTTCTTGGTTTCATATTCCTGTTTTGCCGTATCAGGCAGTAATAAACGTGATTCTGTTTGAATGAACTTTTCAGGCTGTTTGCCATCCTTCTTCATCGCTAATAAGGCATCAAAAGCAGGCCCAGCCATATTAGGCGTTAATTCAACGGTAGCATTAGCTTCGCCATTCATCATTGCTTTGAAAATATCAGGGACACCATCAATGGAGACAACTTTTATCTGTGAACCAGGTTTCAAACCTGCTTCTTTAATTGCCTGAATAGCACCTATGGCCATATCATGATTATGTGCATAAACCACACAGATATTTTTCCGTTCTGTTCAGCTTTAATAAAGCTCTCCATAACCTCTTTACCCTTACTACGGGTGAAGTCTCCTGATTGTGAGCGAATATAAATGACAGACAAAAAAAACCCTTCACGTTATCGTGAAGGGTTTTATCTGGCAGGGGCGGAGAGACTCGAACTCCCAACACCCGGTTTTGGAGACCGGTGCTCTACCAATTGAACTACGCCCCTAAATAGGGTGGCGGAACGGACGGGGCTCGAACCCGCGACCCCCTGCGTGACAGGCAGGTATT
>NZ_JBJXVK010000044.1:0-14060 GCF_046159765.1 Pectobacterium artocarpous
CAACAACTCGTTGCAAGGATGTTTACCCCAAACCTGATTTATTCAACAAAGCCGTTAAATGATAGTGCATGTCTCATCGCTCATCGTTCCATTCTATTTTTATAAAAAGGAAATTCAGTTTCTTTTGGTTTTCATGTTCCTTTTTTCTTAACTTGTTGAAAATGATCGTTTTTTGAAATACTTATTAATGCAACAAAAGGAATAAAAGAAAACATCATCAGATGAATAAAAGATCCGTTCATCATAATACAAGTCTATTGTGCTAACTTGGACGCTACAATGGTCTTTGGCCTCCCCATTCGGATTGATTTTATCATGTTGTTTTAACTGAATTTTACTAATAATTTCCGTTTTTAAGTTGAATGATAAACCCGAACGGGGTGATTTACTTTATCGTTCGAGTTTTTTCAGGTTCTTAGCTCACAACCTGCAAATTAAAGTAAGTCATTTTTGGGTTCCTATGCTCTACTTAAGTGTATGTATTTAAATGAAAATAACCATTTATTTGGTTTTAATCGGCACAAATAAATCCGAAAGTGATTTCTTGAAATTACTTTCAGGTTGCTGGCTCTCTCGCTCTTAAATATCCAGTGTTTAAGCGCTCCCACAAACTTCATTTTTAATTGCGGGCCTGGTTACATTGATGTTGCGAAATCAAACAAAAATGCTTTTATAATCAATATAAAACTGCAAATAAGTTGATTTTGTTTTGTTGCATAAATCAAGATAAAAATGCAATTAAAGTATGGATTGTCATGGCTAGGAGCTGCTTGCAGCATTAGCTACTTGGTTAACTTTTAAAGATGGTATGAAATGAAAGGTAGAAGATATGTATAGGGAAGAAAAGATTGAGCATATGTCCCTATATAACTGCCTATACGATGGTGTTAAAAAAGTAACCTGACGTTAAAAAAATTGCCATGAATATATAATATCATGGCAATTTTATTTGGTGTGTTGCGTTTTTTTGTCAACTATCAGCATTCATCGAATCAGCAAAATAAGAAAGAGCCTCTTTAATCTCTCTTGCCGCTTGTAGGTACTCAGCAACCCAGCGCGTTTCTTTAACGTTTAGTCCACGACATTCATCTGCACGCATGGATATCCATTCGGAAATAATCGCACAGCCGCCATCTATACCATCAATTAACGCCAACGCATTGCAACTGATATTTTCGTTATCACAGCCAACTGGGAGATTTTGAAGGCTGCGGTCTAAAAGCCCCATAACAGTAGTTATCGGTTCAGATGTTAATCCGGTCTGAAGTTCTGTACACTTTGCTGTAGCCATGTTGTTAGCCCCACTAACGATATTGGTTAGACGCCCTGCTGTGTTGTCGCACTTCAGGGCGTTGCCTTTACATTACTTTGTGTGTATTATGTAATGACACATGAACACATTAGACGAGTGTCAATGCAATGTCAATACAAAAGAGTACGCGCAGAGGAAGTCAGCCATTTCAACTTCGTCTCGATACGGATTTGCGCGAGGCGATGGAAGAGGCTCAGAGGCAGGATGGCGACGAATCACTAGCTGGCTGGATGAAGCGTATTATCCGAAAAGAATTAAAGGCAAGGGGAATAGAGCCTAAAGGATGAGTCGACCCCGCTTAGATGCCAAGCCAACCACTGAAGTACTTCAGTTAACTTCATTATCGTCAGTGTGGCATTCTGTGATTGTCTCTTTGGTTGTATGAAAAAACGGGTGTTAAAAGGCTATCAGGCTTCGGTCTGGTAGCCTTTTTTTATTCTCAATACCACTGAACCCTTTCATATAGTTGCCGATTTTTCAATATGAAATACTTCAGTTGTTTTATAAACCCCAATAAGTTTTAAACCAAGGAGTTCATAAGTGATTATCAATGAAAAAGCGCTTGGCGCTATCTACACCAATATTAAAGTGGTATTTAATCAGCGAGCTAAAAAATCCGCTCCTTTATACCCTCAGATTTCAACAAAAGTACCGTCTACAACAAAATCAAACGTCTATCCGTTTCTTGGGGCATTTCCCAGCTTGCGGGAATGGGTGGGGGAGCGCGTAATTAAAAGCCTTTCCGCTTATAGCTTTTCTATTGAGAACCGAAAGTTTGAATCAACTATCAGTATCTCACGTGAAGATATTGAAGATGATAATATCGGAATGGTTGGAAGTATGGTTTCTGATATGGCGGATGCGGCTGCACATCACCCTGATGAATTGCTCTTTGAATTAATTAAGCAAGGATTTAACAAGAAGTGTTATGACGGTCAGCCTTTTTTCTCGCCAACGCATGTTGTTACTATTGGTACTGAGGAAACCACCGTTTCAAACGTACAGGTTCCCGCAAACGCTTCTGATGAAAAATCGTTGTGGTTATTACTCGATAATACCCGCCCAATTAATCCGTTTATCTGGCAGGAACGTATTCCTTACGACATTCAGCAAATAACTAACGGGAAAGAATCACTATCCTTTATGACTGACGAATATTTTTACGGCGTTCGCGGGCGTGGAAATATGGGGTACGGGTTCTGGCAGATGGCTTTTGCAAGCAAGAAAGAGCTAAACGCGGATAACTTTGGCGATCTGTATGAACGCATGAGTTCTCAGATTAATGACGCTGGCAGGCCACTGCGCATCAAGCCGACAATCCTGCTGGTTGGCATGAAAAACCGTGAAGCAGCGTTCAATATCGCAAAAGCTCAGACTCTCGATAACATGAAGCCCAACCCTAACTATGGGCTTGTTGAAGTAATTGTAACGCCGTTCCTCGACTGATAGCGCTTATATACAGGCTGGCTTAATGCCCTGCTAAACGGGCATTCGCCCAGCACGACCTTACTAATAAAGGCAGCGCGAACGATGAACGCGCTGCACCTTGTGGAGAAGTGAAATGGAAAAGCACGCATTGTTATACGGCGTTCAGGCTGGTGATAAGGTACACACTGACTTTCAGGTACGTATTCCCGTAGTCAATGACACTATTGAAGCGCTACGCCTGACGTATGAAAAATTCGGTACTACAGAAGGCGCTGTCGCTTCAACGTATTTCCGTATCGCGGTGATGGCTCAGGTTATTACCGCACTTGGTGATTTGCCTGAAGAGGAAATCACCCCTGACTTACTGCTGAACGGGATGAATGACGATGACTTCGATCTCATCGATGCGCAGATTGAAGCCATTAAAAAAAAGCGGCTGCTTTCGAACAGCAACTCTCCGGCTATCGAACCCTAATTCTGGCTCTCGGGCGGCACGGTATTAGTGAAGCTCAAATTGGCGGAATGAGCCGTGCAGAACTCGATGGCTATGCTGATGCCCTTGCTCGGTTGAATGGACACAAGGCCGGGAAAGCCGCCCCCCGCGACACGCGAGTAGTCAAATCGCTACGCCAGAAAAAAACGGCAAACAGAAATAAAGCATGATGCGTTAGTTTTCTGTCCACGGCACCGCCTCAATAGCCCTGCAATAGTTGAGATATAAGGCGGTGCCTGTATGCCGTTCTAATGGGTTCTTTTGCCTTGCTTGTAGGGTAGATCATTTCTTTTGTTTTATTTGAATCTGGATCGATTTAAACGGGGTTTAAATGTGGTTGCTGATGTGGTGATGCATGGCAAGGTTATTTTGGTTGCCCTTGTCACTTTTCAAGATTCACACCTACAACCTTCTTGCACCAGATGAATACTTGTAAAGGAGTCATTTCATGTCTCGAAATTTAGCGCTTACATTAAACCTAATCGCCAAGGATAGTGGCTCAAAAGTTCTTCGTGCCGCGATGCAAGAAGCGGGTAAACAAGCCCAAAAGCTAGAGAAAGAACAGCAAGGCTCAAGTGAAAAAGGAATCCGTGCATCAAAAGCCCTGGCGGATGAATATCGCCGTTCTTCGGAAGCCCGATCGGTTCTGGGTATTCGTTCGGAGCGTCAGATCCAGAGGGAAATTCAGCAGACTACAGCGGCCTATAATCGCCTCACCCGCACCGGACTTCTGTCAGCCAATGAGCAGGCAAGGGCCTTTGATGCCATGCGACAAAAAGTTACCCAACTGAGGGGGGAACTGACCAGAACCTCAGAGACAACTTCCCGGATAAGTAAAGCCAGAGTGCTTGGCGGTAATGTTGCTGCTGTCGCAGGAGGACTCACCGCCGCAGGCGCTGTCATTGCGCAGCCCGTCCGTGAGCAAATGAACTATAGTCAGCGCCTCGCCAGTATCACGAATACAGCCTATAACCATTTACCCGCAGAAGAGCGGATAGCGGCAAAAAAACAATTGAGCGGCGCAATAAAGGATTCCGTCAGAAAAGGCGGCGGTACAGCCGATACCGCCGCAAATGCGCTCAGCATATTAATGTCTAAAGGCGGTGTGGATGATAAAACTGCCATGTCTGTTCTGGGAGATGTTATGTATACATCCACCGCCACCGGCTCCAACCCAGAGGAAATTGCACAGCTCGCTGTAACCGCCATGAATAACTTTAAAATAAAAAAAGAAGAACTTCCGTTATTTTTTGACAAATTAACCCGTTCTGGTGAGCTGGGAGGCTTTGAATTGTCAGATATGGCAAAAGAACTTCCCACCATAATGACAAACTATTCTAAATTAGGCATGGGTGGACTTAAAGACCTTGATTTACTTCTTGGCAACCTACAGGCCAATTCAGATACAGCAGGAAATAATGACACAGCGGCCAATAATTACAATCAACTGTTATTAAAAATCACCAGTGCCGATACCATCAATAATATGAAAAACAGAAAATTCAGAGTATCCGGCGGCAAGCCAATGTCATACGCTGATTTTCTTGTTTCTCAGAGGGCTAAAGGAAATAACACATTTGAATCATTTTTTAATGCCGTTGATTCAATAATATTAGGCGATAAGGATTACAAAAAACTTACCGCAGACATCGGAAGAAATAAAGGAACAAATAAAGAGAAAGACCTTCTTGCGGCGCGGGATGTTCTTGTATCCACTATTATTGCTTCAATAGTTCCTGATGCTCAGGCGCAAATGGCACTGACCACGGCATTTTTAAAGAAAGATTATATTAAAGAGCAGATGGCGGGAACTAATAAAGCTAACGGTGCTGTAGGTTCCTCATTTCAGGTCGTGGCCGACGAACCCCTTTTTAAATTTAATCAACTGGCTAATGAAAAATTTTTTGCTGATGGTGATGTTTTCACTAAATTCAATAAAGAACTGGGTGATGCCGCCGCGACTATCGCGGATTACGCCAAGGAATACCCGGCTTTGACCGCCGCCGTCGATGGCGCAACCCAGGGGATAAAAGCCATGACGGCGGCGGCATACGTTTTTGCTGGTATCAGGTTTTTACAGGGAGGAATTGGTGCCCCCTCAGTTCCAGGCGGCGGTGTGGGTACAGTCGGAAAGCTCGCAGGGGCGTTGTCAATAACCACTCCGGCGATTGCCATTACAGCGGGTTCCGTAGCACTTGGTTACATGCAAGATAAACTGAGAGAGAATTTTGCGAAAAAAACCATGCCGGAGAAAGTTCAATCCATTCAGGATGGCACTTCCGGCTATAGCTTTGTTGATATTGTATGGGGGGTATTGAAAAGCCGTTTTGGGAAAGACAATCGCCAGTCATCTATTAACACCCCCTCCCTGCCTGATGGCGGTGTTGATATTGCTCCACAACTGGAGCGTGATGGCGTTAATTTCGGCGTGCCAGCCTATTTGCAACGTAACAACAAAATCGGTTATCTTGCGGACTCATCATCGGAAAATAAACAGCCACTCATTATCAAAAATCAAATCATGCTTGATGATCGAGTGCTTGCTGAGGCTGTAAATAACGTAAATTCCTCGCAAGCTAACAGAGGCCCAATGCTTCCATATTAATAAGGCGATTGCCATGTCCAGTATTTGTAATGATAAGAATAAAAAAGAATTTTTGAATAGGGTTGTAGATATTACGGCAAAAATAAACGCGGCAGTTGATGATTTAACTATGCTGACAGGTAGCGACATCAAATATTTCAACAAGGATGAAGTAATATATATTCGTAGCGCAATTGATGATATCACCAGTGCTACATCGCTGGTTTTGACTAGTGCTGTTAGTGTCGTTGCTCCTGATGAATTAGATAAAATAAAATTATCACGCCCTTTAAGCGCAACAACTCAGGCTAAGGAAACACAAGAAAAATATGACCCGGAAATTTTGGGTAAGTTACCTGATGTTTGTGTCGATATAGTCAACCTGATTGGCATTAATCAAGCGATGAAGTTATTTAAAACCTTTGGGGGAACGACCTTTCCAATCGGGAAGGGCATTAAATTCCTTGGCGGCGCACGAGCAAATGCTTTACGGACAATCCTTACAGATGAGGAAATAAAGAAACTCCAGCAATATTTTTCCGGTGAAATTCTGTACCTTCCCCGTTGTGATAGACTTTTGCGGGAAGTCCGTAATCGTGAGTTTCTTAACGAGTTTGCTGCAATGCGTCAGACCGGCGCGTCAGCCCTTTCATGTATGGCTGTGCTTCCGCCTAAATACGGCTTCTCAGACCGCTACGGATGGCAATTACTTAGAAACGAGCGGGAGTCAAGCCAGACAACGACACGAAAGAATTAATCTAGCGGTTAATTTTGCACAGTGTAAAAAGAGCATCATTATCAATATGGTGCTCTATGCAAAATGATTTGCCAATCTATGCAAAAGAAGTTACCGCGCTACACGGAGCCGGTTTTGTCGTTTCTGGTGTCTACCTCGCTATCTCGCATTTGGGCAGCCAGTCGGCGTCGGATTCGTCTTTCAGCTCAAGATTGGTCTGTATACCCTGATTGGTTCTGCCCTTGAGGTACGTCTGCCCGTATTCCGACATCATGTTAGGCAGCACCTTACCAAAGGCCGTCAGGCTGATCGGTTTCTGGTGGCCGTGCGACTCCATAAAAGACAGATAGGCGTGATACAGGTATTTACGCGGGTTGCGGGGCGTGATGTTGGCGTTGCCCATATACAGCCCGGTGGTGTCGTTGTGTGCCAGCAGGTAGCCGCAAAAATCAACCAGCGGGTCGGCCTGTCGTTTGATTTCCAGCGCCTCAGCGGAGTGTTGCTGTGCCTGTAACAGCGTCCGGGCGTCGTTTGGCTCTTCAAAACGTTTCATCAGGTGACGCACTATCACCGCCAGTTCAGCGCGGATTTTCTCTTTCAGCTTGGGGTCGCGTTCGCTGGCCGGGATGGTTTCACCGAAGTGGATAATCACCCGGCGACGGGACACGCCGCCGCTGCGGTCACTAAAGCGCATCGGCGAGTTATTGACGGCCAGAATCACCGCCGGTATCCGAGTGGAATAGGCGTCACGGTATTTCGGATCAACCATCACCGCATCGCCGCCGGTAATGGCCTTGATACCGGCACCGTCACCGCTCCATTTCTCTTGGTCAGGCAGTACGATGAGTGAGAAGCCGATAATCGACGAGCGCTCACGGGACGATTCAATGGTGTTGATGGTCGCCGCCGTGGTGTTGTCCTCCCCGGCCAGCATGGTGGCGATTTCCGCCAGAATACTTTTCCCGCTGCCACCGGGGCCGGTGACTTCAAGGAACAGTTGCCAGTCGTAGCAGTTCGCCAGCACCATAAACAGCGCGGCCAGAATGCGCTCTTGTTTATCAGCGTGGTTCCCGGCGGCACGGGTCAGCCAGCGCCAGAAGTGCGGCGCGTTGTCGGCAAGGTTTTCCCCGGCCTTAAACGGGGTGTAATCCACGTCATTCACGGTATGCAACCAGTGCTCCCGGCGATGGGGTTTAAATTCCCCGTTTGCGGTATCAAACACGCCGTTACGAAAGCCGATTAACCGACGCTGGGAGGCTTCCTGCATCGGAACAATCAGTTTCAGCGTGTTTATCACACTGTCTATACCCGCTGCGGTAAAGGGTGCCTGTATCTTCTGAAACAGTGCGGCGATATCCCGGCTTAACAGGCGATGGGGAAGGACTTTCCACGCGCCGTTCTGGTACTGGAAGAACGTTTCCCCGAAGGCGTCAATTGCCAGCGTGTCGCGGTAGTGTTCACGTATCTTCTCCGCTTTCTCGCTGGCGCTCATGGCCTTGAATTCGGCCTCACCCAGCGACGCAAACGGGCTGGCTTTTTCCGGTTGGGTAAAGGTATTCAGATGCTGCCGGGTGGCGTCGGCACCCTCAGCACGATACACATCATTCCAGTCACCAAACACCGGCGGCAGCGCGACCCGGCCATTGACAGCAACGGCGGCCTGTTCGGCTTTGGTCTGGCCGGTGCCGTTCTCGTCCCGGTCGGCGGCTATCAGCAGCGTGACCGCCGGGTGGCGGGTTTTCAGCTCACGGGCAAGGGACGGCAGGTTGTTGGCGCTGAGCGCGACATACACCGCATCACCGGTTAACTGATGCAGCGTTAAGCCAGTGGCGTAGCCCTCGGCCAGCCAGATAACGCTGGCCTGTTTACCGCTGAAACAGTGAAAGGCTCCTTTCACCTGTCCGCCTTTTAACGTGCGTTTGTCGCCCTGCGCGTTGATAAGCTGGAGATTCACCACCTCACCGTCCGGTGTGGTCAGCGGCACCAGTACGTCACCGGGCTGATAGGCAATACCGCCCACGCGCAGCGGCTTACCCTGTAGGGTGGGCACAGCCATGTCCGGCCAGCCTTTGGCGATCAGATAGGTGTTGCCGGATTGTGTCACCGCCTCGTTCAGTTTGGCCTGTGCCTGAACCGCCGCCCGTTGCCGGGCGGCCTCGCTGTCTACATCGTCAGGCATTGCCGCTGCCGGGCTGTCCGGCAGGTCGCCCAGCCATGCGCTCACTTTCACAGCGGCTTCTGTCGGCGTCAGGTTCAGGGCTTTTTCCACCAGATTGAGGCCATCCCCCGCGCCGCACTGGTTACAGAACCATGTGCCGCGCCCATCTTTGTTATCGAAGCGAAAACGGTCTTTGCCCTCGCACATCGGGCAGGCGGTATGCTGCCCGGTGGCATCAATACGAATACCCACAGCCGGGAGCAGTTGCGGCCAGTGCCCGCTGGCGCGTTTCACAGTCTGTGTCACGGTAAGGTGTGCCATGCGTTGCCCCTTAATGCAGTGTGGTGGTCGGTGTAGTCAACATCGCTCAGGTCGCCGAGCTCGTCGGGTGTGTCCAGCGTGGCCGAGAGCACTTCCAGCCGTTCAGCCAGCACAAACAACAGCACCTCTTTTGCCATCGGGTTATCCAACTCAATCACGGCATGGGTTAAGGCGCGGCACTGGTCGGTCAGCTCTTCCGGGGTCAGGGGCGTATCATCAAACATGGCGTGTACTCCGCAGCGGCAGACGGCCAGCAAAAGCCAGTACATAGTCACGTGCCAGTAAACGGCGGGCGCTGATTTCATCCGGGGCGATAACGGCTTCACGGTGCGGCAAGGCGCGTAATTCAGCGCGGCGCACGGCCAGAAACAGAAAGGTAAATTGCGGGTGTGACGGGGTGGGGGTCGTAGCCATGAGACATATTCCTTTGTTAGCTGATTACAGCTACCACCGGAAACGCCAATTTCAAGGGTGGTAGCCCAGACAGGGTTGGCGTAACCGGTAACAAAGGAAACCGGCGCTTCCGAAGAAGCCCCTGCCTGAGCCACCATTGTTCTGATGCTAAAGCGGGAAAGGATCCGCTGCACAACATATAGGTGTACTAAGACATCGACATAAAAAAACACGCATGGCGCGTGTGGTGTCGCCTTTGTTATTTCCGGGACGCCAATCCCGGCTACCGATTTTGCGGCAGCGACAAAACTATAACGCCAAAAAGCCCCGGCAGGCAAGCCGGGGAAACGGATAAATTGCGCAGTCATGAACAGCCTCAGCAATTGGTCAGCGCATCACCGGCACGGGATGCACAGTAACGCCGGGGTGAATCAGAGGCGGCGGGCGTCGGTGCAATGCTCAGCAGCAATGCGCCGAAACGCTGTTCACGGGCGGCAATAGTGGCCGGATTACGGATGGCTGGCAGCAGTTGATCGCACAGGCTGAGGGCTTCCCGTTCATCGAGTGTGACTGACTGCCCGGCGATAGTGAAGGTGATCATGCGTGGTTCTCCTGTTGACGGGCGGCGATACGCTCGGCCACCCAGTGATGAATTTCGGACTCAACCCACGCGACGTTCTTCCCACCCAGCGACACACGGGCGGGAAAAGCCTTGCGGCTACTCAGTTCGTACAGCGTCGAACGGGAAATGCCGGTGACGTGCAGCACTTCCGGAAGGCGCATTAAGCGCTCTCTGACCGGATGCGGTGACATCGGGGGCATAGCAGGAATGGGCGTTGGGGGTGTGGCTGACAACATGTGGCGCTACCTCGTTAATGTCCGCCCGGCTCTGGCCGGATGGCGCTGGATTTCTCTGGTAGCTCGCTATTATGTGAATATTTTCGGAGACCGCAACAAGGGGAAGTTGTGCTACATCTGGCACAACACGGTTAAAATTCAACCACCTCCTCAGGTTGATAGTAATGTTTAGTTATGTTTGGTAATGCTCACATCTTACTTACGAATCAATTTCACTAAGTGATTGATTCATGTAAATCAATCTAAAAAAACATTCAAAAAACATGCTCGCCAGAAAAAAGGCTCAAAAAACCGAGTGAACAGTGTGAACACTCGGTGAAGAGTTATTCATCAACTATTCACCCCTTTATTTATTGATTTATCTATTCTTTTTTATCAGGTGAAGAGTAGTGAATAGTTTTATAAAAGAGTTAGCTCTCAATTGGGAAACGGCCTGCTGTAGAGATTGTTTTGTGTGGGAAGTGGCACAACCGGCTCAGATAGCGGGAGTTGTGTGGTGAATTGCACAATAGCCATCAGACACCCACCCCATACAGAGAAATGACCATGAGCCAGACAACGACACCAGACACGAAATCAGTTAATCCCCTGCCGGATACGCTGAAAAGAGCGACTGACTATTACCTGAGAATGCGGGAAGCACACACCGTTAACGCGGGTGAGCTGGATAACATTGATACCGCGATTGCACGTGCCAAAGAACAGAAAGCCAACACGGAAGCGGAAAATCAGCTTTCCGATACCGACTGGCGTGCGCGTTTTCTTGCCGCACGTGGCGAAATGACGGAAGAACTGAAAAATCAGCAGTTACAGCGTCTGGCACAACGTGAACTGGCACAAGAATATGATGGGCTACTGGCGCAATTGGAAATAGAGCAGCTTAGACAGAAAGCGAAGTGCTACGCTTCAGCAAAAGATTGTTGTGATGCTCACGCCAGCGCCCTGCGAGACTATGCAGAACGGGAATTTAATCAGGCGTTAAGTAACATCAGCACAACCCTGATCCGGGCGATCAAGTTAAAGCAGCATATGCTGGATATCACCACCTCTGAATATAAACAAGGGATCGCCTATCAGAAGCCTGAGAAAGTAGTCATGGATTTGGTTACTGAAAAGCTCAAGGCGAAAACGAATAACTACCGTTTTGATATGAGTAATGAGCCGGTGTTGTCATCACTGGGGCTTAACGTCCCCTCATTGCCACATTCTGATTTTGAACCCGTAGCAAGCCCAGCAAGACGAATGAAATTTTTCCGTGAATTAAAAGAAAAAGAGGAAGCATTAAAAACACGGAGCCAAAAAGCATGATGCACTGCCCGTTCTGCGGCCACGCTGCCCATGCACGCACGAGCCGATCGTTATCGGAGAACGTCAAGCAGCGTTATCACCAGTGCCGAAATATTGAATGCTCAGCAACTTTCCGCACACTGGAATCGATAGAGGAAATTATTCAGCCATCGAACCGAAAAGATTTACCGGTGCCGGGTATTCCGTTATCACCGGTCATGCAGAAAAAATATAAGCATTACTCGGCCTCAGCCCTGCGGAATTAATTAGCCAGATTATAATTTCATTACCGTGAGCATCAGGAAGTCGCCCGCCATTGCGCGGGCTTTTTTGCGCGCTTTTTTCTCTGGCTAGCGATTTTTTGACCGTGCATGCATACGGTGCATGGAATTGCATGCAATACTTACCCCCGAAACTGCCCTACAGCGCCAGTGCTGGCACGGCCTGAACGCTTCCATGCAACTGCATGAAAAGCGCTACACAAAGCGGGCAGGCGTGGCGGGGATAGCATTGCGCGCGGGGGATTTTTTAATGATGTGCTTGATCGAAAATATGATTGCATTGACACTCTATCTGTTGATTAACATAAGCTAGCTTTTAGCAGGTTGGTTCTTAAAATATTTAAAGAAGGATGTTTCTATGAGTAATTACTTTAATTTCAAGCCTAATTTGAAAAAACTGAGAGATTGTTAGAAGGAGGCCTATTTAGCTATTAAAGGCTACTTCGCTGAACTATCAAATGCCGAAAATCACATTTTAATACAGTTGCCAACTGGAACAGGTAAATCAGCAGTAATTGCCATATCACCATATGAGGTCGCTAAGGGAAAAGTTCTCATCTTGACACCAAACTTGACGCTAGTAGATCAAATTGAACAAGATATTGATATATTCGAAAATCCAAATGGGAATGTATATAAAAAATTAAATTTATTCTCTAGTGAGTTTTATGAAAAAAGTGAGGCTTATCCTTTAAGGTTAAATGATAGTGTAAGTAAAAATGATATAGATGAACATCAAATAATTATTGCTAACTATCAGCAGTTAAATGATGTGGGGAAATGGTTCAAAGGAAAAGAAGAACAGGTCGACTTAATTATTATCGATGAAGCTCATCATCAGAAAGCAAGAACCTATCAAGAAGTGATAAGCTTTTTCCCACAAGCAAAAATACTAAGTCTTACTGCAACGCCATTTCGTTCTGATGGAAAACCTTTAGATGGTAGAATTATTTATACTTATCACTTTTCAGATGCAATAAAAAAAGGTTATATCAGGAATATAAAGGTTTGTGATATAGCACCTGAATCGATCTCATTGACAGGTATTTTCAATGATAAAGACGGTAAAGAATATACTTTGGAGGATATTCTTGAATTAAAAGAAGAGGCGTGGTTTCGACGAGGAATAGCATTGTCTCAAGATTGTTGCGATAGTATAGCAAGTAAATCTTTCGAAAAACTTTTGGATTTGAGAAAAGCTAATCCAAATGATACCCATCAAATTATTGCCGCTGCAATATCTAAACGTCATGCCAGAGAGTTTGTTAAACCTGCCTTTGAACGTTTAGGACTGAAAGTCGGTTTGGTAAGCACCGAAGAGAAAAATAATGATGTCACCCTTAGAAAATTAAAACAGGGTAAAATTGACGTGATAGTAAATATTGGTATGCTTGGTGAGGGATTCGACCATAAACCATTGGGTGTTGCAGCAATTTTTAGACCTTTTTCTTCTTTGAATCCATATATTCAATTTCTAGGTAGAGTCATAAGAGAAAATGGAAGTACAAAAAATTGCTGGGTAGTCTCCCATCTTGGTTTGAATCAGATATCGAGATTTAAAGAATTTAAATTATTTGATGCAGATGATAAAGATACTTTAGAGAAGCTCTTGTCGGGAAATGACAACGGAAGCACAGGAGGGGAATCTTCTTTTGTCGAAACACAAGAAAGAAATTCAATAGATGTATTGATTTCAGAAAACGGAGATAGCCTCTTAGAGTTTAATGAGGATTATGTAGACCTTTCTAAGGTTGGTAAGCTTGAAAAACAAATTGCAAGTTTAAATGAAAGTGAAGCTAGAGAGTTGTTAACTAGGATTGGAGTTGATACTGAGTCAATAAATTTATTTACCACACATAAAAAAAGGGTAAAACCAATAAATAAGAAAAAAGCAGCGCAGTCAAGGTTAAACGAAACATCAAAAAGTATAGCGACGGATATACTTTTAGAATTAAAACTGGGGATGTATAATAGGGATTTCAATCCATTAAGAAAGAACTTTGTGTGGGTTAAAGCTAAAGTTGATAAAGAAATAAATAAAAAACTTGGGATTAAATCAGCCGAAAGAAAAAATATCACAAACTCTCAGTACGATGATTTTTCAGCCCGTGGGGAAATTGGGATTATAAAAGAATCTTGCCTAGATTATTTTAAAAGACCCTGTAAATAATTCTGTGTAATTGCCATCCGATTAAAGGTGGTCGCTCAG
>NZ_JBJXVK010000045.1:0-10084 GCF_046159765.1 Pectobacterium artocarpous
GAACAGCAGTATTATCAACGACTCGAAAGTGTCTAGATTACCCGTAGCGATTCAGATCGCCTATCACGGCGTTCTGCATGGGATGAAGATACTATTCAGTACATTGTGAAGTCTGGTGTCGAGATTCATGATGTATCAACACCTGTAATACTAAAACGTGACGATCCATTTACCAAAATCATTATGGAACTGATTGTTCAACGTGCCAATAATGAGTCTAAGATAAAATCAGAACGTTCTACCAGTGGCTGGCAGACCAGATTTAATAATATGGTAACGAACGGTAAGATCATGACTCGCCGTTTACCTCGTTGGTTGGATAGTAATGAAAATGGTTACTTAATCAAGGAGAATGAAGTAGCGATCATTCATCAAATATTCAATGACTATATAAATGGACAGACTAGTCCTGTAATAGCTAAAAGACTCAATGCAGAAAATAAATTAATCAATGGTAGTTTGTGGCGTCCTAATGGCATTACTAAACTAATAAAAGATCGTCGTTTGCTAGGTGTTTTTTGCCGAAACATCAACGACGAAGAAGTACCGAATGTTTTCCCTAGAATTATTGATGACGAAACATTTCAACATGCAAACAGTATATTGAAAGTTGCTAGTAGTGGTATAAAGGGCAGACCAAGATATAACGAAGAACAACGCACTGTTAGGAATATACTTACGGGTATTATTCGATGTGGTAAGTGTGGTGGTCGTGTAACTACATCAGTTAACAGTAAAGGGGATCGCTATATAAGGTGTAGAAACAGAATAAATTTTGAAATCTGTAACGCAGAGGGCTTTAAATATGCTCTCGCAGAGAAATTAATTTTCGCCCACGTAAAGCAGGTGGATTTTTCCAGCATTATAAATGGTATATCCAAACCTGATCAGCTAAGTGGGCTAAAATCTGAGTTGCTTCAGTTAGAAATTGAAGAAAATGAATGGTTGACAGCTATCGATGAAAGGAAAAAGAACAAGCAAAGGATATCTATCGCATTTGCTACCGGTTTGTCAGATGTACAGGAAAGAATTGATTTAGTGAAACAAGAGATAGTAGAACTTTCATTAAATGAAGCTATTCCCGACTTTGAACAGTTTGATATCGATATTTTATTAAATCCTGAAAACGTCGATGTGCGACTAGCTGCAAGAAAAATGTTATTGCAAGTACTGGATACAGTCACATATACGAGAGATGAGAATAGAATTGGCTTTAATATAAAATATAGAAATAGTGTGATCTTACATGCGTTGATTGCAAATATCAAAACACATAAAGTTATATCACATGGCTCAGTTAGCATTGAAGGCGATGGTCAGGTAATATTGAAAAATAACTTTTTTGATTTGAATATGTTAAATGGCGAGATGACAATGCATGATGTTACAGATTTAGAAGAACTAGAGGAAGCTAAGGAATCGTTAGATTTTTGGAAGACTTATCTTGAACATATAGCCTCCTTGATACAACAAAGATCAAAGTAATCTCATTTGAATTTTAATTTCGACCTCATAGAACACACTCTATGAGGTTTTTTTGTATGTGGTAATACATTTCCATGACTAATGGAATAAACATCGCTACGGGCTTCCTATCACGTTTTAGGTGATTTGACTCATTTTAGTAGTTAAGTTAAGAATGAAAGTCGGTCAAGATATAACCGAATAGATTGATTTGTGAGCAAGTATTGCTCTACATAAGGATTTATCAAGGATAGGTGTTGTGGATGTACACAGATATGTAAATAAAAAGTGATTTGGATATAGCTAGGCACCCTAATGGGTCAGCTTTTTTCCGTTAAACTTAATATTATAAATAACACGGTTTGAGTTGTGTTGCAAGAGAAAATATATATTATTCTGGGAAATATAGTGCGTTTATGATATGATTCAGTTAGTTAGCTAAATAGAGGGAACAGCTATGAGATAAATTTTAATTTAGATGGAGAAAATAAAACATGGCTAAAAAACCAACAGTACCAAGAGTTATACAAAACAAAATCAAACAGTTTCTTACTGGATTCGATCCAGTGATTAAACGTACAGAGCATCGTCCCAGCATCCTAATAACCGAAAATGATGATAAGCTACATCATCTCTATATGGTTGATGGCGGTAAGATAAAGTACATAACAGTTGATCTTAATACGTCGGACTCAACTGAACTTATTATTGAACCTGATAGTGAGTCGGAAATTGAAATTCGCTTCATGATGTATTCGAGTCTGGTGATGAAGTTACCATTGGTGTATCAAAACATCGAAGCAGTATTTAAACTTATTGAAGAACACAAGTTAGAAATAGCTATTCAGGCATAATTTCTATATCACCTCATTTTATCACGAAAATAATAAATACTTTTGTTGATAAATGAGGTGTTAACTATGAGTGATTTTTTAATAGAGTTGTTAGTGTTTTTAATAATGTTAGTATTATTTCCAATTTATGTAGTACTACAATTTTCGTTTATGATAACGGCAGTTATATTGTGGCCTATAAGTAAAATACTGATAAATAGAATTGATAAAGAAAAATGAAACAATTTTAATTTATCGGGTATAATGTAGGTATCCTCCATGATGTTAAAGCAATCCCCCAGTGGGATTCTTTTATGGTCTGAAAAAGGATGAAAATGATTACAAAAATAAGGATATTAAAATGAAGGAAAATAAAACAAATGTGGCAACAGTACGCTATACAGATTCACAAAAAAAGGCACTTGATAAGCTAATCGCAGCAGGTAAAGCAAAAACACCAGCAGCAGCAATCCAGTACTTAATCAATATATATATGATTGAGGGGGAGTAATGACCAATAGAGTTACAGCACAGGCGAAGTTAAAGGGGAAACCACCCAAAAAGAAGATAATAACAAATCGAAAGAAACTAAACAAATCAGTACAAAGAAAGAAAAAATTAGATTCAATAGATCTCAAATTCGAACAGTATGAAAATATTCTAATCGGATTAAGGAATAACGAACTAACACCTAGTCGAATTTGTAATCTATACAAGTTAAATGTCAAAAGCAATTTTTTCGATAAGCTAATAAAGAATCAATTGCCAGAATACAAAGAGTGGTATAAAAAAGTTATATAATAAAAAGCCAGTACTGGAATACTGGCTAATTATAATAAGGGATATATTAATGTTTAAATATTTATCAGCACCGTGTGGTGCAGGGAAAACAACTGCAATATGTAAGAAAATAGAACAATCGAATGATAATTACATCATAGTACAGAATACAATAAAACTCATTGAACAGACATCAAAACTAATCGCAGATAGTAGAATGATAATTTCTGATTCAATTGATGAGTCAGTACTTAACAGGACTACTCAATTTTTAATGAGTCCAACAAATAGAGTGCTAATCATTAGTGATAAAACATTCTTTCGATTATCAATTGATTTATTGAAGGGATGGAAAATTGTACTGGATGATGTTACTACATTCCATACGTTTAAAAATATTAATGAACGCACTAAAAGCATTAAAAATGTTATCCATGATGATGTGTTTATGGTTTATGATTTTATCGGCGGGGAAGAACAGTACTGTACAGCTAAGAAGAAAGATGTCGAAGGTGACATCATTAGTAAATTGGCTAAAGAATTTACTATGATTGATGAAAACGATATATTCATCATGAATGGCGACTGGTTCAGTACTGATAAAGAGCAGCTTAATATCACGGCATGGAAAGATCTCAAAAAGTATATTGATTTAGATATCACATTTATGAGTGCGAACTTTGAGAGTACCTTGATATACATGGCACATAAAGAATTATTCACGGCTATAGAATTAGATGGATTACTTGAACGGAAAGTACCAGTACAAGATCGCCTTAAGGTATATTATTTCTCTGAGAAACAAATGTTGTCAAAAACATGGAAAAAGAATAACAAGGAAAAACTTGATAAAGTATATCAGTACTTGGACAGTACATTAGAAGGTAAAGCGTTCTATTGGACGAATAATAACAGTGATTCTCATAAATTGATTGGGGGTGCACGTATTAGTCCAGATGCCAGAGGATTGAATGACTACCAGCAATATAATACATGTGTTTGGTTGGCATGTATGCGTCCTTACCAGATTGAAGCAAGGCAATGTGAATTATTCTTTGGATTTAGTAGTACTGAAATTCATCAAGCACGAGAGTATGAATCACTTCATCAGTTTGTTATGCGTGGATGTATTCGTAATTATAATACTGATTCAATTCAGGTAGTCTACGTGTTTGATCGTGAACAGGCATTATCATTGACTAGTAATGTTGAGCATATTGATATTGGGGTTGATGATGTTGAAGTTAAATCCAATGGCAGACCAGCTAAAGCATATAATTTATCAGCTAAACACAGAAAACGTGTTAGTCGTTTTTTGAGCACTGGTTGTGCATTGAATGATTTTTTGAAGTGGTTGAATAGCAGTACTAATCAAGATTTGAACGATAATGATAGAGAGGAAATGATGAATAGATTCGAAGTCTATTGTCACAAACACCAACAATGAAGGGATTTAAAATGTCACAATAAGTACCTATAGTATTATAAGGGGGTTTTTGTGACATGATCATTTCAAAGGAATAATCCCTGTTTCTTTGGAACGCAGCAAAGCGAAGTGAACAAGAAACAGGGATTATGAGTAAACAACAGGCGACTTGTTCGCATGTTGTCTTATGATTGATTATGTATGAATTGGAACAATAACAACTCGCACTGCTCGTTGCTATTGACCAGATGCCTTGTTCATTCGCTACTTGGAAGTCGCTCATTCACTGCGTATCTGTTCATAATTGTAGCAGTACTTCAATATGAAGGGCGTTAGAAGTAACTACGCGGTCGTAAACGCCCTTGTCAGGTCGTCGGCTGTTTAAGCCTCCTATCATCTACTCACAAGTGACCGTAGGGAACAGTCCCGATCCACAATTGCTTTTCATGATGGTGTTTGTGACATACACAATAAAATAGTTATTGACTTATACTTGATAAATCATACAGTTGGTAAGAAATTCCATCAATATAAGCACAAAATCAAAGAGCCTACATTATGTCTGTATTTCTTACTGTACTATCTGGTGTCCTTGTCTATGTTTTAGGTCAATTGATTCTCAAACTATTAATTGATCCTGTTAATGAACTAAAAAAGACTATATCCAAAATAAACTATGACTTAGTGTTCTACGCCAATGTATTGGCGAATCCCAAAGAAAAGGGAGATGAACAGATGGATAAAGCGACAAAAATAATGCGAGAGCATTCATCACTTCTTCATGCGAATGCGTATTTGATCCCTTGCTATGAATACACTCGCTTAATTTTTGGTCTTCCTACTGAAGAGAAAATAATAGCGGCTACGGCAAGCCTTATCTTTTTATCTAATGGTCATGAAGGTGCATTAGCTAATCAAGGAATACTGAATGCTTATAAGATACAACATACTAAAGTTAATCTAGGTATAAAAATCCCTAAAGCAGATTGGCTAGATCCTGCACTGGAAAAAGAGTTCATAAAGGCTAAGAACTGTAACTAATGTAGTATTACTATTTTTACAAAGGTGGATTATTAATGGCTGGTGTAAGAGAAATTACAATTTCAGGTGTGAAAAGAAGACTGCTTAACAGGTATGGCGATTCGATCAATATGGATGATGTTGGTGGGAATCAAGTCAATCAGGAACAATGTAAAGTTTCTCGGTGCATTGCTGCACTTGCAATAAATGTTTTTAATCCTGATCTCGCTAATGAGATATGTTCTGATGCTGTATGTGATGGGCGAGATGATAACTGTATAGATGCAATCTATGTTAACCACGATAAAAAAATTGTCACTGTTGTTCAAGCAAAATTTGATCAGTCTGGTAATAGTTCTATAGGGCGTCAAGAGATAGCAGATTACCTTACAGCATGTAAAAGTATCTTGATGGAGGAATATGACATTTTCAATCAAAGATTCAATAGATTTAGTAGTGACCTAGAAAAGGCATATGATGAATCATATAAATATGCGTTTGTGTATGCTTATAGTGGTAGAGATGATATATCAGATGATGTTAATAGAATAATTTCAGACAGAAAAGAAGAGTTTAATTTTGATTTAGATGGTGATTTTATTGATATTCATCCACTTTCATTAAGTGCAATGAAGGACTATCTTAGCAGAAGAGCATTAGGAACAATTGATTTAGGTGATGTTGAAGTTCTTCAGTATGGCATAACAGAAGAACCACTTAAAGCTGTTCATGGTATTATAACTGGAGATCAAATTGCTACATGGTGGGAGTCATATGGTGATCTTTTGCTTGAAGATAATATTAGAGGGGGTCTCGGAGATTCATCAGAGGTTAATAGAGGTATAAAAGAAACACTGCTTAATAACCCAGATATGTTCTACTATTATAACAATGGAATAACAATACTTGTTAATTCGTTTACGCCAAGGAGAAGGAATAATCAGGCAAGAAGAGAGTCAGGCGGTTTTGATTTTACAAATATGAATATTATAAATGGTGCTCAAACTATCAGTACAATAGGGAAAACATTTTTGTCTGGTGAAATGACAATGGAACAGCTATCAACCATTAAAGTACCATGCCGTTTCATAAAAGTAGAAAACTATGGTGATGAAGAAGGAAATAAAATAGCACTCGAGATAACTATAGCAAATAACAGCCAAAACAAAGTAACCGCACGTGACTTCATTTCAAAAGATCCTTTCCAAATAGAACTAAAGAAATCATTTTCTTTTGAAGAACCTTATATATATGAGATCAAAAGAAGCGAAAGTGAAAGTGATGATGACATCTATTTGATTACAGTTGAAGACGCCCTATCATCATTAGTATGTAATCTGGTGGCACCCCGATATATTTCGTTGTTGAAATCTTCAAGAGGTCGATTTTTTGAATCGATTAATAGCCCGACGTATAAGGCTGTCTTTAATCCTAGCGTGCATTGTGTTCTATTAATAAATGTAGTAAATATTTATCGTTCTGTATGTGCCTCGCTGAATGCTATGGAGAGTAATAGAGAAACAAAACGAGATCAGAAAATAATTATTCATGGTCGGTATGTGTTTGCTAGTTTGATTATGCACAAGTACAATAACTTAATAACTCGTTCAACTGTTGTTTTACATGAACAAATTCCATCATTTGTTCATGATTTAGAGAGTTATTTCACGGATATAAAAGATTATATCGATGAGTTTTATTCGACAAGTCATATGCCAAGGTTTTTCGAAAATCAGACAAGGGTAAAAGAGCTTTTTGATCTTTTTATACATTGAAATGTCTGAGTGAAATATTTTTTCTCGATTGGAAATAATATGTCACTGGTTTTTAGATTACATATTATTTCCAAATATTAAAACTTAACTCTTTAGTAAGAGTATTTATATTCTTTTCAATATCTTGGAGTTCTTTTACAGACGAATGAATTTTATTTATTATTTCAATGTCAAAAAAGATAGAGTCATCTCCAATTTTACTCCGATGCCGTAAGACCTTTTCTTTTTCATACAATATTGCCGTGTAATTGTCTAAATCATTTAACAAATGCAATGCAGATTCAAAAAAATAAGCTTTCTTTTTCCTCAGTTCTTCATAAAGTTCTTTCTTGTCAAGTTTCCATCCATATATATATAATTGCGTTTCACTTTTACGAAGCAGGAAAACATCCTTCATGTAAAAGTTAACATAACGATCATATGATTCTTTTATATATCTGGAAATATTATCTATATGTTGCATTCCATTTTGTGTTGAAAAATCCTTTCTCCATTCTCGAAGGTCTTCATCAGTTTCATGAAGCACTAACTCATTTGAAGCTATTTCAATACCAAGTAAAGTTCTTCTTATATTCTCCTCAAGAGGTAAAATATGACTCTCATGAAATTTTACAATAAGAGGTAATGAGGATTCTTTCTTTTTTATAGTTAGCCAATCTTTAGCATTCCATGCTGCATACAATGCAGCACCAGCCATCAATGTGTTAGCACTGGCACTAACCCAATCCGCAATGCTTTTCTCAAATACCAAAGCATCCAAAAAACAGATTACTATAACACCGAGCGAGAAGGCGATGAGATGTGTTATGTTAACGTGACTCTTTATAAATTCCCAATGAAAGTACTTCATCACTTTTTACCCAATAGTTTTTCCACATAGATGTGATAGCATTTATAGTCAGCCCATGACTCTACGCGAATATTAGAAAGATCATTTAATTCGGATAGTTTTCTAATAACGGTCATATTTCCAGTTCTTGATATTCTAAGATTTTTTAACGTACAGAATAATTCATCATCACGAAATATTTTATATGTAGCCATAGTGTAAGACCTAATGTTTATAATGCTTCAAGTACATTTCAACAAACACATCACGAGGTTCAACCTCATCACCTTTGTTGGCAAAAAGCTGTTTTTTGAATTCATAGATGATTGTGATTTCGTTCTCACTCAGGGGTGAACGCCCGTCATAGTTCACGAATGAGCAGATAGACTCGCTTAGTTCTTTGATATCCATATAGTTACTCTCCATGTAGAAAAATCATGCTATCAGTAGTTTATTAGTTCAGCAATACCGATCGACATTACCTATTGATGTTACGGGTATTGATAGATTTTAATAGATAAAATCGATCATAAATCAATTATCGATCGTTTTTATCGATCATAAACGTAGGGGTGTGATACTATTCAGTACCGTATCGTCTTGAAAAAAGGAAACTATTCGTGATCAAATTGTTTTTCTTCATAGTCTGCTGTGCTTTGGCTATCGTAGCTTACCGGAAAGTGGCTAGGCGTCTGAGGTCTAAGGGCTGGGGGAGTTTTTCAGTACTGGTAGTTTCACTTCCGGTCAGTTTCATTGTCTTCATGATCTCTATTGGCCTGAGTAATGCTGTCTTACCAGCCGATGAAACAACTGGTAGTACCGTATCGACATCAGCGGGAACAGCAGATACAACACCAGTGATAGAAAAGCCTAAGTACAAGAAAGTGACTATGGGGGGTGAGAGCCTAACCTATGACACATCAAATCCCTCAGAAGTGAAATTGGTAAATCAGATTCGTGAGATGTCGCCATCATCAGCAGACTTAGGTACGGCGGTGTTGATCTTTACAAAGTACGGAATATCTTTATCTGCGTGGAATAACATTATGGCAACTTCTCCATGTATCCGTGATGCCAAGTATGAAGAACAGTTAATAAAGCCGCTGTATGACTCAATGACACAAGGTTATGGTCAGGAGTACCGACAATCTCGTAGTAGTAATTTCCCCAAGATATGGGATCACCCAAATTGGAGAACGATGTACTACGAGCAGTACGCAATCCCTAAAACCAAAATTGCCAATAGGATTATTTCTTGCTCTTGGGGAGAGGCACAACAATTACCAGAACATGCAGTACGTCCTAAGCCAGAACTGTACAATGAGAATCCGAATATTATAACTAACAAGTACCATCCATTTTTTCATAATCAAGGCAGTTATTGATTTTAGCGGTAAGTGTCAACACTAGGGAATATCACTACTACTGAAATAATGAGGATGATAATGAAGAAGGCATTAATTACGGCATTACTATTAACAGTCACGACGACAGCATACGCTAATGATGATTTCGTCAAAGCACTGGATGATCAGCTATCGGCCTGTACTAACAAGGCTGAGAACACCTTAGCGACGAATGAATGTTTCAACGCTGGCCTTAAAGCATGGGATACGGAGTTGAACAAGCAGTACAAGCTACTCCTAGCCGATCAATCTGATGAGTTCAAGAATAGCCTGAAAAAATCACAGACCGCATGGATTAAGTACCGTGATTCATATGTCGAGGCTATGCTGGAGCTCTATAGACAACAAGATGGCACCATATGGGGAACCATCATGTCAGATGCTAAGTTACGTGTGACACGCGATAAGGCTATTGAACTGTACAAGCTACGTACCAGTACAGATCTTGAAGGATAATATGGTAAGTACTGGAACTATAACGGTTCCAGTACTTCTCATAGGCTTTGTTGAATAAATCGAACTTTTGCTCAATCTCAGGATCAGATCACGCA
>NZ_JBJXVK010000046.1:0-6917 GCF_046159765.1 Pectobacterium artocarpous
ATGGTGCTGGTTTATTAGCACTGGGTTTGTGGGGATCCCTCAGCCCGTAAGGGTGGCCACCAAGGATGGCAGACCACAAAAAAAGTTCACGCCATCACCCATAAATTGTCATCATCTTTACATCAGTACAGCCAGACAGACTATCTCACTAACTGTACTGCCCCCTCCCCTGTAATTGCCGACATTTATGGCATATTAGCTAACAAGTCCGACAACACCTGTCCTGATTACGCATCGTTAAGGAAATCATGTCTCAATATATTAACATCGTCACTGACGCTTCATTCGAAGCGGATGTCGTCCAGCAGCCAGGTCTGGTGCTGGTGGATTTTTGGGCCCCCTGGTGCGGCCCCTGCAAAACGCTGTCCCCCTTGCTGGATGAGCTTGCTACCGACTATGCGGGGCAGGTTCGTATCGCCAAAATCAATGCCGACGATAATAAGGAGCAGAGCGCACGTCTGATGGTGCGCAGCCTGCCTACGCTGATCCTGTTTCAAGATGGCGAAGAGCGGGAACGCGTGCTGGGTATTATCGGCAAAAGCCGTCTGGCAGGCCTTATCGAAAAATATTTAGAGGAGTGAATATGACGTTATTCGCCTTCCAGAACGATCCTCAAGTACACTCAGCCGCCTTGCAACGACTGGCGGCACATGTTGAGGCGCACAACGTCGTTAAGGGGTCCTTGCATTGGGACGGTGCGCAGGGAAGCATCGCCGGCTGCTTGATCGAAAGCGCCGATGCGTCACAGTGGGAATCCCTACTAGGACTGCCGCGCTGGTTCGCCTATTTGCTCGACACAGCGACTCACTCACTCAAGGTGCCGAATGCGCTGGAAGAAACCCGCGTACTGCTTGGCGCCATCGCCGTGGGAGAGGATATCACCACCGCCGGCTACGACATGATCGCGGCGCTATTGGACGAAATCACCGCGAATGAAACGCTGGATACCGCCTTGCGTCAGGCCTTTGAACTGGTGCGAATGTTGCACCTGCACCGTGCGCACGGTGGTGAAGTGTCGGCCGACGAATGGAAAAAAGCCCGCCGGGCGACGCTTGCAGCCAGCGACGCGTTGCCACTTTTACCCGAAAATCAACGCATTGCCGATCTGGCATTGCGTCGCCAGCACGCCATCGGCGGCATGATCGAAGCGGCAGCCTGGGATCCGCTGCGTTCCCCCACGGCAGCAGCGGAAGTGCTACGCCATTGGCTGGCGTTGCAAGCGCTAAACATCAATCACGATTTTGGCTGGACGTCCGCCGATGATGAAAAAACGGAAATGTTACTGAGCGAGATGTACGACAGCTACATCGCGCCCAATCCAGAGGAAGAACGCGACGTATTCCAATTGCTGGCCGAACATTATCCAGTTGAAGAAGCCCGTCTTAAAGACTACAACCGCTATCATAGCCAGCACGGTGAGGAATGCGCCAAACGCGCTTGCGCGCTGCTGGCACGTTTGCTGCCACTCGCGGGGCTGATCCCACGCCGACTGCTGTTTGGCAACCCGCAGAAGGCTGGGGCCAATATCAGCCCCGATGGTCGCTGGCTGTCCTGGGCAGCGGCAGGACCGCATGGTTTGATGAACGTTTGGGCGGCACCGGCCGACGCCCCGTCTCAGGCCCGCCAGATCACCCACGATCAGAAACGCGGCGTGCAGGGACATTTTTGGAGCTATGACTCGGCGCATATCCTGTATTCGCAGGACAAGGACGGCGACGAGAATTACCAGATCTACGCGGTGCATGTCGCCAGTGGGGAGCACCGCTGCCTGACGCCGTTCCCCGGCACACGCAGCGGTGTCGCCGCGCTGAGTCGTCAACGCCGTAACGAGATCCTGATCGCTATGAACCGACGCGATCCGCGTTTCGCCGATCTGTATACGCTGAATTTAACCGATGGCGAACTGACACTGGTACTCGAAAACAGCGACATGGACAGTTTTATTACTGATGATAATTTTGAGCCTCGTTTCGCCGAGCGTACCGCCGCCGACGGCGGACAGGAAATCCTCAAACGCGACGCGGCCGGCGAATGGCAAATATGGGAGCATTTCTCCGCAGAAGACGCACGCAACAGCGGAGTCTCTCATCTGGATCGTCACGGACGTTATCTCTACCTATACGATAGCCGAGATCGTGATACTGCCGCGCTAATCGAAGTCGATTTGGAAAATGACGGGGTGCGCCGTGTGCTGGCCGAACATCCTTTAGCGGACATCGGGGGCGTTTTTTCAGATCGCGACACGCTACGCCCGCTAGCCTACTTCGTCCACTACGAGCGCCCGCAACGGCACCTGCTGGACGATAGCCTGCGCGACGACGTCGCGTTCCTCGACACCCAGATACCCGGAGACTGGTGGCCTGGAGCCCGCACTGAAGACGACAGCCGCTGGCTGGTCAACGCGTTCTCCGATACCCAGCCAGGTTCGACCTACCTGTATGACCGTTCCGCCCAGACGCTCACCAAACTTTTCGACATCTGTCCTGAATTGTCCGAACGTCCCTTAGCACGCATGCAGCCCTTCACCGTCACTTCGCGTGACGGGCTACCGCTGGTCTGCTACCTGAGTCTGCCGCGCGAGCTGGATTCTGGCGAAATGCTGCGCGCCCGTGCGCCCGCACCGCTGGTGGTGCTGGTACACGGTGGCCCGTGGTCGCGCGATGGTTTTGGTTACAGCGCCACCCATCAGTGGCTGTGCAACCGTGGTTATGCCGTGTTGAACGTCAACTTTCGCGGTTCCACAGGCTTCGGCAAGCGATTCCTCAACGCTGGCGACGGCGAATGGGGTCGGCGTATGGATGACGACGTAGAAGATGCTGTCGACTGGGCTGTAGCCAACGGGCTTGCCGATCCGGCGCGCATAGCGATCGTCGGCACCAGCTATGGCGGCTATGCCGTGCTGTCGTCGCTCACCCAGCGTCCAGGCCGCTATGCCTGCGGTATCGACGTAGTCGGACCGGCCAATCTGGAAACGCTGATGCGCGCCATTCCGCCGCATTGGGAATCGGGTCGGAAGATGCTCTACCGCGCCGTCGGCAATCCGGAGACCGAGGCTGGCCGTGCGCTACTGTACGAGCGTTCTCCGCTGCACGCGGCCAGCGCAATCCGCGATCCGCTGTTGATTGCCCAGGGTGCAAACGATCCGCGCGTGCCGAAGAGCGAATCCGATCTGATGGCGCAGGCGCTGGTTGAGCACGGTATCCCCGTGACCTACGCCCTGTTCCCTGATGAGGGCCATGGTTTCAGCCGCGAGCCGAACCGATTGATCTTCAACGCACTGACGGAGGTCTTCCTTGCTCGTCATCTCGGCGGGCGGGCCGAACCGTTCGTCCCGGAAGATTTTCCGGGCAATACGTTGCAGATCGTCGTCAATACCAACAGCGGCGTTGCCAGCTAGTACGACAGCGTGTCTGTAAAAATACGTTGTAACGTCACGACGTGGCGATCCGTAAGCGGGCAGCCAGGGATGGCAGTTGGTTTTTACCTTACCGAGTGAGTGGTGGTGATAGAAATGGTGATTAAAGGTCAATGATGTCACTGGAAACAAACAATCGGCAGGGGTTTATCTCGCGAGTAGAGGCTGTCGTGCTGTTCATGACGGCGCTGTTGCTACATGGCGCGCTATTTTGGCTTCTGGCACAGCGGCCTGACGTCACTCCGACGCTGGCGCAGCAGTCGAATTCACTCGGGGATGAGAACGCTGTCGTGGTGGATCTGGCCGCGTCTTCTCTGCCAATGCCATCTGAACCGGAGGCCCCAGCCGAGCCACTTCAGGAACCTCCGGTGGCGGCGATGGATGAAAATACCGTACAACCGGCTCCGGAAGAACCGCCGGAGATCAAGCAGCGCCCCGAGCCTGTTCCGAAGCCCAAACCCGTAATCAAACGGGAGCCACCCGTCAAGCCTAAACCCAAACCGCCCGCAGCGACGCACACCGCGTCATCGGCACAGTCCGCTTCGTCGGTTCCACGTCAGGGAGCAAACACGGGTAGCAGCGAGGCGGTCAAGGGTACACCGACGGGAAGTCCAGAGCAGGAAAGCGTCACACCCGCTATTTCCGGCATGCAGAGTCTGGGCAATGCACCGCCCGACTATCCGTCCATGGCCTTACGCCGCAGACAAGAAGGCAGCGTCACGCTGCGCATACTGGTGCTGGAAAACGGCCGGGCCGGAGAAGTCACCGTCATACAGTCGAGTCGTTCGACGTATCTGGACGAGGCAGCTGTCAACACGGTGAAACAATGGCGATTTATCCCGGCGAAACGCGGCAGCGTGGCGATACAGGGCTATGCCAAACAAACGATTACCTTCACGCTGCCCCAGCGATAAATGCAGCGTATTTTGCGATTTACAGATAATTAGTATCAACACAAGGTGGTCTCATTATGGTAGAGAAAACACTTCCGGTTTCCGATACCGGCGCAGCGTCGAGTGAGAATGCGCCAGTTCAGACATCACAGCAACAACCTGCCGGGCTGACACAGCCGGGAACAACAGACGCGCAATCGGCTACGGCGCATACGACTACTCATGCCCAAACGCTGGCACCTTCCCAGCAAAACACCGAGTTTTTCGGCGAAGGACTGATGAATAGCCCGCTTAGCACTATGGTGGTACCCGCCGTGCTCGGCGTATTGATTTTCTTTTCGGTGGTCACTTGGGCAACACTGTTGATCAAGGGCGTCCAGTTCACTCGATTCCGCCGCCAGAACAAACAGTTCGCACACTGGTTCTGGAAATCGGCCAATCTGTCGGAAGGCTGCGATGTAGCGCAGCAAAGCCAAGGTTCGTTGGCGCGTCTGGCTCAGGTAGGCATCGACGTCGTCTGCGGTAACGATATCCCCACTCGTCGGCACGGGCTGGCGCAGCAGATTAATCGGAGTGAGCGCCTGGCGCAGCCTACGCCAGCAGATTCAACGCGAACGCCGTTCTCTGGAAAGCGGGCTGGCGATAGTCGCTAGCATCGGCAGTACCGCTCCGTTCATCGGCCTGTTTGGCACCGTGTGGGGCATCATGGAAGCGCTGATCCGCATCGGCGTAACCGGTGAGGCGGGACTGGACAGCGTCGCCGGCCCGATCGGACACGCTCTTATCGCCACAGGGATCGGCATTGCCGCCGCGGTGCCAGCAGTATTGGTGTACAACTATTTCGTCCGCCGTTTCAAACTCGCCATCGGAGATATGGAAGCCTTTGCAGAAGAGTTTTACAGCCTCGCGCAGGAAACAGCGTTTTCCCACAAACTGAACAGCGACAGCGGCGGCATATGAGCGATGGCGCTACGCTTTTCCAACCACGCGACCTGAGCGACAGGAGATAAATTATGGCTATTTCGAACCATCAAGATGACGAAATACTAAGCGAAATGAACGTGACACCGTTGGTGGATGTCATGCTGGTTCTACTCGTGGTGTTTATCGTCACAGCACCGCTGTTGACCAACGCCATTCCCCTCAAGCTGCCGCGCACTAATAGTGTTGCACCTGCGAACCAGCCACAACCGCTAGTCGTCAATATTGACCGTGAAGGTAACTATTACCTAGAACGACAACCCATGACGCTGGAGGCACTGTCCGCTGCGGTCGGCGCAGCGTACAAACAGGATGAACGTCGTGTAGTGCAACTACGCGCGGACGAGCAGGTGGTGTATGGCCGAGTGGCCAAAGCCATGGCAGCGATCCAGAAGGCCGGAGTCACTCGACTGGCGGTGATTACCGACAGTCCGGGCTGACTTAATACGTTGTGGCGTATCGTCTATATATACCAGGGTGGAATAGTCTAATTGGATACCGCCGTCCGGCGGTTTAACCTTCACAATCAACGCTTCAAGGCTGCATGATTGAAGGTGACAATTATATCTGACTACGAAAACCTCTCGTTACTGGGTAAGAAGAAACGCAGATATAGAGCTTCTATAAGCATAGGACTCTCGTCTCTATCTCCTACGGCGCGGATACAGCGTTAACGATTTTTTATCCTGCCTGGCGTAATAACCCAGCGCCAACTCGATAGCTAAATTTTTCAGTGAGTAATAGGACAGCTCGCGATAGTGGGAAAATGGCAACACCAGTTCATCTAATACTTCGTTCGCCAGCGTCCCATTCAGCAAATTGACCTGCTCCCCGTTGATTAACACACCGTGATGTTAGTAATGTCTTCATCAGCAACGTGAGGGCATCCCCATGGAGAAGCGCTTTCCGACAAACCGCTCATCAGTATCCTGCGTGAGGCTGAAGCCGGGGTTTCTGCCCGGGAGCTTTGCCGTAAGCATGCTATTTCAGACGCCACCTTTTACATCTGGCGCAGGAGGTTTGTCGGCATGGAAGTCCCGAGTGAAGCGGCTCAAGTCGCTTGAAGAGGAGAACACCCGTCTCAAGAAGCTGCTTGCTGAAGCCATGCTGGATAAGGGCGCTTTGGTTACAGGCGTTCAGGTGACACGCATTCTGGACAGCATTGCACTATTTCATTCATGGCTATCCGGCGACGATAAGAACCGATCAGGGCCCGGAATTTACCTGCCTCGCGCTCGTTCAATGGGCCTTTGAACATGGTGTTGAGTTTCGCTTAATCCAGCCGGGGAAGCCAACGCAGAACGGATTTATTGAGAGCTTTAACGGCCGCTTCCGGGATGAATGCCTGAATGAGCACTGGTTCAGAGATATTCTTCATGCCCGGAAAATAATTAACGGCTGGCGGCAGGACTATAACGAGTGCAGACTTCATTCATCGCTTAATCACCAGACACCATCTGAATTTGCAGCAGGCTGGAGAAATGGAAAATTTGAAGGTAAACAAACCGACATTACTAACTGACTGTTGTATCTAATACTGGGGGCAGGTCAATCTGTAAGTATCCCATTTAAACGAACCATTCACTTTTAGAGATCTTCCGACATACTGATTATGTCCCTGTGAGGAG
>NZ_JBJXVK010000047.1:0-4893 GCF_046159765.1 Pectobacterium artocarpous
ATGCACGAGCACTACCACCGTAGGTTTTAGCCAGAACGGTAGTGATTGCAGCGGTTAGCGTTGTTTTACCATGGTCAACGTGGCCGATAGTACCGACGTTAACGTGCGGTTTTGTACGTTCAAATTTTTCTTTAGACATCGATTGTCCCTCTAAGACACGGATAAATCGGTGGTATCACCACATCAACCAAGCGATAGCTTGCTGAATTTATTCACAGAAAGAAAATCAGGAGGAGGAAAAGGAAGTGGTGCTGATAGGCAGATTCGAACTGCCGACCTCACCCTTACCAAGGGTGCGCTCTACCAACTGAGCTATATCAGCACATCTTGGAGCGGGCAGTGGGAATCGAACCCACATCATCAGCTTGGAAGGCTGAGGTAATAGCCATTATACGATGCCCGCATCCTGGAACTCGGCTACCTAATTTTTCTGTTAATTTTGAAATTGGGGAATAAGAATTTAATTTATAGACCCCGCCTTCGTCGATCCGGCTCACTCTTACTACCGTATCGAATATCTTGTTACCAAGATTGAATTTGGTGGTGGGGGAAGGATTCGAACCTTCGAAGTCTGTGACGGCAGATTTACAGTCTGCTCCCTTTGGCCGCTCGGGAACCCCACCTGATTGTGTACTTGATGGTGCCGGCTACCGGAATCGAACTGGTGACCTACTGATTACAAGTCAGTTGCTCTACCTACTGAGCTAAGCCGGCCTCAAGTGCTGCGCATTCTAGGTAGACAGAACGCCCGATGCAACAAAAAAATTGCGTAAAATGCGCTATCGCTTAGATTTTATCCAAATTAAGCCATAAATCTAGAGTAGCAGTCAGAATTAGCGCAAAGAACCACCAGTTCTATCTAACAAAATGGTGGTTTAACCACCAACTTTCTTTCAATGTCTATTGCACCAATAATAGAGTTTTTGCCCTTTAAGGGAGCAGACTCCGAACTGACAGATACTATTTTGCTCGCTTTTCTAAGAAAATAGACTTGGAATACATTTTGCTAATTTAGAGACAACCCTCTGAAGAACGGTCAAAATACGATGAAAATAGTTCAATTCAATGCGGCAACCTTACCTGTCTATCGTGAAGAACTGGCCAATCTACTGATCGATGCCGTAGAAAAAGGCGCTTCTGTTGGATATCAATCACCTCTGCATCACACAGAAGCTATGGAATATTTTCATAGCTTACAAGCATCTGTCGCAAGTGGTGAACGCATACTATGGGTAGCACGCAACGAGGAAGGTATCGTCGGAAGTGTACAGCTAGAGTTATGTCAAAAACCAAACGGGAGAAACAGAGCTGAAATTCAAAAATTGTTAGTTCATAGCCGTGTACGGAGAGCGGGAATAGGCAAACAGCTCATTCAGTTACTGGAAAAGCACGCGCTTTTCCAACAAAGAGGGTTACTCTATTTAGATACCCAAGCTGGCTCCCCAGCAGAAGCGTTCTACCGTGCCTTGGGTTATCGCCATCTGGGAGAATTGCCTGATTATGCTTGCACACCCGATGGTTATTACCATCCAACGGCTATCTACTATAAACGCCTCTTTGCCGTGAATGGGTTAGGTAAAGCAATCACCAGCTAGCCTGTACCCGATGCGTAAACGTAGAAGCATCGGGTACAGAACCGATTTTCTCTTCTTCTTTCTATCCGCAAAGTGTTAACCTGCCCATTATCAAAAATTTATTACATAAGAAAAGGTGCCGCGATCATAGCGTTGGCTAATAGCCCGTTTTCTTCGCTGGCTGAGAGTCTCTTTTCTTACCTGTGACGCAGGCAGAACACGACTTATGAGCAATAGAGAGCAATCCTTGGCCACACCATATCTACAGTTTAATCGCAGCCAATGGGCCGCCTTGCGCGATTCCGTCCCGTTAACGCTGACAGAGGAAGAAATCGTTAAGCTCAAAGGGATTAACGAAGACCTTTCATTAGACGAGGTCGCAGAAATTTATCTGCCGCTATCCCGCCTGCTCAATTTTTATATCAGCTCTAATTTACGCCGTCAGGCCGTACTTGAGCAGTTCTTGGGAACGGATGGCCAAAAGATACCTTACATAATCGGTATTGCGGGTAGCGTCGCCGTGGGAAAAAGTACCACAGCCCGTGTGCTCCAGGCATTATTAAGCCGCTGGCCGGAACATCGCAGTGTAGAACTCATTACAACCGATGGATTTCTTCATCCCAATAAGGTGTTAAAAGAACGTGATTTGATGAAGAAAAAAGGCTTTCCGCAATCATACGATATGCATAGTCTGGTAAAATTCGTTTCTGATATAAAATCAGGGACACAAAAAGTCACAGCCCCAACGTATTCTCATCTAATCTACGATATCGTTCCTGATAACCATAAAGTGTTGGAGCAACCTGATATCTTAATATTAGAAGGTTTGAATGTTCTACAAAGTGGAATGGACTATCCACATGATCCACATAGAGTTTTCGTCTCTGACTTTGTAGATTTCTCTATCTATGTGGATGCACCTGAAAGACTGCTACAAACATGGTATATAAATCGTTTCTTGAAATTCAGGCAAGGCGCCTTCTCAAATCCAAACTCGTATTTTCATAATTATGCGAAACTGACGGAAGAAGAAGCTGTCGACATTGCTTCTCAACTATGGAAAGAAATTAACGGACTTAATCTAAAAGAAAATATTCTACCCACGCGGGAAAGAGCTAGCCTTATTATGACTAAAAGCGCTAATCATGCCGTTGAATGTGTTCGGCTAAGAAAGTGAAAAGAGAATAAATATATAAAAAAAGGGGATCTCCCCTTTTTTCATGCACCGCGTAGAGAAATCTCCCCACCAATATATGGTGTAACCAATCCGTCGTTTTCTAATAACAGTGCACCCTGGGGATCTATTCCTCGGTCGACCCCATATATTTCACGATTACCGATAATCAAACGGACCTGGCGATTAAAATAGTTATCCAACTTTTCCCACCTAGGAATGAATGGTTCAAGGCCTTGTAGTTCAAAGATAGCTAAAGCATTTCTTAATTCAGAAATAAGCGTCGAAGCGAGCATATTACGATTAATATCTATACCTGCTTCTTGTAAATTTATCCAGTCTTGACTAATTGTATCTGAAGCAGGTTTTCTCATCTGTAAATTAATGCCTGCTCCGATAACCAGATGAGCGGCATCCCCTGTTTTTCCGGTAAGCTCGACAAGAATACCTGCTAGTTTTCTATCCTTTAGATATAAATCATTAGGCCATTTGACTCGTACACCATCAGCTCCAAGCTTATGTAGTACTTCTGCCATTACGATACCGATAACCAAACTAACTCCAATAGCCGCAGCAGGTCCCTGCTCTAAACGCCAGTATAAGGACAAATACAAATTTGCACCAAAGGGCGAAAACCATTGCCTGCCCCGACGGCCACGCCCAGATTTCTGATATTCAGCAAGACATGCATCACCGGAAGATAAGGTGTCCAAGCGTTCTAAAATATACTGATTAGTAGAATCAACGACAGGTAAAACCGTTACTTCACCTTCTGGTAGATGCTCGAGGATAATCCCCTCATCTAATAATTGCATAGGTGCTGGTAAAGAGTAGCCCTTACCCGTCACAGTAAAAACATCAATTCCCCAATCACGTATTGTTTGAATATGTTTATTAATCGCAGCCCGACTCATTCCCATCATTTCACCCAGTAATTCACCGGAATAAAATTCACCATCAGATAGAATCTTAATTAATTTAAGGGGAACCGTAATGTCTTTCATGATAATACCTCGATGGCATTGACCTCTCCATATGCAGCAATAAAGCGAACCTCTGGCTCCAACTGTATAGAGAATTTTTCAGCGACTTGATTGCAGACGTAACGCGCTAATTCGATAATATCTGAACTTTTTGCATTATCTTTATTAATTAGGACTAATGCCTGTTTCTCGTGCACAGCCGCACCACCAAGCTGAAATCCTTTAAGCTTACACTGATCAATTAACCACCCAGCGGCCAATTTAACGCTGCCATCGGCTTGTAAATACTGTGGGGCATGCGGATACTCTCGCAAAATACATTCAGCATGCTGCTGTGTAATTATCGGGTTTTTGAAGAAGCTACCAGCATTACCTGTCACGGCAGGATCTGGAAGTTTGCTTCGACGCATATAGCACACGGAATCGAATATCTGCTGTGCCGTAACGGTTTCAGGGTTTAGTTTGACCAAATCACCGTAGTTAAGTATCGGGCTCCACTCTTTCTTTAAAAAGAACCCTACTGCGGTAATCGCAAATCCAGAGCGGTATCGGTGCTTAAATATGCTTTCACGGTAACCGAAATGACATTCCTCAGAGGTAAAACGCATGACTTTACCTTCAGCCAGATCTAACACGTCAACATAATCACAAACATGCTGTAATTCGATACCGTATGCACCAATATTCTGTATCGGCGCAGAGCCCACACATCCGGGAATTAATGCCAGATTTTCTAACCCTGCAATACCACACTTGAGCGTATATTCAACTAATTGATGCCAGTTCTCACCGGCTCCGACATGAATATACCAGCCGTCACTTTCTTCTCGGATATCTATACCCTTGAGCCGATTTAACAAAATGGTGCCTAAAAAATCCTCAAGAAAAAGGACATTACTCCCTTCTCCTAGCAACAAAACCGGCTCTTGTGATTCGCTGGCGACGCGCCATCCTTCAATCAATTTTTCCTGCGTATCCGCGACCTTAATATAAGATGCGGAAACAGATAATGAGAAAGAATTATAAGACTTCAATGAAATAACGCTCGACGCCATGATAGAAATACCTACTAATTCAGATATCACATAGTCTACCTGATCTACGCAAAGCAGCCATAAAATCAGCGACCAAAATCCTGTTGTTGCTGAACCCACTCTGCGTG
>NZ_JBJXVK010000048.1:0-4607 GCF_046159765.1 Pectobacterium artocarpous
TGAACAGCAGTATTATCAACGACTCGAAAGTGTCTAGATTACCCGTAGCGATTCATTGTGAATACATGCAAGACTGCGTACGAAACATTAGTGTTAAGTTTTAAATCTGATCCACAAATAACGGTTCTTGTTGCCTGTATGACATTTATACAGGCTGGTGTTATCTCGCTTATCGCACTGTCGCAGCGATGGGTTATTGATTCTGCTTATATAGGAGAATATAACAAATTACTGATTGCTGTGGCTTTAGGCGCTTGGGCATATGGAATGCAACTGATTGGTCATCGGTTCTCGCATAACTATAAAAATGATCTCTCGAACAGAATCCATTTTGCTGTCGAGCAAGAAATTACTGAAATGACATCTGGCATTCCGACGATTACCCATCTTGAAAATGGAGAATATGTCAATAAGATAGCATTACTTAAGCGCGGAACCTTAGCGCTGGCTAATACAGGATGGGCGCTAGTACAATAATTATCATCGTTATTAAGTATTATTTTTAGTGTTTGGTTGTTGGCAAGGGTTGATCCGTTTTTTACTTCATTACCATTAATGGGATTTCTTATTTTAGTTTTTTCCAATATGGCTAAGCGTTTTCGACGTAACGCGCTGGAAAACAATGTTGAGATACTTAGACGTGAAGGTTCATTACATGACATCTATTTAGACCCAGTAAAGAGTAAGGAAATTTGGATTTCTGGTAATGGTAAAAAAATGAGTAATATCGCCAGTCAGCTTTGGACAAAAGCGCTTAATATTGAGGCGAAGGCGATATTCCAAGGGGTGCTGACCGAGATGACTAGTTGGCTTGTGTTTTATTTATTATTTGGATGTGTATTAGTTAAATTAGCAATTGATTATGATGCTGATAATTTCCATCCTGGTGATTTGGTTTTATTGATTTCTTTAGTAGGACAATTACAGCGTCAACTGAATGAAGGCGTAGAGGCAATGTCTCAGGTCGCCGATGGTGGTTTAGCCACAACACACTATCATTGGTTACGGAGACTTGCTGAGAATAAAAATGAAAAAATCATATCCCTTGGTAAAGAGCGAAATCGAGGCATAGAGTTCAAGGATGTTTCTTTCAAATATAAAAATAATAATCATGATATACTGAAAAACATAAATCTGCATATTCCCTGGGGCGTTTCTATCGGTATCGTTGGGGTAAATGGAGCAGGGAAAACATCATTAGTTAAATTATTAAGTGGGCTACAGTACCCGACAGTAGGTGATATATATATAGATGGGAATAATCTTCGTGATATAGATCTTGATGAATGGCACTCTCGATGTACATGCACGTTCCAAGATTTTGTGCAGTTATATTCTATGTTGCGAGAAAGCGTGGGTATCGGAGATCTCAGAAGAATTAATGATGATGAACATATCATCAAATCGATTAATATGACGCGGCTTGATACTACATCCGGAGACATTTCACATCATCTTGATACTCAGCTTGGTGAAACCTTTAATGGAGTAAATTTATCTTATGGACAATGGCAACGAGTTGCTATTGCCAGAGGATTAATGCGTGATGATGCGAAGATTGCCATTTTGGATGAACCAACAGCTTCGCTTGATCCGTTAACGGAAAGTAAAATTTTTGAATTGTTCATAAAAAGAACGCAAAAAATAAAAAGAAATGGTGGGATCGTTATTTTAGTATCGCATCGGTTTTCTGCAACAAATTTGGCGGATATTATTTTCGTTTTGGATAACGCCAGCATTATTGAAATAGGCTCTCATCAGGAATTATTGTCCATGAACGGAAAGTATGCTTCATTATTCAAACTGCAATCAGATGCATACATGAGAATGTAATATTAATAAGGGATTAAGCAAAGGTAGGAGGATAAATGTCCAATATTAAAGAAATAATAGAACTTGATAAAATTCTTGACTTTTTATGGGGTGATTATCATAACATTACAGAAGAAAATCTCATTAATAAAGATAGTCTAGAGCGACTTGGATATTTTAATCACTTTGGTCATCAATTGTGTGGGCCTGGATATTTAAGTAATTCTGATGTCTTGTCGGCATCGAGTTCAGGGCGATTCAACGGTAAAACCTTAGATGGTGGAGATGTTTTTTTTGTTCCCGCAGCATGTTTGAATTTATATGAACCACTCTTCAATGAATCTAAAGGAATCAATTTCACTGTATTAACTTCTTTGACCCAGGTATATCGTAAAGAGGTTTTTTATGATTCTTATAGAAGAATGAATTTTTGGGTTCGTGAGTTTGTTCTTTTTGGAAAGCGAAATGAAATTGACCAATGTATTGAGGGAATAACATCTCGTTTTTTACATTCTTTATCAATATTAAAAGGTACCGTAACGTTGCAGCCCGCGACGGACTCCTTTGTTCCCAATAGATTTCGCCATCTTTTGTCTGACAGACAAAAACAGGAAAATGCGAAGTTAGAGTTTATATCATCTGAAGCAAATGTTTCATTTGGAAGTATAAATTATCATAAGCAGCATTTTATTAAAAATTTTGGACTAGAAGAGGAAGGTTTCGAAACAGCATGTATTGGTATTGGGTTAACAAGACTGAATAAGTTGATTAAAGAAAATATTATAGAGGTTTCTAATGGTAATCGAAACTAGAGTGCCACTCAGAACCGCGCAATGTGTACAGATGAAAATTAATTTACCTATCCTGCGTAGGGTGATTAAAATTGACTCTTCAGTCACTGACCAACACATTGTAAAAGCGATGAATTTTTCTGCGCAAAAACATCCACTAAGCTCAGTTGCACTAGATTTATCTACCAAGTCGCAATTTGTTTTATCTACACCTTGGCCAGTTGAATGGAAAGAAATGAGGGATGAAACAGAGGCCTTACTGTATCTAAAATACGAGCCGCTAAAAACAGAGGATATGATTATTAGACTGGGTGGAAATACGGAAAAACAAATACATCAATGCCATCTAACCGTGGTCAGATGCATCGGGGTTACCTATATCAGTATCGCAGCACCTCACACAATCGTCGATGGTTATGGAATAAACGCGATTACACGAACGTTCATTTCTGCATTGAATAATGAAGATGTTATTTTTGAGGTAAATGAAATAGAGGAGTATAAAAAATTTGTTGAGTCTGAGCGATTTCAGCAAAATACGCCTTGTATAGATGCTAAAAATTTTTGGTTAGATGCATATTCTTCATATGAACCTTTGCCATTTTCTAAAATAAAAAATACCAGCGCTAACGGTATGTGCTTCGAGTTTACACTATCAGAATGTGAGTTGAAAATTTTATCTGATTATTTTATTAAACGTAAAGCTTCCATGTCTACAGGGATTCTGACCGCATTTTCTATAGCGTTTTCACATTTTTTTGATGTTAACCAGTTAGCTATAAGAATGACAGATAACCAGCGAAGGACGAGTGCCAGAAAAATGCTTGGGGGGTATTTTGCTGAGGATTATGCATTATTTATGAAGGATGTGAAAGCATCTGATTTTTGTGACTTACTTCGCAAAACGGCTGAAATACAATCTTCTTCCTTGCGTTATATAGGTTCGTTCCGTCATTTTGATTACCCTGATAAAAAAACCACAGATATAAAATTTCATTTTAAAAATATATGGAGTGCAGGGCGATTTCATCCGACAGAGTCCGTAACTGATAAAAAGAATAGCTGGCCAATGAATATGGCAATGAGAGTTAATGCCATACCGAAATATAAAGACTTACGCATTCAGTTGCTTTGTAATGAAAATTATTTCACAAATGCTCAAGGTTTGGAGCTTAAGAGTGGTTTAAAAGAGCAGTTGAAGTCCATCATTAATTTTCAGATATAGTGGTGTATTGAAGTTCTGTAATATCGAAATGTTCATAGTGCTCATTTATAGTGTATGGGAAATGATGTTTTATAATTTTTTTATTTTATATTTCTCGCACTATAAGTAGGTTCTATTACTGTGTCTACATTAATAAATATTTTTTTTGATAATGCTATAGAGGGATTTTGAATTATGACCAAACAAAGTAAGATTCGGGTTGCTATTTCAGGTGTTGGTAACTGTGCGTCAAGTCTGGTGCAACTGGTGGCTCAAAGCAAAGGAAAAAGGGAGCTTGTGAATGGTGTTATGACCAAAATTATTGGTGGCTATGCTGTTGAAGATATTGAGTTTACAGCAGCATTTGATGTTAATATCACCAAAATTGGAAAGGATCTTGCCGATGCAATCATCGCTGAACCTAATGTCACAACTGTTTATCATAAGGTCGAACCTTTTGGTGTTAAAGTCAGTGCGGGTTCTTTTAGTGATGGGATAGGTGAGAATCTTCTCCAAAAAATTAGTGTTAGTAATCAATGCCATAAAGTTAATTCTCAGGATATTGCCAAAATTTTGGTGGCCTCAAATACTCAAGTATTGATTAACTACCTCCCTGTTGGTTCGAAAAAAGATACGAGTGTCTATGCGCAGGCGGCTCTCATTGCTAAATGTGCATTTATAAATTGTAACCCAGAACTGATTGCAACACAGGATGAATGGGCAAAACAATTTGAAGAAGCTGGATTGTAAGCGCACCCGTTTTAGTTCCACACACTTTTTGAGATTTCCGGGTTTTCAGC
>NZ_JBJXVK010000049.1:0-4605 GCF_046159765.1 Pectobacterium artocarpous
ATCGAAATATGGTGCTGGTTTATTAGCACTGGGTTTGTGGGGATCCCTCAGCCCTGCGGGGCGAGGCACACGCCAGTGTGCCGAGTATCGCAGCCAACGCGCATACAACTTGAAGTATGACGGTTATACACGATAGAGACAGAGGGAATCATAATGAGTAACACCAAACTTTGGGCTGCCGCCCTGACTACCGCACTGTTGAGTACGCAGGTTTACGCCGCTGACACGGCACAACCGGGCAAAGGTATTTCCGTTATCCCAGTGCAAAGCACCATCTCCGAAGAAACATTCCAGACGCTGCTGGTCAGCCGCGCATTGGAAAAGCTGGGCTATGACGTGCAGCCGCCTCGTGAAGTAGACTACAATGTGGCTTACACCTCTATCGCTTCCGGCGATGCAACATTTATTGCCGTAAACTGGGATCCGCTACATGCCGACCAATATAAAGCCGCAGGCGGGGACGCGAAGTTCTACCGCCAGGGTGAATATGTCTCCGGTGCCGCACAGGGTTATCTGATCGATAAGAAGACGGCTGAAAAGTACAAGATCACCAATATTGCGCAGTTGAAAGATCCGAAAATCGCCAAGCTGTTTGATACCAACGGTGACGGCAAAGCCGATCTGACCGGCTGTACGCCGGGCTGGGGATGTGAAGCGGTCATCAATAACCACCTTCCTGCCTATGGCTTAACCAACACGGTCGAGCATAATCAGGGGAACTATGCGGCGATGATCGCCGACACCATCACTCGTTATAAAGAAGGCAAGCCGATTCTGTACTATACTTGGACGCCATACTGGGTGAGTGACGTGCTGGTACCGGGACGTGACGTGGTTTGGTTGCAGGTACCTTTCTCTTCTCAGCCGGGCGAAATGAAAGGCGTCAGCACCAAGCTGCCTAACGGCGCCGACTACGGCTTCCCGGTTAACAACATGAGAATTGCGGCAAATAAAGAATGGGCAGAGAAAAACCCGGCAGCCGCGAAGCTGTTCGCCATCATGAAACTGCCGATTACCGATGTGAATGCGCAGAACCTGCGTATGCATGAAGGTCAGGGCTCACAGCAAGATATCGAACGTCATGTTGATGGCTGGATCAAAGCCCACCAGCAGCTGTTTGACGGCTGGGTGAAAACCGCCGCTGACGCCGCGAAATAATCATGAATTAACGGCTTTCTTACAGAAAGCCGTTGTTAATATTCCCTAAAACCTCGAACTGCATTTATCTTAGCCGTCACAGGTATCACTTATCAGAGTGAACACATTAGAATATTATTTTTTCCATTTCTCATAATAAAAAACAAACCTCTTATACATCACTAATATTAAAAATACTTAAAATCATTTAGCACAAATTATTTCACGAAAATCATATTTCCAGTTAACATATTGAAACTCAGAATATATAAAATAATAAATAATTATATTAGGATTAAGCTCTTCTATCGCCGCTCTATATGCTAAATTCAATGACCGCATGATATTTAAATTCTCATAGAAAATCTCTCCCATCATATACCTTATATTAAAAGACGTTCTCTTTGTAATAGATAATGCAAGAATTCTCATTGCTTTTTGATAAGCTTGATTAATATTAATAATGAAACTATCACTTTCATTCTCATTACAAAGATCCATTAATGTTTGTAATAAAGAAAACTTCTCTCTGTTAATTTCACGATCAAGGAGTGGATCTTTATCGTCGCTATAAAAAGATTTCATCACGTTTTCAACTCGATGATTTCCTTTATTTAAAACAACCGTTTTATTCTTGAACTCATTGAAAATGATATTCTTTATATTTTTAGAAACTCGACATTCAAGATAAGAAACAGTTATTGAATTAATTTCAAAAAAAACACCCTTCAATATAAAAAAATCACGATAGAAAAATATCTCCTCAGAGTCATTAATAATAAAAACATCTACATCTGAAAAAAATCCAGAATTCCCTTTTGAATAAGAGCCACAGAAAAATATATAATCATGATTTTCCCCAACGGCGGATAATATACGATTTTTAATTTCGTCCTTATCCAGAGAACCGTTTATTGCATCATTATTTAACTTGGTTCTATTTTCTCTCTCAATTTTTTCCGTTAACAAATGAATTACATTGCCTTCTATTGGTTTCATAAGATAAATATTAAGTCCCCCAAGATCACCTTGGGGGAACAGTTAGAATACAAAAAAAGAAACGACAATGGCTACAACTATCATTATCGCAGATGAGATGCTCTGGCTTATATCAAAGTGCTGCATTGTTACACTAAGTGATATTATCGCCAATATAAATAGAAATACTTTTATCGTTTGATTCATATTTTGGTAGCCTTTTAGATTCAGCTTAACCAACTCCATTCATCTAGACCAGGCTCCATATTTTCCTCGTCACCAACCCAGTCCCATAAGGCACCAACACCTGTTCCGACAGTCACTCCAATGATTGCGCCACCAACAGGACCAGCCAGACCAGTACCAAATGCGGCCCCCGCAACAGTCGCGCCGCCTACAGCAAAATCACGACCAACTTGATTCCAGTCAACCTCACCAGCACCAGAGACCATCGATAATTCATCTAATGTTAATTCTTTCATAAAAAAATATCCGTTTCAGAATGAAAAAAAATCGCCATGCTATTAATGAACCAAGGTTTAATTATTAATGATAGTTCATTAACAAATAATGATTAGCAAAAACAGCACATGCGATTTTTTATTCTCCTCCTGAAAAATTTAAGTTACTTTGCAAAAAAATTAAACTTTTGTTAAACAGTAAAATCTTTACAATTAAAATATAAGCTGATTGGATAAATAAAACCAAATAGAAAAGGAAACTATTCATGCTCGTAGGGAAGCCAGAACCTTCACATATATATCAATTAATAAAAGAAAAATATCCATCGGTATCATTAATTTTCATCTATGGTTCTTATGCCACAGGAAGAATGCATCATGATTCAGATATAGATGTTATTGCTGTTTTTAATGACAATATATCTCCATTTAGAAAACATGTTAAGTCACCGCCAAACGATTTTATTATTGATCTATTTTGTTATGATATACAAACAGTATATTTTGAAATCACTAGCAGTCAAAAAAAACACGATTGGTCATTGGCTAAAATTATATCCAAATCAATTAGTTACCCAGAAATCGATGAAACAGCAAAAAAAATGAAAGAAACAGCAGATGACATCATTAAAAAACCGACACTAGTAAATAAAAATACGATAAAAAGACATTATTTGTCGATAAGCAATGCGATAAAAGATTTAGAACTATCACAATTTAGAAATGAAAAAATAATAATATCAACATCACTTATACAACATATAATAAACTTAAATTTATCTTTTCATAAAGAAAATAATCAAAAAGGAAAACACATTGTAACTGCGTTAATAAAAACATCGCCTGAGCTTTACGCTGAGATATGCAATGCGTACATAGAATTAATAAATAATGATTCGGTGGACTCATTAATAAAAACATCTAGAGAATTTATCAATGGATTGCCAATAGAAAACCCATTCTACGAAAAAATATATCTACCATTGAAAGGAAGGTTATCTATAAATTAAAAAAGAAGCAGCTTTATAAATCCATTATTCAATGTCAGAAATGATTAAATATCTAATAAAAAGGTAACACTCATTGTTTCGTCAAAAAGCGATAGAAAACAGAAAAATGAAATGGCGAGGTCGAGCAATTTTACTCCCAAGCTTACCAACATGGGGAGTTTCGGCATTATGTCTTTTCTTCATACTTATTTTCATCATATTCATAATTGAGAGCACATATACTCGGAGAATTAATGTTAGCGGAGAGATAACAACATCACCTCGCTCCGTAAATATATATTCAAGCGTACAAGGAATTGTTATCGATAGATTTGTTAGTGAAGGACAAGTGATAAAAAAAGGTGATCCTATTTATCTTATTGATGTTAGTAAAAGCACCCGCAGTGGTGTTGTTAGTGACAATCACAGACAAAAAATAGAAAATCAGTCTGCACAGATTGAAAATATAATTGAAAGGTTGAATGAAAGTAAAAAAAACACATTGGACATGCTAAAAAAACAAAAAGAACAGTATAGCAATGCATTTATTAAATCATCGGAAATAGTTAGCCGAGCAGAAGTTGGAATACAGGCCATGAAAGAAAACATGGTAAATTACCAACAATATCAATCAAAAGGATTAATAAATAAAGATCAATTAACAAACCAGATTGCATTACATTATCAGCAGCAAAATAGCTTATTAAGCTTAAGAGGACAAAATGAACAAAATGCATTGCAGATCACAAGCCTTGAAAGCCAAGTTCATATTCAATCTGCAGAGTTTGATAATCGAATCTACCAGATGGAGCTTCAATACTATGAGTTACAAAAAGAGTTAGTTAATACAGATATAGGAAGTGAAGTGCTTATTCGCGCGCTATCAGATGGAAAAGTAGACTCACTGAGTGTAACCTTTGGCCAAATGGTTAATGTTGGCGATAGCCTCTTACAAATACTCCCCCAAAATATAGCAGAATATTATGACCCTGTAAATAATTCTGTGTAATTGCCATCCGATTAAAGGTGGTCGCTCAGGC
>NZ_JBJXVK010000050.1:0-4317 GCF_046159765.1 Pectobacterium artocarpous
GCAACAACTCGTTGCAAGGATGTTTACCCCAAACCTGATTTATTCAACAAAGCCTATGTAGCGATGAAAGATTAAATTCCTCATCCAAATACTTGATAATATCTATTTTTGCTATTCTAGTATAATTTTCATAACTTAAATCAGAAATACAAAATTTGGCTAGAATGGGTAAATTGATGATTAAACTATAATCATCATGTTCTCTTGTCCCAAAAACTTTCACATCCCATCCTGTGAAAGGATTTCTTTGTTTGAAATCAGTTGAATTGATATATTTTTCGACCTGTATAACCATGGTTTCCAATATACTGAATGGTGCGTACCCAGATATAAGGTTACAATCATTAGAGGTAAATTTTGTATATTCATTGATTTCAGGTAAAATACTTTTACTCACAGGACGATACCTTGATTCCTTACGTCCCGCCCCCTGATAGTCCACCAATCTGTTTTCAATGCGCATATGTTTTTCCGCATCAAATCCAGTAAGGCAATGACAAAGAATATCTTCAGCGGCATTAAAGAGAATGCTATCTACAGGGATCTTGTGCTCCCCGACAGCATAGGTTACTTTCCCAGCAAAAATTAAATTATAGGGCTTTATTAGTTCCCCATATCCTGGTTTTATATCCGATTCTCCCCCGATAAGCATTGTCTTATCAAACCAATGGTGAGCAATACGCCCAAAGTTCTCCAGGCAATATTTTGCGTATAACACTGACGCTTTCTCTGCAATCGCATCACATAGTGTATCTGGATGGCCTGCCCCCTTACGTTCAACATGCTCAAAGTGACATAAGTCATTTTTATTATCAAAATATATTTTCATTTTCATCCATCCTTGCTGCTGTCCACTTATTGTATATTTCAAGGTACTCATTATGAGCACTTCCAGGTAGAAAACTTCTGCGATTATTAAAAGCATACTTTGCGAAATCTAAAAAACCGGCCACGCCCTTGTCTGATTTTAGGTCAAATAGACATATAAAGTTCGGAAACCGACAAAGTAATGATATATCTCCTTCAGTTAATCCTCTTCTTTTCAAATCATCATATAAAGGATATTTTTTTCTTTCTAGAAGAAATTTATATTCCCGCGGAGATATATCAGGACATAAATACTTATGGAAATCAATCAGTTCATAACGCTTAGAATTACAGTACAATATCTTTATTTTTTTCTCAGTGCAAAATCCAAAGCCTGAGAAAAACTTTCTATAATAGGCTCTCCTTTATCATTTAACGAGGTATTGCCAATCATCGGTATCCCCGTTTTTTTGAAAAATGCCTTTATGACATAATATAATTCTTTATTCTGCACTAGGCTTAGGCTTTGAATTCGAGCAGTACCATCCAAATGCGCAATTGCTTTTACGTTTTCTTTCTTATCTGGATGGATATGAAAAGCATGTAGCATATAAGGGGAAGGAAAACCATCAACGAACCAGTCAGACATAAACTCTTCTAACACAATAGGAGCAACGGGCCGCCACCATTCTCGCTGTTTGATTTTATTTAGCTGATCCTTAGATTTTTGATATCTAGGGTCGATGAGCAAACTTCTATGGCCAAGTGCTCTTGGACCAATTTCTGATTTACCAGATACCCACACAATAGGACCTTCACAAAGATCGCTTGCCACTTGATTATAGTCAATATTTGAAATAGAACCAATATGATTGCAACGTTTAGGATGATTAATAACATCCATTTCGCTAATTTGAGAGCCCTGGTAAGCATTTTTTAAAATGAAATTTACATTCGCGTTATTCTTATAAAACTCTAACAATGCCCCCCCATACTGATACCCGCGTCATTTACACAAGGTGGGGACTGAAAACCCTTAAACCTATATTTGTTCATCAAAAATGTGTTAATAGGACAATTCAATGCGAATCCTCCCGTAATTGAAAGGATTACCTCTTTAGGATTAACATCAGATAACACAATGAGCTTATCAATGATGCGTTCTACTATCCGTACACTGATTATTGACAACAGCTTAATGCAAGCGCTAATTTTCAACTCGGTGGGCGTAAATTCTATTGGTAAGTCATTAGGAATTATTAGCTTAATTGACTCATTAAAAATCCCGTCCCATGCCTGGGTAAGAAATGCAATAGCACTGTAATAATCATTTTTATCATCACTAAGGAGTGTATTTGATATTGTTATATCAGCGTGCACATCTGTTGCGGTTTGTAAGGCCATAAGCGAACCTTCACGAAGGCCAAATCGTTCTTTCGCGTTATACCATAAGCGGCCCGGTGATGTAGTGAGGGGTATTGTGACTTTTAACTCTCCACTGTCATAGTAACATGCAAGATATTCGTTAGAATATAACCGCTCATGATCAACTACGTAGTCAGGTCCTCCATCTAAAACCAGTGAAAATATTTTATTTTTTTAAAAATATTTGTGTCGATCAACAAGCCAGAAAAAAGATGACATAGTGTATGATAAGGTACTGTTGAGATATAGTCATTTTTATAGTGCCAACTACCAATACCCGGCAAACAAAAATAATCAATAATGTCAGTCAGATTAATACCAAGTTTATTTAGTAACGGTTCTAGTCCTTAATAGAACTAAAAGCTGTAAAATGCTGCTTTTGTCCGGTAAACCTTTCTAACTCCCAGTATTCAACCAAGGTAACATCATCACCATCTAACTTCCATAATGAAATATTCTGGTCATGCCTATTCCACCAATTTGCAGCATTCGATAACCCATCCACATGCACATATGCAGATATGTAGTAACCATCTTTCAACATAATCCCTCTTAGTTTTATTTAGAATGAACATAATATTTACGCTTTGATGTATAATTCAAGATTTATACTGAATTTAAACTACTAACAATATCATCGAGAAATCCTACATTATCATAAATAACTGAAAGACCACATTTAGGACTTAATAGACCAAGCATTACTCTGAATTCTCTTACATCAGGAGTATTATTAAGTTGAATGTTAATTAATTTTTCATCAAAATTTAGAACAGCACCATCAATAAAATTAAAATCGACATCGATATATTCATGCTCATACACGATCCCACTACCACAATCATTGACATTAACATTTAAAAAAAACTTATCGTGAGAATGGTACTGATTCAATTTACCTACTATACATACGATTGATTCTAATAAAGAACGACTCATCTGATGAACTGTTCCACACGCAGAGATAGCTAAAGCATTAAACCCCATGCAACATGCCTGTCTGGCTGCGGCAATTGTGCCACTGTAAACAATACAATTACCATAATTTAGCCCTCTATTAATACCACTGATAAATAAATCAGCCCCTCTCCATATTCTATACGCAAGTTCCACAGCAACAATTGAACAATCAACAGGTGTGCCCGATACTCTATATTGACCATCGTTGACTTGGTAAAAAGAAATACTTTTATTCAACGTAATTCCAGATGACACCCCAGACTGGTTTTTATCTGGCGTCACAGAGAGCACATGATGCCCCTGGGATTTCAAAATAGAAATAAGTTGCTGATGAAATATCTCTTCAAATCCATCATCATTCACTATTATTATCTTCATTTTTATTTAAACTTTCGCGTGATGATAAAAAAACCTTATTGAACCATAAATTAAAATGCTTATTAAAGTATGCAATAACAACTATAATCGGGTCGAGATAAAAATAGTTCCTGCAACACTCAAGTCATTGATGAAATATCATCAATGACCTAAGAAATGACCCTTTAGTCTTTTAACCAGTCTTGCATGGTATTGAATATGTCGTTTTCAGCATATTTTTTTGGCGGATATTTGAATAAAAATGCAGATGGTTCCGGTATCTGACCAGCAAGATTTCTATCGAGAGCCAAACCAGCGACTCTGATTGCATCTATTGCCACTCCTGCGGAGTTTGGACTATCCTCTACCTCCAATCGAGTTTCAATAGAAAATTTCATGCCCAAGCAAGAGTTGCCCTCAATACGGATATAAGCAACTTTTCTATCTTTTAGCATCGGGATATAGTCGGATGGCCCAACATTTATTTCAACGTCGGTGCCAACTATATCGCGAATTGCTTCCATCTTTGTAAATTTCTTTGTTTTAGAACGCGAACGATCTACCATGTTTTCGAAGTCAGTATTACCCCCCACATTTAGTTGATACGTTTGGGTAATTTCTGCACCACGCTCAATTAGCTTTTGACACATTGCGCGGTGTAACAACGTCGATCCTAATTGACTCTTAATATCATCACCTAAAAGAGGTAATCCTGTAAGTATCCCATTTAATCGAACCATTCACTTTTAGAGATCTTCCGACATACTG
>NZ_JBJXVK010000053.1:0-1670 GCF_046159765.1 Pectobacterium artocarpous
CTGAGCGACCACCTTTAATCGGATGGCAATTACACAGAATTATTTACAGGGTCTGACATGGAGATATAAACGAGAAAGCGCCATAGTTTACTGGCGCTTTGTTTATATGACTCTGCCGTCCGGCAGAGTCATGCAGATATCATTGCTATGTGCTGCTTTGAGTATTCGTACACGCTGTAACCACGTTGGCAAATGCGCTGATACTGATAGCCCAGCGCTCTGGGCTATCAGTATGGACAATCGAACAGTCATCCTGAGTGTTAACGCTTTTCCTGTTGCTTTAAAATCCCCGTTTTAAGCACATCCACCTCTTCGCCGTTGATCGTGGCGGTAGCCGCGGTGACCTGATATTCCAAATCGTGGAACTGGCAAAAATCAGATTGGTACTGTGGGAGCAGGGCAGATTCTTGGGAAAATATGAATTTTTCTCCCATCATTCTGGCATCAAGGCTACTCAACCCAAAAGGTGGGAAAGCGAGCGTTTGTTCGGTAGATGCGCCTTTGCTGTTTTTGAGTTGCAACGTGGCGCGAAAATTAGCGACTTCGCCTACTTTATTCGTATTGATAGAGAAATTAAGCTCGCATTTATAGGGATTATTATTCCCACCGTATGGGCTAGATTCATGCTTTAACGTTAAAAGAGGTAATACGTCGCGGGTCGCTATTCTCTCGCGTTTGTCTTTTTCACATTGGCGAAAATAATTGTTATCTGTGCTTCCGGCGTATTTTTGAGCCTGATGACAATCTACGCCAACGTACTGCCCACTATAATACATCTGAGATAAATACCTGCCGGCACCCGTCAGGTCACGTTTATAGGCTTGTTCAAACAAGGCATAGGCCTTACTGTAATTGGCCTTGATAAGCACACCATGATAATACATTTTTCCCAGATTCATTAATGCGTTATCATCGCCTTGCTTTGCTGCATGCTCATACCATTTTTCCGCTTCTGCCCCATCTGGGTAAACGCCCCAACGTCCTTTTTCGTAGACTAACCCAAGTATATTTTGTGCTTCTCGATGACCGCCTTCAGCAGCGACACGGAACCACTTCAACGCCTCAATATTCTCATTTTTGATATCGGCATAGCCAAAATTATAGAAATGACCGATGTGGAAATTAATTTCTGGATCGCCATCCTTTGCCCAGAATGTCGCGAGTCGCAGAATATCCTGCTTGCTAAAACCAATATGGGTGAAGAAGCGTTGAGTATCGGCATCACCGCTCGTCAAATATCGTCTTACTACTCGAATTAATTTAGGACGATAGGATATATCACTATCGGCATCGGCTTTCACGGAATAAATGTAGTCGACAACCTTATCCATCACATCAACGGGTATTTTTATGTCGGTTTGATTCATTTTTTCTGCGAACTGTTTTGCACGTGCTTTATCCTGCGCCACACCTTTACCGTATTGATAAAAATACCAGACGTTGTAGCAGCCCAAATTGCCGTCTATTTCACAGGCCTGCTGATAATACTGGCGCGCTTGTGTCGTATTTTGCGGGACGGTGATGCCATATTCATAGATGAACCCCAGCATACTCAATGCCTGCGGGTCGTTGTCTTCCGCTAATGTCGTCAAGGCGGTTAATGCAGTAGCATCCTGCGGCTTTGTTGAATAAATCGAACTTTTGCTCAATCTCAGGATCAGATCACGCAT
>NZ_JBJXVK010000054.1:0-1315 GCF_046159765.1 Pectobacterium artocarpous
GAGACTGTAATTTAAATTGTGTAATTGCCTGTTTTTGATATGTTCACTCCAACAGCGGAGACAGGCAAAGTATGGACGAAAAGAAACTCAAAGCCCTCGCGGCTGAACTGGCCAAAGGTCTTAAAACCGAAGCTGACCTCAACCAGTTTTCTCGTATGCTGACGAAACTTACCGTCGAAACCGCGCTCAATGCCGAACTTACTGACCATCTCGGTCATGAGAAAAATGCCCCTAAATCAGGCTCTAATACCCGAAATGGCTACTCGACCAAAACCGTGTTATGCGACGATGGTGAGATTGAACTGAGCACACCACGTGACCGCGAAAACACCTTCGAGCCGCAACTGATAAAGAAAAATCAGACGCGTATCACCCAGATGGACAGCCAGATCTTGTCTCTCTACGCCAAAGGCATGACCACGCGGGAAATTGTCGCCACGTTCAAAGAAATGTACGATGCCGATGTCTCGCCCACGCTGATATCTAAAGTCACCGATGCGGTTAAAGAGCAGGTGGCCGAATGGCAAAATCGTCCGTTAGATTCACTTTATCCCATTGTTTATCTTGACTGTATTGTGGTGAAGGTTCGTCACAGCGGCAGTGTGATTAACAAAGCGGTGTTCCTTGCGCTGGGCATTAATACCGAAGGCCAGAAAGAGCTGTTGGGTATGTGGCTGGCAGAAAATGAAGGGGCGAAGTTCTGGCTTAATGTACTGACGGAGCTGAAAAATCGTGGTCTTCAGGATATCCTGATTGCCTGCGTGGACGGTCTGAAAGGCTTCCCGGATGCGATAAACAGCGTCTACCCGCAAACACATATCCAGCTATGCATCATCCACATGGTGCGCAACAGCCTGAAGTATGTCTCGTGGAAGGACTACAAAGGGGTCACCAGCGGGCTGAAAACGGTGTATCAGGCACCGACAGAGGAAGCTGCATTGATGGCGCTGGACAAGTTCGCGGATGTGTGGGATGAGAAATACCCGCAAATCAGCAAAAGCTGGCGCGCGCACTGGGAAAACCTCAATACCTTCTTCGGTTACCCACCAGATATCCGCAAGGCCATTTACACGACGAATGCCATCGAGTCGCTGAATAGCGTGATACGGCAGGCGATAAAGAAACGTAAGGTATTCCCGACGGATGATTCAGTGCGAAAAGTGGTTTATCTGGCGATACAGTCGGCGTCAAAAAAATGGAGCATGCCAATCCAGAACTGGCGGCTGGCGATGAGCCGTTTTATTATCGAGTTCGGTGACCGCCTGAGCGACCACCTTTAATCGGATGGCAATTACACAGAATTATTTACAGGGTC
>NZ_JBJXVK010000055.1:0-1303 GCF_046159765.1 Pectobacterium artocarpous
GCTGAGGAATCCCCAGAAAACAAGACAGGCATAGAGTTTTATGATCTACTGATTTTCGCCAAAAATTCAATGAGATCACCCTATGCCTGTCCGTAAAGTATGCCAGACTTTTTTCCGTAACGCTTTAGCTTCAACGCATCAATATCGACAACATGCGCTTATTGATTCCACCGCTGCGTTGATAAGCGGTGCGACGCTTTCACTCACCTGTATCGGGCGTTATTTACCCGGCCCTGCTCGCGTGAAAGATAAAATAAAACGGGTTGACCGCCTTTTGGGAAACACTGCGCTTCATAACGATATCCCGAAAATATTTAATCAGATTACGTCCATGATGACCCAAAACATGCCGTGGTGTGTTATCGCCGTTGACTGGAGTGGCTATCCCTCTCAGGCTTTTCATGTCCTGCGTGCCAGCCTTGTCTGTGATGGTCGCGCTATCCCCTTGATGAGTCAGGTGGTTCCGTCAGAAAAGCAAAACAATATTTTGATACAGAAGGCCTTTCTTGACGCGCTTGCCCGTGCCATCGCCCCACAAACGAAAGTCACCCTCATCACCGACGCCGGCTTCCACAATGGATGGTTTCGGCATATCAAAGCACTGGGATGGGACTTTATTGGCCGCATCCGGGGAAACGTAAAATTTTGCCTTCATCATGGCCCGGAGCACTGGCTGAACATGAAAGACGGTGCTGGCACGGCGCGGGCGGAATATCTGGGAAGCGGTACGCTGGCGCGTTCAAAAAAGGCGCAATGCAACGGACATTTTTATCTTTATAAAAAAGCGCCGAAAGGCCGAAAAAGCCAGCGTCGCAAGGGGAAACCGGGCTATCCCACAACAGAAAAAGAACAGCGAGCGTCAGCTAAAGAGCCGTGGCTGATATTTACCAGTGCTGATGAGTTCAAGCCCCGTGAAATCATGAAACTCTACAGCAGACGCATGCAGATTGAACAAAACTTTCGTGATGAAAAGAGTGAGAGATTTGGCTTTGGCTTACGCGCCTGTGGAAGCAAAACGGGTGAGCGGCTTTGGGTGCTAAGTCTGCTGGCGACACTGGCATCCATTGTTCTCTGGTTATTAGGGTATCATTTTGAAAATAAAGGTCTTCATCTTCATTATCAGGCGAACAGCCTTAAAAGTCGAAGAGTGATATCGTTTTTGACACTGGCGGAAAATGTCTTGCGGCATTCACCTCAAATAGCATTGCGGGTAAAACTGGAGAGTATTTTAGCCCAACTCACCAGCACCTATCGAAATATGGTGCTGGTTTATTAGCACTGGGTTTGTGGGGATCCCTCAGCC
>NZ_JBJXVK010000056.1:0-1282 GCF_046159765.1 Pectobacterium artocarpous
GCTGTCGTAACCAAACAGCCGAGCCTGACGCCGCCGTCCCGCATCGCGGCGCTCCAGCACGTCATTCACCCGGCCGTCCGCCCCTTCCAGCGCCTGACGCTGCAACAGCCCCGTCGGGCTCCATTCATGGCACAGTGAAAACCCGCTGCCGTTACTGCGCCGCCGCTCTTCTCCCGCTGACGTGTGGCTGAACTGCAACGGCTGCATTGTCATTACCACGCAGGATATCCATGAACTCTGGGGCAACCTGCAAGCCCTCAGCATCGCGCCGTTTGATGAACGTGCGGCCGCAAGCTGGCTTAACCGCTTTCCCGGCGGCCTGAACGTGGAGGGCGCACGATGAGCATCAAGACCACTTTCCACCACGGTGAACTGCCGGAACTGACGTTAACGGGCGATGAACTGGCACTGGCGGGCGACTGGCTCACCCAGAGCGGGTTACTCGGCCAGCCGTTAAATATTGACGTGCTGCCCGGTAAGATAACCATTCGGGCAGAACAGGAGACTATGTTGGCGTAATAATACAAGCCGCTAAAAATAAAATAGCCGGAAGGATCGGGTGATCGCTTCCGGCATTATTATTAAGATAAGTTATTCTTTATAAATTCATTCAACTCATCTTCAGTTAATTCAAACTCAGGCCCTGCATCCATTCCTTTCAGATAACCAACCACATACTCTAACTTTTCATCATCAATGTCATAATCAAGATAAAATTCATAAGAATATCTAGCAATACTTGAAGGTTGATAGCCTTGTTTCAAGAGGAAATCTAATCCATCAAGAAATAATCGTTTCAGATCTTTCTTCATTTTTTCCCCTTACATTGCTTACTCTGATCTATAGCTTTACCTGAGGGGGTTGATTTTCCAGCATCAATATCTGCTTTTGTCGGTGGATAATGTGGTTTATCTAAAACTTCCCCATTACTCATTTTAGGATGAACACGATTAACTTTGCCCGAATGATCATAAGTCTCTTCCCAGCTTCTAACATTACCATTCGCTGGATTCCACTCTGTTACATGGGAACGGCCACGAGTAGGTCCTGCTGTCCTTGCTGGTGCTTCCTTATCGTAATAACGGATACGTCCATCAGGCAATTCTCTTACATTGACTGATGTTTTCTGCGCTTTCTCAAGCGCACGCATTTTTCTCTTCAATAATTCAGCAGGAGAGCCACTTAAGCCAAACGGATCAACCCACTCCAGCGGATTATGAACATATGCTTGAGGCCTTATCCCCCCACCCAGCCCTATCGGGTCCGGCGACAAATACTGTCC
>NZ_JBJXVK010000058.1:0-1189 GCF_046159765.1 Pectobacterium artocarpous
CGAACCATTCACTTTTAGAGATCTTCCGACATACTGATTATGTCCCTGTGAGGAGATCGCCATGCGTAAAGCCCGATTTACTGAACACCAGATCATCGCTGTTTTGAAGTCTGTCGAAGCCGGCAGAACAGTAAAAGATGTCTGCCGCGAAGCGGGAATATCTGAAGCCTCGTACTACAACTGGAAAGCAAAGTTTGGTGGTATGGAAGCCTCTGATATCAAAAAGATGAAAGATCTTGAGGACGAAAACCGGCGCCTGAAACAGATGTTTGCCGACTTAAGTCTGGAGTGCCGGGCACTCAAAGATGTTATTGAAAAAAAGCTTTAAAACCAGCGATAAAGCGTGAGCTCGTCAGTTATCTGACCACACAGTTTACGATGAGCATCCGCCAGGCATGCAGGACGTTATCGTTGAGCAGGACGGTTTATTTTTATCAGCCTGACACCCGGCGTGATGAGTCGGTCATTCAGGCACTGACTGAAATGGCGGAACGCTATCCGCGATACGGCTTCAAGAAGTTGTTCCAGAAGCTACGCAGGCAGGGACATGCGTGGAACCATAAACGCGTTCATCGTATTTATTGCTTACTGAAACTGAATTTTCGTCGTAAAGGAAAGCAACGTTTGCCCATGCGTAACCCAGCACCGCTGGTGACGCCGGAACACCTGAATCAGAGCTGGTCAGTCGATTTTATGCATGATGCACTGGTGTGTGGCAGGCGTTTTCGCACGTTCAACGTGGTGGATGATTTTAATCGAGAAGTGCTGGCGATAGAAATTGACCTGAATATCCCGGCTCAACGCGTTGTTCGTGTGTTGGACAGGATAGTGGCGAACCGAGGATATCCGCTAAAGATGCGGATGGATAACGGTCCAGAGCTGGTGTCGCTGACGCTGGCACAATGGGCGGAAGAGCATGGTGTAGCTCTGGAATTTATTAAGCCGGGCAAGCCAACACAGAATGCCTTTATCGAGCGTTTTAACCGGACGTATCGAACAGAAGTACTGGATTTTTACCAGTTCAGAACACTGAATGAGGTCAGGGAAATTACGGAGCGCTGGCTGCATGAATATAACAGCGAGCGTCCCCATGAATCGCTGAATAATCTGACGCCGGAGGAATATCGGCTGATGGCTGAAAACCCGGAAATCTCAAAAAGTGTGTGGAACTAAAACGGGTGCGCTTACA
>NZ_JBJXVK010000061.1:0-942 GCF_046159765.1 Pectobacterium artocarpous
CCTGCCAATCCGGTGCGTGGAAATCCATCTCATCCGTTCAGCCCGGCACCATCACCATGTGGGGGACTTCGAACCCTCCAGATGGCTGGCTGGAGCTGAATGGACAGACATTTAATATCCCGCAAAATCCTGTACTTGCCAGCCTCTATGCCTCTGGCCATGTGCCGGATTTTAGGGGTTACTTTCCTCGCGGATGGGACAATGGCGCCAGCGTCGATACAGACGCTTCACGCAGCATCTTATCTGCTCAGAACGATGCCATACGTAATATTAGCGGTCACTTTAAAACGTTTGATTACAGCACTGACATTCCTACAGGTTCATTTTATTACATCCAACGCAATGGAGCGCTTGTGAGCGGTAGCTTCCAAGGGTGGTATCACTCTGTGATTGGGCTGGACGCTTCCAAACAAGTGCCTACTGCAGATGAGAACCGGCCTAAAAACATTGCCGTAATGTTCATCATTAAAGCGGGGTAAGCAATATCAAATGCAAAAGTGGCAAAACTATCCCCCAGATAAGCTTTTAGTGATTACACAGGAGTACAAAAAGTTTGAGTCTGCCTGAAAAATTCTCGATTTAACATAGTCTTGAGGACAAGAAATAGAAGGATTGTGTCCCTGACAAAGATAGATATTAATATTACCAGACATGTGGTCATCTGAGGCAAAACCACACAACGCGCCCTGTGATTTTTCACCCCCCGACCACGCACCGGATTGGCAGGCTCATAGTTCGCAACAATATGGCCATCCAGAATCCCAGTCCTGCGCCCCAACTGACGTTGCATCTATGGCCATGCCTGCCATATAAAATCCAATAGGACAAATGCTAAAGTTGTTTCCGTAGATGAATGGCCCTAAATCTTGGCTTGTTCGTGCCCCCCATTTACAGTTTTTTTGTGTGGCTTTTTGACTGCCTTTCCACGCACCGGATTGGCAG
>NZ_JBJXVK010000062.1:0-857 GCF_046159765.1 Pectobacterium artocarpous
CTTGAGGCCTTATCCCCCCACCCAGCCCTATCGGGTCCGGCGACAAATACTGTCCGCTCTCTGCATCATAGTAACGATGCCGGTTGTAGTAAAGCCCCGTTTCCGCATCAAACAGTTGCCCCTGATAACGCAACTCGCAGTACACTTCCTCGTTCGCCGCATCACCCAGGTAGCGACGCAGCGGGATAGGCCGTCGCTCTTCGCGGTGTGCGCCCCACAGTCCCTGCTCCCCGCGCCAGCGGACCTCCCCTTCCTCGCTGCACAGCTCTCTCGCGGTTCCCGTTAGGTCTGTCACGATGTAGTGCAGTTGGGTACTGCCTCCCTCCGCCTCCACCTGCGCCAGCGGCCGGAAACTACCCGGCTCATACACCCACTGCACTTCCCGCGCCGCTGACCCGTCTGCCCGGTATTGCTGCTGACCGATAAGCTGGTCACCATCCCACCGGTACGCCACCCGCGCTACCGCCTGCGCCGACGGCACCTGGCCCTCGCGCACCTTGCTCACCCGGCGACCAAACGCATCGTAACGATACCGCCACCGTGCCCCGTCCGGCAAGTCCACCCGTACCAGACGGTCCTGCACGTCCCAGTCAAAATGCGTTTCCTTCGGCCTGAACCCCGGCCGCGTTTCCCGCCTCACCGTCAGACGCCCGCAGTCATCATACCGGTACTGCGTATGCCCCCGCTCAACCACCCGGCCCGCTGCATCGTACCGCGCCGATGACTGCACCACCGCATCCTGCACCTTCAGCGTCTCACCCGGTCCCGGCGCTATCTGCGACACTTCGCACAGGTTCTGTTCGCTGTCGTAACCAAACAGCCGAGCCTGACGCCGCCGTCCCGCATCGCGGCGCTCC
>NZ_JBJXVK010000063.1:0-649 GCF_046159765.1 Pectobacterium artocarpous
CCACCTTTCCTTTTTTATGCTTCCTTATCAATCCCTATATTGTTGCGATTCAATAAGTTGGCGTAAAAATCTTTTCCGATGCGTTTTGATTTATCCCTTCGTATCGGGGAATTTGTGGGTCAGATTGCGGGTCATTCAGTTCGATGAACGGGAGTGACCCTCATATGTTAACTGACAGCAAAGTCCGATCCGCGAAACCTCTCGCAAAATCTTACAAGCTCACCGATTCGCAAGGTCTGTACCTCACGGTATCCACCAGCGGCGCTAAGCTATGGTATTTCCGGTATCGCCTCGGCGGTAAAGAAAGCCGTCTGGCTTTTGGCCCCTACCCGCAAACTACGCTGGCGGAAGCCCGTGAAAAGCGCGATGCAGCGCGTAAGCTGCTGGCGTCCGGCATCAGCCCTTCTCAGCTTCGCAAAACGAACAACCCCGCCGTTGAGGAATCCCGAACATTCCAGAATGTCGCTCTGACATGGCACACCAGCAGCCTGAAACTCTGGTCGGACGCGCACGCCGATAAAATTCTTACCTGCCTGAAACGCTACGTTTTCCCCGCGATTGGCGCGATGGATATCGCACAGGTTGAAACCCGCCATCTGGCGCAGTTGGTTAAGGCGATTGACGATAAAGGCGTGCATGACGTCGCTGG
>NZ_JBJXVK010000064.1:0-523 GCF_046159765.1 Pectobacterium artocarpous
TTTTTTAAGTCATTTTAAATGACTCTGAGGTGTCTAACAAACCAATAGCGATTCAATCAAGGCTGTAAATGATTAGACAGTTACCATCACCAATTCGGCCTTGCTCTACCTCACTAATAAACTTCGCAAGTTGACCGATTTCAACATTCTTTAAACCATATGCAGATACCCCCTCATCTTTCCAAACGATGGGTTCACCATTGAACAAATGACTCTTTCCCTTTATGTACTCACGTATTCTTGCTTCTTGTTCATCTAAACCGGAGCCTTGAACCTGATTTGCTTTCGATACCCGAATGTATATATGAGGTTTTAACCCTGACATAAAACAACACCTTAAAGGCAATTAACTGGTGTGTGAAATGTTACCTAATACCACCGTTTCCGCATTGCGCCATAAAAACAGTACCCGCTGCGTGGTGGACATCTGGCGAAAAATGCACTCCTCAACGGCCAAATTAAACCAGGGATCGGCTTTGTTGAATAAATCGAACTTTTGCTCAATCTCAGGATCAGATCACGC
>NZ_JBJXVK010000065.1:0-412 GCF_046159765.1 Pectobacterium artocarpous
ACTGTTCAGCTGTCATGTTTCAATTTTCAGCTTGTTCCAGATTGTTAAAGAGCAAAATACTTCGCAGCATACTGTTGCCAATACGCTCTGAAGTTTTTTTTAATGGTGGAGCTATGCGGGATCGAACCGCAGACCTCCTGCGTGCAAAGCAGGCGCTCTCCCAGCTGAGCTATAGCCCCATCGTTGCTTACAGATACCTTGCATCCCACTCACGGAAGAGTTGGTAGGCCTGAGTGGACTTGAACCACCGACCTCACCCTTATCAGGGGTGCGCTCTAACCACCTGAGCTACAAGCCTATCAAGGTATTTCTGCTCGTTATTTTCATCAGACAATCTGTGTGAGCACTGCACTCAATCCACATCTTCTTGGTAAGGAGGTGATCCAACCGCAGGTTCCCCTACGGTTACCTT
>NZ_JBJXVK010000066.1:0-355 GCF_046159765.1 Pectobacterium artocarpous
AAGGTAACCGTAGGGGAACCTGCGGTTGGATCACCTCCTTACCAAGAAGATGTGGGTTGAGTGCAGTGCTCACACAGATTGTCTGATGAAAATAACGAGCAAAAGCGTCAACAAAGTACGGTGTCGTGTCCCCTTCGTCTAGAGGCCTAGGACACCGCCCTTTCACGGCGGTAACAGGGGTTCGAATCCCCTAGGGGACGCCAGCGCATCCGACCAGTCCGGTGAAAGCGGAGGTCTTCAGTAAGTAACACACTTACCTCATATCTTAAAACTGATTAGCAATAGTCAGGGTTTAAGATATTGCTCTTTAACAATCTGGAACAAGCTGAAAATTGAAACATGACAGCTGAACAGT
>NZ_JBJXVK010000067.1:0-317 GCF_046159765.1 Pectobacterium artocarpous
CAAGATTACCTACTGTTGTTTGATTTTGACGGTTTTGTTCTCGCCAATACGCACACAGCAAAAAGCCCCTGTCTCTCGACAGGGGCCCTCCACTATTTGATGCCTGGCAGTTTATGGCGGGCGTCCTGCCCGCCACCCTTCGGGCCCTTGCTTCGCAACGTGCAAATCCGCTCCCGGCGGATTTGTCCTACTCCAGAGAGCACTCACCGACAAACAGCAGATAAAACAAGAAGCTCAGTCTTTCGACTGAGCTTCTTGTTTTATTTGATGCCTGGCAGTTCCCTACTCTCACATGGGGAAGCCCCACACTACCATCG
>NZ_JBJXVK010000068.1:0-285 GCF_046159765.1 Pectobacterium artocarpous
TAACCATCAGAAGACCGGACGCCGCTGGCGTCGGACGAGACCACGGCGCCGCGATCTGATGGTGTTACGGGTTGGTACGGCCGCTGTGGGTTAGCCAGCTGGTTGGCGGCGGAGGAGCCGGCTGCGTCGTGGACGATGAGTGCGCTGGGGGGCGGCGTTTTACGCCCCGCTACTTCTAGAGCATGAAGGCGGATCACGTCCGTGCGGGGTTCTGCGGGGTTCTGCGGGTATTTTCCCCCAGACAGCCCTGAGCAATCCTTCCGATTTCTAGCTCTACACGGGAGA
>NZ_JBJXVK010000069.1:0-275 GCF_046159765.1 Pectobacterium artocarpous
GGCGTAAGTTTGCCCGCGTCGTCCACACCCCATTTGTTCACCCCACCGATACTTACGGCGATTCGTGTAAGCGGAGAGGATACACCTTCGTTGTACTTTTTGAACAGCACCGTTCCATACGTATCTTCCTTGCCGTTACCATCAGGATCATCCTTGCGAATGGAACGCATCACTTCGTACCAGTCATCCAGCGTTTTCGGTACATCCAGCTTCAGCTTGTCAAACCAGTCCTTGCGGTACACCATGGCTGTACGCCCGATATCGCGAAAGTTGGG
>NZ_JBJXVK010000070.1:0-272 GCF_046159765.1 Pectobacterium artocarpous
CCGGCCAGCGTCAGGAGGCCAAATACTGTTGGCAGGCTTCTTCACTACCGAACTTCGCCTGGAATTCGCGCAGAGTCTTCGGAAATGACGGGCGCGCCATCCCCTACACTACCGCTAGTGGCTTGCTGAAACAACCGGATAAGCACAAGCCGTCTTGTCCAAACCAAGCGACTACCCACAAGCATAATGATTTTTCACTTTAGCATACGGAGGGCTGACTAGATCGACAAAGGGGGACACCACCCAGGGCTCGTCTTGCGGAGAATTTTGCT
>NZ_JBJXVK010000071.1:0-269 GCF_046159765.1 Pectobacterium artocarpous
GGCTCCGTCGTGCGGACGTACTTCCCGAGCCGCAACACGACGCCCACTTCCTCCGGAGCGATCGTGTAGAACGCGCTCTGTAGCGCGATGAGCAGGACGAGGACGCCGAGGATGGGGACGATCGGGACCCTGGGCACGGGCCGCCGACCGCGCGAGCGGAAGACGTTGCGCAGGAACTCCTCGACGTTCTCGCGGTCCCCCGAGCTCATCGGTCGTTCTCGTCGGGGGATGTCGGCTCTGCGGACGGCGGCGCGGGCGCGGTCCCGTAT
>NZ_JBJXVK010000072.1:0-262 GCF_046159765.1 Pectobacterium artocarpous
CGTCGAGGCCGCGCGCCGCATCGCCGGCTACAACCGCTACTGCATCCCGCTCGCCGAGCGCGGCTCGGCGACGCCGGAGGCGCTGCTCGCGATGCAGGATTGGCTGCAGCGACGGCGCGATCCGCGCGGCGGCCGCACACTGAAGGAATCGCCACGCGGCGCCGTGGTGACCTATCCTGCCGCCGAGTTCACCGCGCTCGACTTCGTCGGCGGCGACCCCGAACGCGACCGCCACATCGCGGCGCTGTTCGGCGACGACGTG
>NZ_JBJXVK010000073.1:0-255 GCF_046159765.1 Pectobacterium artocarpous
GATTGAAAATTGAAAATTAGATCCAAATTGAATTTGCAATCTTCAATCTTCAATCTGGAATTTACCCTCTGGCCTGCTTCTTGAACGCCAGCGGCGTCTTGCCGGCAATCCTTTTGAAAATTCGGTTAAAGTTCGAGGCATTCGTGAATCCCGAGCGACTGGCAATCTGGTCCACCGCAAGTTCCTGGCGTATCAGCATCTGGCAGGCGTTGCTCACGCGAACTTCGTTGAGAAAGTTCACATACGTCTTGCGCG
>NZ_JBJXVK010000074.1:0-255 GCF_046159765.1 Pectobacterium artocarpous
GACGAGCGAAGAGTGGAGCATCGGGATCGAGACACGCGGACACAGTGCCGGGTAGATAAAGCACGGGGCGCCACATGGAGCCATGGAGCCACCTCGTGGAGATAGAAAATGCTGATTATGTTGTACAGATGCTGACGAGTCTGAGATGCTGGTTGCTGGGATGATGTGATGCTGGTTGGATCGATGGGTCCGGGTATGATGTTGTGGTCCGTCGGAATAAATACGAATACAGAGCAAATGGGTAGAGTTGGGGAT
>NZ_JBJXVK010000075.1:0-248 GCF_046159765.1 Pectobacterium artocarpous
TGCTCATCACTACTTCCAGCACGGGCTGTCGGATGCCGCCAAAGGTCGCGCGGATCTCGGCTTCGTGATGGATGGCATTTGGAAATTGCAGTTCGTATCGGACCGGCTCCTGGGCAAGCAGTGGGAGCGCCAGAAGGCTCAGAATCAGGCAGGTTTTCAAGATCTTCGCAGTATAACAACAGGCTCTGATCCAGCTGAAGCCTCACCCATGACGAAGCGCGGTCATTGGATCCAATCGTGCAGCCCGG
>NZ_JBJXVK010000076.1:0-245 GCF_046159765.1 Pectobacterium artocarpous
GCCCGCGCCGCGGGTGGCAATCCGCTCTTCATCTCCGAGATGCTGGCGTTGGCAGCCGGCAACGGGGACGTCGACGTGCCGCCCACGCTGAAGGCACTGCTGGCGGCGCGGCTTGACCAGATCGACGAGGCCGAGCGGAAGGTGCTCGAGCGCGGCGCCGTCGAGGGCGAGATCTTTCACCGGGGGGCCGTGCAGGCGCTTGCGCCCGAGGAGGCACAAGTGACGACCCGGCTCGCCGGGCTCGT
>NZ_JBJXVK010000077.1:0-235 GCF_046159765.1 Pectobacterium artocarpous
GGCGCAAGGCGTTTCACCGCAAGCAGTCCGATGTGAAAAACCAGGGCTACTACGTGTTCGCCCTGCCGCAGCCATCGCCTGCGACGCCGACCGCGCAGCAGTTGCCGCGGGGCCAGGCCGCGTTCGAGCGCGCGCCCGACGCGCTCGAACGCGTGAGCTGGCGCACGCGCACGCTCGTCGGCGACGAGAAACTCACGCGCTGGAAGCTGGCGGTGCGGCTCGAAGGACTCTCTCT
>NZ_JBJXVK010000078.1:0-227 GCF_046159765.1 Pectobacterium artocarpous
TCATTTCCCAGCCAATGCTGCTTTCCAGGCTTCTTCCACAGCTACAGGAGCTTTGCTGCTGCTCTCGCCGCTGCCCTCTTCCGTCCAAAGCGGTGGATAATAGGCGAATACTTGTCCTATCTGAAGCTGTACCATGTCGTTCTGCCAACCCTTCCAGCGAAAGGTCTGATAATACTGCTCCAGATCACCATTAGCCAACCAGTTGATGAAGCCCGAATAAGCCAGTT
>NZ_JBJXVK010000079.1:0-223 GCF_046159765.1 Pectobacterium artocarpous
CGGTTATATGCTCCCGCAGGATTATTTATTTCCCTGGAAAACCATTGAGGAAAACGTCTTAATCGGTTTGCACATTTCCAAAAAACTAGGCCCGGAAACGAAGGAAACCGCTCTCGGCCTGCTGAAAAAATTCGGGCTTTACGAGGTTGAAAAAAAGTATCCAAAAGAGCTCTCGGGCGGCATGAGGCAAAGGGCGGCGCTTGCCCGCACTCTCGCTGTCGAC
>NZ_JBJXVK010000080.1:0-222 GCF_046159765.1 Pectobacterium artocarpous
GGTTTCTCTATTTCAAAAAATTTAAGCATTTTCAATTAAAACAATACCCGCACACGAATGGTTTCTGGGATATTTTTGAGTGCTTCAACCGCTTGCGCAGAATCGCCGCTACCCACATCCATCACCAAATAGCCCACATCTTCTTCAGTCATCAGACTTTGGGCAAAAATATTGATATTGGCATCGGCAAAGGATTTGTTAATCTGTGACAACACGCCAGGC
>NZ_JBJXVK010000081.1:0-218 GCF_046159765.1 Pectobacterium artocarpous
TCTGTTCCCACTCTCCCTGCGCGGCACGGCGCGCGAAACGCTCCCACGTATCCGTCCAGTCGCCGAGCGTGTAGCCGTGCCACGGCGATTTCATCTTGAGCGCCGGCAGACCGAGCTCGTCCCAGATCGCATGCGCCTGCTCCATGTATTCCCGCGTGGGCAGGGCAAGCGGCGCCATCGGATACTTCTGCGTCGCGTCGATCAGCATCGTCGATTCG
>NZ_JBJXVK010000082.1:0-215 GCF_046159765.1 Pectobacterium artocarpous
AGGCCGCAAGCGAGGTCAACGCACATGACGACATCCACGCATCGGCCGACTACCGGCGCGCGCTTGTCGAGGTTCTCGCCTATTCCACTTTGTCCCGTGCGGCGAGATTGGAGAGCTTACGGTGACCGATCGTGATATTCGCTGCACCGTCAACGGCCAACCCGTCGCTGAAACGGTCGAGCCACGCCTGACGCTGGCCGATTTCCTGCGTCATT
>NZ_JBJXVK010000083.1:0-211 GCF_046159765.1 Pectobacterium artocarpous
GTACTGGCCAAACGTCCCCGTATTTTCAGGAATAAACGGGTCAAGATTTTCCGGAACAATGTAAAAAAGTCCGAAACCAATAAACAACAATATAACCGTGACCTTAATGACGACAATAATGTTGTTTACGTTGGCTGATTCCCTTATCCCAATAACCAAAAGGGTGGTGATCACCCCAGCTATAAATACTGCAGGGAAATTCAATATACTT
>NZ_JBJXVK010000084.1:0-211 GCF_046159765.1 Pectobacterium artocarpous
CAACAATTGTTGCAGGTTAATGGTGCTAGCAAGTTCCTCGCCAATAATGGTGACCTTGGAATGCTCCGCAAATGAATGTTTGTCTGACTTTAATAGCATATTTCGTAAAGTAGGTAAAACAACATCCCCTGTTTCAGAAACATTTTTATATGCCTTTTCTCGTAATGTTCCATCTTTCATTCCAGTAACAGTTGTCTCAGAAGTGACCAAT
>NZ_JBJXVK010000085.1:0-208 GCF_046159765.1 Pectobacterium artocarpous
GCCGAGAAGTCCCTATAATGCGCCTCCACTGACACGGCAACGGCGACGCGCGGTTGTGGTGACAGCAAAAAGATTCAACGAAGGCAGTCAGTCATGACTTGACTTCACAGCGGAAACGCATAAACTATGCGGCCCGCGCCACGAGCAATTGTGGCCCTGCTCTTTAACAATTTAATCAGACAATCTGTGTGGGCACTCACAAGACCGT
>NZ_JBJXVK010000086.1:0-205 GCF_046159765.1 Pectobacterium artocarpous
TTCAGGTGTTAGTGTTCTTACGGACGTGAGGGTTCAAGTCCCTCTCTTCGCACCATGTCATGATAGCTTTAGCGCATAAGCTGATTTTCCGCATAAAGCGGTCTTACTGCATAAAACAGTTTTATTGCATAAGACAAGCAACGTTTTCAGTGCGAAGGTGGCGGAATTGGTAGACGCGCTAGCTTCAGGTGTTAGTGTCCTTACG